>JAIPKD010000059.1 GCA_021733835.1 Verrucomicrobiota bacterium
GGACCGGCTCGCCGTCGTCCGTCACCTTGATCGTTACGCTGTTCGTAGACGGCCCCTGCGCCTCTGTCGGCGTCCATGTAAACTCGCCGGTGTCCGGATCGATCACAGCACCTGTAGGCGCGCCTTCGCCAAGACCAAAGGTTAACGTCTGCGATGGTTCATCTACATCCGTAGCCGCAGCGGTGAATGTGAGCATCGTCTGCTCGTCAACGGTTTGGTCTGAAACCGGCTCAATCTCCGGCGCCTCGTTGACCTCGCTGACGACCACCTCGAACGTGACCGAATCACTGAGGACCGGCTCGCCGTCGTCCGTCACCTTGATCGTTACGCTGTTCGTAGACGGCCCCTGCGCCTCTGTCGGCGTCCATGTAAACTCGCCGGTGTCCGGATCGATCACAGCGCCTGTAGGCGCGCCTTCGCTAAGACCGTAGGTCAATGTCTGCGCTGGTTCATCCACGTCCGTAGCCGCGACGGTGAATGTGAGCATCGTCTGCTCGTTCACAGTCTGTCCAGCAATCGGATTAATCTGCGGTTCATCATTGACTGGGGAGATATCCACCTTTACAGCGCCGATGTTTACACTCATACCACCGCCTGTTCCGGTATGACCATTATCATTGGCTGTAATGGAAATTACTGCTGCATCGTTGCCACTGATATTATGCGCACCTGTATACTGAATATTTGAATTATTATCAAGATAATTGTTAATATTAGCTTTCGAACCGGTTAGGGTAATTGATGATGTCCCGGCGCCGGTAACACTCACACCACCACCATCAATACCGTTGAGCGTACCTGAATCAGCCGCAAGAGTTAACATGACGCTGTTAGTGCCGGAATCCACGTCAATGAACGTTGCACTGGACAGGTCCACATTGGACGCCAAGTCCTCGATGGCATTAATATCACTGGGCAGGTTGGTCATTATCGGATCGTCATTAACGGCATCGATTGTAAGGTCGAAGGTGTCGCTAACCGTACCGCCGTTACCGTCATCGGCGGTAACCTTGATTGATAGCGTACCCACATCATCATTGCTGGGTATCCCGCTAAACTCACGTGTGTCCGCATTGAACGATAGCCAGGCGGGCAAATTCGAATTGTCGTCCAACGCAGCCGAATAGTTCAAGGTATCGCCGTATTCATCACTGAATGTATCAGCTGCAAATGTGAAGCTGTATGAAATATCTTCAATAGCGTTTGTATCGCCGATAGGATTGGCGACTATAGGCGTATTATTAACCGACTGCCACGCCAAGTATGGGCGGCAAACACTGTCACTGATATTCCAAAAGTCGTTTGTAGCCGTGTCATCATAGGGATCACCAAGGAAATCCCAGGTTGTTGTTAAACCGTTCGCCGCATCGGTAAAGGTCGCCGTAGACATCATATCCGTGGTCGTTTTGGAGGTGGCTCCGATAGCGCTTGTTTGGTTGGACGCTTCCGAGTCAAAAAAGTTGGAGTCATAGATATTAGTTCCACTTTCAGTTCCGACAAATCCCCTTGTATTATCCGAAGTACCATATACGTCCCCTATGCTATAGCTGAATTTTATTGTGCCATTCCAATTATGACCACAAAACGCGCCAGCAAATGAATCCGGGGCATTCTCATCTCTAATCGTAACCGCCGTACGACTATAACAATTGCTAATGGTGGAATTTTGATTTACCGCCGCCAGACCACCGGCACTGTTAAAAGCATTCACATCACCGCTTGTATAGCAATTATTTATGACGGAATCGTTCGACTGATTACCAACCAGCCCGCCGACATATCTATTTCCGGTATAGTTCGCATCGGTAACACCAAGACTATTAAGTAAAGCGCCATCTGTGTAACCAAATAATCCAATATAATCAGTCGTGCTACTATCAATAAATAGTCCGTTGATGGTATGCCCCTGCCCGTCGTATGAGCCCGTGAATTTCGTTATAGCGTTGCCTATGGGTGAAAATCCATCGTTGTTGCCTGCGTCTGTTTCATCATTTATATCGTTATAGGGATTCCCGTCACCGTCGTCGTCCGAATCATCCCAATACCGAGTAGCTGACGCATCGATATCGGCGGTTTGAATAAAACAATCATCCCAATGATTCGCTTCGCCCGGATTAGCGCTAAGCCACTGCAGATCCGCTAGACTGTCGATTTGGTATTTGTCTTCTTCAGTTCCTGAGCCTTGAGGCGCAGGGGGTAGATTGGGGTCTCCTTCAAGAGTAATAACTGCAGCCGTAGAAGCATCCGTCCCGTCGCTGACCGTAACTCTGAATAATCGGTTACCTACGGTGTCAGGCGCGGTGTAGCGGATGTTTCGGATCAGCGCCTGAACGGCGGCGGGTGTGGCGTCCGCGGTAGTGAAGTCGATGCGCAGGTCTTTTCCGGCCTGGCCCTCGTCGGTGGCGTGAACCGTGCCGATGGCGAAACCGCCTACCGAGACGGTTTCTCCGGCAGTGAGCATGGCGTCCCCGCCGGCGGTGGCAGTGGCGCCATCCAGCGAGAACGTCCCGTTGTTGGCAACCGCGCCGCCCGCGTCGGCAATAATCAAATACCCACCGTTAAAATCAGTATTATCCACATCTGTAATAACTGCATCAACGTTTTGATCAACAAACACAGGCGTACTAACTGCCACTATAAACGAAACGGAGTCGCCGTCCAGATTGCCTATGACCGGTGCGTCGTTGACCGGTGTAATGTCGATATTAATTGCGCCGAGAGCGACATCGCTGCCGCCGCCAGTGCCGGTGTGGCCGTTGTCGTTGGCAGTGAGGGTTAGCATGGCGGCGTTGTCACCGTTTGCATCCTGAGCGCCGGTGTACTGGATGTTCGATGGGGTGTTGAGGTAGGTATCGATGCCGGGCGCAGTGCCGTTTAGGGTAATTACCGCGGTACCCGATCCGCTTACGGTCACGCCACCGCCGGCGCCGGCAGTGAGCGCGCCGGCATCGGCTTGGAGTGTCAAAGTGACAGCGTTGTCGGCGGAGTCCTCATCTGCAAAGGTTGTGGCCGATAGATCGACATTCGATGGTTGATCCTCGGTGACAACAATATCGCTCGGCAGGCCGGTGATCGTAGGATCATCATTTATGTTTTCAACAGTCAGATCGAATGTGCTGGAAGCGGATACGCCGCGCAGGTCGGTGGCGGTGACCTTGATAGTAATGGTGCCGCCGTCTGTGTCTGCGGGAGTACCACTAAACGTACGGGTGTCGGGATCAAATGAGAGCCAGTCCGGCAGGTCTGAATCATCCCCAAGTGTGGCGATGTAAATCAGTTGTTCGTCGATATCCAGATTGTCGAAGCCGCCTTCGGGGAATATATAGCTATACGCAACATCTTCATCGGCTTCCTGATCGGCCACCTCGGGTAATTGCGGAACTGCTTGGACTTCGAATGCACCCATATCTGTGCCTTCATGGCGTGTGCGATAATAGTTTGTCCCTCGCTGATCATAAGTCGTTCCCGCAGCATTGCTGCCCGCGTCGATGGCCGGGCTGCCTTCAAGCAGGGCGCGGGTGCGTGTCGGGCCGCCGTTGTCGGCCAGCGGGCCGAGCAGCGGATCGGCACCGACGATATTGCCGCCCGTGCCGTCGGTTAGCCCGTGGCCGCCGGTCGCAATCTCGACGAGCGAGTTGCTTGCCACAATCGTGCCGCCGCTGTTGACGAGGTCCACGGCATAGGCATCGCCAACGTCACTCTGGATATTACCGCTGAAAATCGAGCTTTCGATGGTACTTGTGCCGCTTTTCACGATCACGCCACCGCCAGCGTTCTCGAAGAAGGTGCAGTTCCGGATGAGGGCGTCGCCGCTCTCCAGGTACAGGCCGCCGGGGGTGGGCGTGGCGATGTTGTACACCGGTAGGCTACCCGTGTCGGCGCGGTGGACGGCGCCGAGCCCGGCGTAGGTGGTGTTGCCGGAGATCGTGCTGTTGCGCAGCGTGAGCGAGACGCCGTCGGCATAGATGCCGGAACCGCCGCCAGTGTAACCCGTGATATCCGGCTGGTAATACTTCGGATTGGCCGGCGATTCCTCCACACCGGTATATTCGGGGGCCATATTGTCGCTGATGGTGCAGGCGTCGATGGTGGCGGTGGCGACATTGTCCAGCCAGATGCCGGCGCCGTAATAGTCCCTGTTTCCGCCGCCCCACTTCGCGGCCTGGACCGTACCGCAGGTATTGCCGCTAATGATGGAGCGCTCCACTGTCAGATTGCCCCCCGCGACTCTCAGTCCGCCGCTGCCGAGCGCATGGTTGCGCGTGATGCGGCTGTCGCGGACCGTTACAGCGGCCGCGTGTATAACAAGGACGCCACCTCCTGTTCCCGCCGTCACCATGTTGCCCGAGATGGTTGAGTCCTCGATGACGAGGTCGCCGTCCGCATCGTTGTAATAAATGCCGCCGCCACCACTGGCATCCAGGGCGGGGTCGAGGTACTTCTGCTCCCCAAACTTCCCGATATTATTGCGGATGCTCGTGTTCCGAACCGTGAGGTCGCAGTGGAGGGCGCTGATACCGCCTCCGTAAACGAAATAGCCGCTGTTGCCGTGAATGTCGCAGTCTACCACCTCGGCGCCGGTACCCATGAAGGTAAGCGTACCGGATTGAGGTAACTGATGGCGCAGCATATTATTTTTCACCTCACAGCCGCGCAGGACGGTTTCGCCGTCGTGGGCAATAGCAGCACCGGCTGGCATGGCAGACGAATCCTTGATAACGCAGTTGCGTATCTCCAGATCCTCGTAGGTGGTGACCGGTCCGTAATCCGAGAACCTGCTGTCCACCCAGCCGTCGGTCAGCACGAGGCCATCGATGACAACGTCAGAATAGGATGCATCGCCGTCATCAATCAGGAAGTGCGCGTACGCCCCGTTACCGCTCACGGTGACGTCGGGGGTGCCGTCGTCATCCAGGTCGCCGTCGAGGGTCAGGCTTTTGTCGATCTGAATGGCGGGCGCGCCTGCGGATATTGCGCTGGAGGTGAGGGTGATGGTATTGCCGCCGAGTTCGGGGGCAAAGGTGACGGTATCGCCCGCGGCGGCGTCCGCGATGACCTGGCGCAGGGAGCCGACGCCGCTGTCGCCGGTGTGGGTGACCTGCGTGGCCGGTGCGCCGGAGGCGTCGATGACCGCCAAGCTGAAGGTGTCGCTGCCCGTGGTGCCGGTCGTGTCTTCGGCGGTGACCTCGATCTCGAGGTCGGCAACATCACCCAGCCCCGGCGTGCCGCTGAAGGTATCGCCGGCAAAGCTCAACCATGAAGGCAGCGGTGATCCGTCCGCCAGGGCGGCGGAATAGGCAAGGGTGTCACCGTCGTCGAGATCGTCAAAGGCGTCCTCGCCAATCGTGTGCGTGTAGGCGATTCCCGCGTTGGCCGTCTGGTTGGGTACCCCGTCCACCGCGAATGGCTCTGCACCGTAACGGTTTTCGAACCAGTCGATACGCCGGCCCACGCGGCAGGCGGAGACCACATCGAGGTCGCCGTCTCCGTCGATGTCCCCGGAGCGCATGACAGCGCGGGTGCCTAAAATGCCGTAATAGACCACTTCCTCATGTGATTCGAAGCTCCCCGTACCGTTGTTTCTGTGCCACCACATCCCGTTGAGCTGCCCTACGTTTCCGCAGGAGAGGACATCCAGATCGCCGTCGCCGTCCAGATCGGCGGCCACCGCCTTGTCGGCGCTTCCGCCGTCAGGAGGAACCTGATCGGGTTGCCAGACCGTGTGCTCGGCGCTGAAACTGCCCGAGCCGTCGGTGTTTTCATGCCAAACCACTTCATACCATCCACTGAAGAGCAGATCGAGATCACCGTCCCCGTCCATATCCGCGGCTTCGATGTTGTCTGTATGATGGTGCCCCACCGCATCCACCGCCTGTTCGGCACCGAAGCTGCCCGCGCCGCTGTTGGGATACCAGACGAGGCGGCCGTCCATCTTGGAGAAGGCGACGATGTCCGGTGCCCCGTCGCCGTTGAGGTCTGCCGCGTTCACGGCCACGGGACCGCTCAGGCTGCTGGCGCTGACCACCTTGCGTTCGCTGAAGCTGCCGCCGCCCTGGTTCTCGTGCCAGGCGATGGTGTCGTCGTAGAACGAAGCGGTGACCACATCCAGATCGCCGTCGCCGTCAAGATCAGAGAGAACCATACCCCGCGCGCCGGCCGCATTGCTGGTGATGGCCTGCTGTGCGCCAAAGCTGCCGGCGCCGTCGTTGGCGTACCAGGCGATGGTGTCGTCGCCCGCGGAGGCGGAGGCCACATCGAGGTCGCCGTCCCCGTCCAGGTCGCCGACCTGCACCCGGGTAGCTCCCACTGCGTTGGTGGTGATGGTCTGTGCAGGACCAAAGGTTCCGGCGCCGTCGGTGTTTTCGTACCACAGAATCGCGTTGTCCGGACGGGAGGCGGCGACGATATCCAGATCGCCGTCGCCGTCTATATCTGCCAGCCGGATGTCGACCGGGCCGCCAACGGAGTTGCTCACCGGGTTGGCGTTGTCGATGCCGGAGGTGATGCGTCCGCCCTGGTTCTCGTTCAGCACGGCCAGCGGCTGGACAGCCGACTGCACACTGCCCACATCATCAGTGAGTTCGATGCCCCAGTAGTAGGTGGTACCCGGGGTCAGGGCGTCCGGCAGGCTGAACGATTGGGCGTCGCCAAGGTCGTAGGCCGTGCCGGTTGCGTAGACGTCCGGGGTGGTTCCGACATAGAGTGTGTAATTCTCGGTTCTGGTCGCGCTGCCGCTCCAGGTGAAGTCCGGGGTGGTATTTGTGGTGCTGCGCTGCGTGCGTGGCATCTGAAGCAGAACGGTCGGCGCCGGGACCGAGAAGCGTACGGCATCGCCGTACCAGACCTCGGTGCCGTCGACGGTGTAGCTCTGATCGCCGGTGTGGCTGCCGTCGCCCTCACCGGTTGTACCCTCGCCGCCCAGGGGCGTCGCGGTGTCCGCACTGATGATACCGTCGTCGTCGGTGAGGTCGAGACGGAGGGCACCCTCGCCGGTGATGTTGGAGACGGTCACGGTGTAGGTCGCATCGCCGGCCGCGCCCGCAGTGATCGCAATGTCGCCGCTGACATCGCCGTCGGTGTACGTTGCGAAGTCCGCAGCCTGGACGCCGTTGACCGCTTCGGAGAAGGTGACGTCGAACTCGACGCTGTCGGCGTTGGTCAGTTCGGTGCCGGGCGAGGCGCCGCGGTTGATGCTCACCACTTCAGGAGCGTCGTTGACGTTGGGATCGTCCATCAACGGGTAGTTGTCGGTCACCCCGGTGGTGTTGGTATAGGCCGTGTCGCCGATGCCGTCGGCACCCTGCTGTTCCAGGTTTTCGCCGCTGTACTCGTCGACGCCCGCATAGTCGCTCCAGTAGTTGCCGCCGGTGGGATAGGCCGCGTTCCAGGCATTGTCCGTACCCATGTCGTAGCCCTGGGCGGAGGGGTTGTTCTGGATCGTATTTCCGTACACCTGGCAGTTCGATCCGGCAAGTACGATGCCAAAGCCGTTATCCGAGACCGTGTTGCCGGTTACGATCGCTTCATTGCTGTCGTCGTTCAGGTAGATACCGATAAACGTCGAGTACCCCTGGATGACATTGTCCGTGATCTCATTGCGTAAACTGCTACCATCACTTTTCAGACCGACGCCGCTATTGACCTCGGCGGTATTGACCGTCTGGTTGTTCGAGATCACGTTGTCGTTGGCCTTGTCAAGATAGATCCCGCGGTAGCTGCAGTTGTCCAGGAGATTGCTGTCCACGGTGCAATTGTCGGATTCAGCCAGATCGATGGCGCGGTAGCTGTCCGTAAAGGTGTTGTTCGAGACCGTGCAATCCGAACAGAAGCCGAGCTGGACCATACCCCGCGTGAACGAGCGGTCGTCCACGGTTATTCCCGTGCAATTTGCCAGCAGGACCGCCCCCGCGTTGTCCGGAACGGTGGCGCCGTTCTGGTCCTTCAGGTAAATGACCGGGCTGCCGTCGGCCAGCGTGTTCGAGGTATCGATGTCGTGGCTGTTCCAGTTGCTGACATCTGCTTCGGCCCCAAGGTCTATATAAATCGGCGCGTTGTCCATCGTATTGTTGCGAAGGGTCAGATTCTGAGCCGTAGAAAAGGTGAAGGCCGCCCTGGCGTTGTTCTCGATGGTGTTGTTGGAGAGGGTGCAGTTATGGGTTTGGTACTCGCAGCTGATGGGGTACTTGATCGAGGAAAGGTGGTTTCCGTCAACGGTGACCGTGCTCGACTTTTCAAGTTTGATCCCGTGGGTATCGTCCCCGTCGATGGGCACAGGGCTGGTGGAGTGGATCGTATTATTTAGAATACTACTTTCTTCGACATAGAAGAGACTCACAGAGTTGTAGGCGTTGGTAATCGTATTATTCTCAACTGTAATATTATCGCTGTACATAAGACTCATGCCCTTTGTCGGGCCTTGCGTGCCGCTGTGATCGGGGTAATAGATCGTGTTGTCCCGCACCTCGACACCCGAGGATTGATAGATGGACATACTGGTGTGGATCTCTTCGAGCGTGTTTCCTGTGATTGTCGGGTTGGTGTCGAACTCGATCCGAATACCGGCATAGTCGCTGCCCGAGACCGTGCATTGGTCCACCAGGACGTTATCGGAATTGGAGCTGTAGATACCGTAGCCACCGTGAGAGTCCTCCACCGTGCAATTCTGTACGATTGCGCCACTGGATTGATACATGTAGATGCCGTATTTGTTGTTTGAGCAGGTTACATTGTTGAGTTCGACATTCTGGACCTTATCCCCCTCTTCGCCTGCGATATAGATCGCGCCGTTGTTGGCGGTGGTGTTCGTCACCTTCAATCCCGTCACGGTCACCCCGTCGGCGCTGATCGCGATGTGGTTCGTGGTTTCTCCATCGTAGATCACGGTCTCCGGCGACGCCCCGTTGATAGTCAGGTCCTTGTCGATGACAATCTCTCCCGTGTAGGTCCCGGCCGCGACGGTGATGGTGTGCCCGTCGACGGTGTCGGTATCGTCGATGGCCGCCTGTATGGTGCCGAAGGTCTCGCCGGTGTCTGTGTTCTCGACGCTTGCCAACACCAGCTGACCTGCCATGGACATCAGAAATAAAGTGAATACGATTACCTTCTTCATTATTACCTTTGTAAATAAACTTTTCTTCTTTTTAGTCGAAAATCCTTCAATTTCACGGATGCATTAGACGCTATTATATTTTCTTTTCTCATAATTATTAGAAACGGTTAAGTTCTCGCATCCATCGAATACGCAAAAGCCGGCTACGATTACTCCATCATGAATTTTTTGGCTATTATCGAAGCAATAATGATGCCATATCATAACATTATCATTAGCGCCTGTATTAAGGGCTTATTTACCGACATTGTGCGTGCTGTATTAACAAAAATATGGAATTGATTCCATAAGCCTATGGAATTGATTCCATAATTATAATTTTCCAAAACAAGGCAGGTTCAAATTCACAATCATCGATCGATCAAAATCACCGCACCATCCTGTTCCGACTAATATTCATCTCTACGAGATATCTAAGGCGGATCAGCAAAAAACAATGAGAATTAGGCTGAAACAGTATTTCCCGTTACATGCTTTCCTAACAAATGCAAACAGATGGCCTTTTACCGGCAAAGAGTGCCTCGGTTCAAGAAAAAATTGCATTGTTGCGTCACGGCGATAATAATTCGTACACGGATAGAACGTAAGCAACCGGCTTCATGTATGTACTTTCCGGAGAATGCGTTCACCTAAACCAGTGAATAATTCAAGAACAAAGTAGAAATATGAACCGACGAGAATTTATAAGACTCAACGCCACTGCGGCCTCCGCTTTATTATTCAGCCGCGGCATAGGCGCAGCAGGACAAACAACGTCCGAAGACCAAGACCGTTCATCATCCGAATCCGCCGATGACAGGATTCTTCGTATTCGCCGCGGCGATTGTATTGTATCGGTCAAGGACAAGGCGGGTAAACCTGCAGCCGGAGTAACCGTGGAAGTTGAGCAGCAATCGCATGCGTTCTTATTCGGATGCAATTTTTTCCGTTTCGATCGTTTGCGTGACGAGGGATTGGAATCCGAATATCGGAGTAAATTCGCGGATGTGTTCAATTTCGCCACACTCCCATTTTACTGGTGGAATTATGAACGTCAAAAAGGCAGGCCGATGTATGATTACACGGAAAAGGCTGCTCGGTGGTGCGCCGACCATGGAATCACGCGCAAGGGACACCCACTGGCATGGGATTATGCAGACCCGTCATGGCTGCCACAGGACTTCTCCGAGATCAAGAAGCTTTCAATAGGCCGTGTCGAAGAGATCGTCACAAGGTTCAAGGGACAAATCGATATCTGGGATGTCGTCAATGAACCCACTCACCTGGGCAGGTTCGGCACGCGAATGGGTGAATGGGCGCAATCGCTGGGCGCCGTGCCTTATGTGAAAATGCATCTGCAAACCGCGCGCAGCGCCCGCCCGGATGCAACACTCCTGGTAAATGACTATCGCACGGATCAAGAGTATTACGACATCCTATCGCAGGTGCGCTCGGACGATAAACGTCTGTTCGACGTCATCGGCATTCAAAGCCATATGCACGGCGGCGTTTGGTCGCCGGAGCATACGTTGTCGGTATGCCGGAGATTCGCGAAACTGAACCTCCCTATTCATTTTACCGAAACCACCATCCTGAGCGGGCGCGACAAGGTCAACAACGAATGGGAAGATACAAACCCGGCCGATGAAGAACGTCAGGCGGAGGAAACGGCCGAGTTCTATACAACCCTGTTCTCGCATCCATCCGTCCAGGCCATTACATGGTGGGACTTCTCGGACAACGGCGCGTGGCAGGGCGCCGCGGCCGGATGGTTGCGTAAGGATATGTCGTCCAAACCCGTGTACGAACGAATGCACGAACTGATAAAAAATAAGTGGTGGACGCAAGAGAGTGCGCGTACAAGCGAGGAAGGCGAATTAGAGTTCAAGGCATTCTATGGGACACACAAGGTTCGGGTTAAGACCGCCGGCGGCGAAGTCATCGAGCAGACCGTTGATGTCACTAAGTCCGGCAACAACCGTTTTGATATTGTCATCTGAAATGCCGGCATTAGGCTGATACGTAACGCAAGTATAGCGCTTGAATAATATAACTCAACGTATCAGCTAAAATGAAAACATCCATAGGAGCAAAGACGTTTGTATTCCCGACGCCGGTATTCGTCGTCGGCGCATACGACATAAACGGCAGACCGAACATAATGACCGCCGCCTGGGGTGGTATCTGCTGTTCCACACCGCCGTGTGTCGCCGTATCAATGCGCAAGGCCACATATACCTTCGATTGCATAGTCCGGAACAAGGCATTTACGGTCTCGTTACTCAGCGCCGAACAAGCAGCCGTCGCCGACTACGCGGGTACCGTTTCGGGGCATTCGGTGGATAAATTTGCAGGCGCCGGTTTGACGGCGCAGAAGAGCGAGCTTGTGAACGCACCTATACCAGCCGAATTCCCGGTGACATTAGAGTGCGAGCTTTTCAAGACGGTTGAAATCGGACTGCACACCCAGTTCATCGGCAAGATCATCGATATTAAAGTGTTGGAAGAAGTCCTGGACGAACGGGGGCGGGTTAATATAGATAAACTCAAGCCATTCGCCTACGATCCCGAATCCGCGTCTTATTACGCAACCGGCGCTAAATTCGGTAAGGCATTTTCAATAGGCGCTTCGATTTCAAAGAAAAACGAATAACCCATGAAGAGGCTTTTTCTACCGGCGCTCGCACTGTTCATCGGCATTTGCGTTATTTCCGCCGAAGACAAGGACGCCCCAGCGGGTTTTCCGGAGTTTGTTGTGCCCGGACACGATCGGCAAATGGAGACGCTTCAGCGGCTTTATTTACTTCATTATCCGGGCGCCGGCCCTAAGTCCACGCTCTGGGATCAGTGGCTGACCTCCCCTTCCCTATGGCCGGCGGTTACGGAGGACGAGAGGTCAGACTCGTTCCGCGCGGCCTGGCGCCGTGCATTGTCACAGCGCATTATCGATCCCAACGGGTATGTCGCCACGCATCAGCATCCGTCCATAGCGCATCAACACGGCTGGCCCTTTCCGTTTTGGAACCAAGGCAAAGACACCGCCGGCTGGCATTTCTCCTTTAAGAATACCATCGGCCCGCCCTGGCGCAAAACGGGCTTGGATACGCCCGACGATTGGACTATGCATGGCGCTGTCGACAAGGGCATCGACGAGTTCGGCTGGAATATTCGTTTAACCGAAACCAATGCGTCCATAACTACACCGTCCAGGACATTCAATGCCTTCGAGTCGCCGTTCCTCCAATTACGCTGGAAATCGGATAAGCTCGGCCCGGACGCCGATCCTTATGTGTCGTGGACGACGCCGGACAACGACGTCTTTACGCCGCGGCGCCGCGTGCATTTCACTCCTGCAAGCGCGGGAGCAATCGATTACACAATGATCCCGATGTACGAGCATCCGCTATGGAAGGGGCGTATCGCGCGTGTTCGAATCAATTTCGGGAACAAATCGCCCGGCGCGGAGGTATGCGTCCAGGCATTCTTTACACAGTACGACACGCGGCATAACATCAATAATCAGTGTTTCATAAACGGCTGTGCGGATTACTTTAATTGGACTCATGACGTCGACTTTCTCAAGGATAACATCGGGCGTATGCGCCGGGCTTTGAAGTACCTCATGACACAACATCACGGGCTCGAGAAGAAAGTGATCCGGACGGACTGGGTCGGACATGACGGGCGTTCCGGTCTCACGTACGATTCGTCGGGAAATAAGATTATCAAACACGGCCGCGGCATAGGTAATAATTACTGGGACTTACTGCCCTTCGGTTTCTTGGACACCTATGCCACGATACTCTATTATGACGCATTGATGTCCATGTCCGAGATCGAGCTCGGCATCGAGGCGCATCCCGAGTGGCGAATACCCGAGGAGTCAAAGGGATACGATTCATCCACGCTCCTCGAACACGCGGCGGATGTCAAGGCAACAGGAAACAATCTTTTCTGGAACGATCGAACGGGGCGGTTTGTCGCGTGTATCGATAAGGACGGACAACCACACGACTACGGTCTAACATTCCTCAACCTCGAGGCCGTTTATTACGGTTTCGCTACGGCCAAGCACGAGCAATCCATTATGTCATGGATCAACGGCGAGCGCGTCGTCGAATCCGATACTTCACAGGCGTCGGACATTTACCATTGGCGTTTCGGTCCGCGCTCAACGACGAAGCGCAACACGAACTGGTATTCCTGGGCATGGTCGTCACCCGAGTCGATTCCTTGGGGCGGTCAGGTTCAGGACGGCGGTGCGGTACTCGGTTTTTCGTATCACGACTTGATGGCGAGACTGCACACGCTCGGCCCCGACAACGCATGGGAGCGCCTCGAATCCGTCATTGCGTGGTTCGACGATGTTGCCAACGCGGGCGGTTACCGCGAGTATTACAAAAACCATGAAGGCTCGCTCCAGGGCGGCGGTACGCCCGGCGGCCTCGGGATGGACAACGAGTTCTTCGAAAGCGTCCTGGTTCCACAAGTCATGCTGGACGGATTCCTCGGATTCAAACCAACCTTCGACGGGTTCAAATTGAATCCCGTCCTACCCCGCTCTTGGCCGTCATTACGGATAAACAATATCCGTTGGAGCAATGGTGTATTCACCGTCCATGCCGCGCGGGATTATATCGATGTTTTTATAACCGGCGCTTCCGATAGGGCGTTTTACATCTACCTGCCCGATGGTGATTGGAAAACAATCGAATTGGATACGAATGGGAAACCAGTTAAGACCATTCGTTTGGATATCCGAGAGAACGACCATGCATTCAAGATCGGGCCGAGCCGCCCGCGCGCCCTTAGATTTAAAAGGATGAACGGTGAAGGCCTTCAAGCGATAAGCTCTTCTCCGTGAATGGCAGGTTCATGAAATGTCGACCATAGCAACGTGGATACTCGGACTCCTGACGCTCCTCAATATCGGCCTCGGACTGTGGCAATGGCTGGCGGGAAGGCGCTTCGGCTTGCGCCGGCGGAGGCACGTTGACGAACAGCTGCCATGCGTCACCGTCCTGAAACCGCTTAAAGGTAAGACCACCGAAACGCGGCGTTGCCTGAAGTCATGGTTCCAACAATATGATACAAAGAAAACTCAACTCCTCTTCGGCATCGCCGATCCGTATGATCCAGTATGCGATGTTGTACGGGAGTTGATGAACGAATTTCCAGACCACGATTCGAGTCTCGTTATATGCAACGACGAGCGCGGAAAGAATCCGAAGGCGTCCAATCTGATCCAGCTATTACCGCACGCAAAACATGATATCTTGATTGTGTCGGACGCAGATGTCGTTGCGCCGCCGGAACTCATCGAACAGACGGTGTCGCTGTTGTCCAACACCGGTGCGGGTTTAGTAAACTGCCTTTATTACCTCGGCAACGCCGAAAATATCCCAATGAAATTCGAGGCCGCCGCTGTTAACGGCGACTTCTGGTCGCAGGTACTACAGAATCTTTCGTTTGCGTCTCAGGACTATGCGCTCGGCGCGGTGATGGTATTAAGACGCGATACAATCGAGCAAATCGGAGGATTCGAAGCGGTCGCTGATTACCTGGCCGATGATTTCCACCTCGGCAGGCTCGTACATGCCGCGGGTCTTGAGGTGCGCCTGAGCAAGGTACCGGTCGAATGCAGGGCGCCTATGACAGGTCCGGCCGGAGTCTGGAGACACCAAGTGCGCTGGGCAAGGACTATCCGCGCGAGCCGCCCCCTGCTCTACGCCTTCAGCGGCGTCCAGAACGGAACGCTATGGCCGTTACTGTTGCTGTCCGTTAATCAAAGCGCTAGTGCCGCGGCCATCGCAATCGCCTGTTTGCTCGTTCGTATCGTATCTGCCTGCGATTTGCAGAGGCTCATCACCCGCTCACGATTGCGTACGTGGAATCTCTTGATGCCGCTTGTTAAAGATATTATTCAACCCATTATTCTATTCTCGGCATTTTCAGGGAACACCATCGAATGGCGCGGTAAACGGTACAAGATCGATGCCTCAGGTAGACTGATCGATACCGACAACGCTAAATAATATCCCTTCGTGCTTCTACAGCCTTCGACATTCGTACACTCGGAAAAGTTAAATGAACTCCATTTTATGCTTGCATCTTATGTTGAAACTGCTACAGGTGAGAAAATATCTTACTGCTATGAAAACAACACTTCTTGCCTGGACCGTATTCGGTCTAGTTCTGTCCGCCGCTACAAATGCAACGGCGGAGACTTATACATTTACAGGTGCCGAGTCCGCTGATTGGACTTCCACTAATAATTGGAATCCTGCCGGTTTACCAGGACCCGGTGACACTGTAAAAATCAATTCCGGTACTCTCGAGATTGATACAAACGCAACAATAACAGACCTCGAGTTTCAAGGAGGCGGCATCGGCGGTTCCGGGACACTCACTGTCAACGGATCAATGGTTTGGACCTCTGGATCGCTACGCGACAGCGGCACCAATGTCATCGCCCAAGGCGCATCGCTTCTGATCGACGGCACAGGCCAGAAGCAATGGTACAACCGTCGCCTCGTCAACCACGGCAATGTTACATGGAACGAAGGTGGGATTTACGCGCCCGGCGCACTTTTACTCAACGCCGAGGACGGCGTTCTTGAAATAGCGGCAAACGCCGAGTTAAAAGCCGGTAATATAATCAATCACGGTACTATCCGGAAACTCGATTCATCGGCGGAATTTACACTGTTCGCAGGCTCTTTCAAAAACTACAGTAATATGGAAATCGATGCCGGGGGATGGATCATTAATGAGAGCTCCGAGAATCAAGGGCATATCCAGGTTTCTTCGGGTACGATGACATTCGGCGGCGGCACCCTCAATTCCGGTACGCTAACGACAGGGACTAACGGAATTATATACTATTCCGGGAAGTTCACCAATTCCACAGGCGCGGTATTAACCGGGGCGGGACGTCATATCATTACCGACGACTACTTTATTGTAAACGGCGAAACCGAAGCCGGGAACCTCGAGTTTCAAGGAGGCCGCATTGGCGGTTCCGGGACACTCACTGTCAACGGATCAATGGTTTGGTCCTCTGGATCGCTACTTGACAGCGGCACCAATGTCATCGCCCAAGGCGCATCGCTTCTGATCGACGGCACAGGCCAGAAGCAATGGTACAACCGTCGCCTCGTCAACCACGGTACCGTTACGTGGAATGAAGGTGGTATCTACGCGCCCGGCGCACTTTTACTCAACGCCGAGGACGGCGTTCTTGAAATAGTGGCAAACGCGAGTATGCGAGGGATTAAGATTAATAATCACGGTACTATCCGCGTAGACGGCCCCGATACCGAGGCACAATTCAGCAGTAACTCCGAATTACATAATTATGGAGTCATAGAATTACTCCAAGGCACTCTTATGGCAAATAATTGTGATCTTCAGGGCAGCGGGGCAATCCGTGTACATGCTGTCGGACACGAGCCGTTGATCGGTTATGGTCAATTAGTTGTTGACGGCACACTGACGCTCAACGGCGCTTTACGGCTTAGTTTCGGCGAGAGTTTCTCTCCGCAAGGCGGACACGAATTTACGGTGGTATCCGCGAAAAACATCGTCGGCGCATTCGCTTCTTTCGAAAGCAACGAGGCAATTAACGGACTCTTTGCGAATCCAACGTATACCGACACCAAAGTAATCTGCGTAATGCAGGACCCGACCCCGCATTACGGTGAAGGTACAATCTCAATCGATTCCGGGATATTCAAATTCAGAATGTTTGGATTGGCCGGTAAAACCTATGTATTAGAACGCAGCTCTGACTTGATCGAATGGATTCCAATCCAGACAAATGAGGTGCCGGGCTGCGCGTATTTAGACATGCAGCATGAATTAGACACTCAAAAACGCTATGAATTCTATCGATCGCGATATCAGCCAAAACAATAAGCTATAGTTGTCGTCCGCCCAGTGACGCGAAAGTTCTTGCCCCATCGCCTACGATCACCGCGGAGTTCTATACTTAACTCCCAAAGCTATACTGAACTCCTGGGTGTCCCACGAAATTTATGTGCGTTTTCGCAACTTCTCAGTTATATTAAGCTATTATGGATCCTGTTCTGAAATTGATAAGAGAAAGAGCGAATCTGACGCCGGAGCGGATGTCAAGGATGTTGGACATCCCTACCGAGGAGATAAAGAAAAAGATCGAGTCGTACGAAAACGAGGGCGTTCTCCTCGCCTACAGGGCGGTAGTTAATGAGGAAAAACTCGGCCTCGATGCGGTGCGCGCGGTTATCGAGGTCAAAATATCGCCAGAGCGCGAAGGCGGCTTCGACAAGCTGGCGCAACGAATTGCAAAATACCGGGAAGTGCGCTCGTGCTACCTTATGTCCGGCGCCTACGACCTGCTTGTAATAGTCGAAGGCGAAAGCCTCAAGGATGCCGCACTATTCGTCTCCGAAAAACTGGCAACGATACCCGGCGTACTTTCCACGGCTACTCATTTCATGCTGAAATGCTACAAGGAACAGGGCATATTAATGACCCGTGAATACTCTGATGAGCATTTGGCCGTATCACCGTAGTATTCCTGAAGGTGTAGTAGGACACGGTCAATAAATGCGCTCAACTAAGTAAGTTAGTTTAAAGGGGTTAGGCAAGAAATTCTGGCCAAATCCTGCCCGTTCGCCCACAATCGTGGGCATATGAAAAAAATAAAATTAAACGAACAGGATGTGATTAACAA
>JAIPKD010000009.1 GCA_021733835.1 Verrucomicrobiota bacterium
AATACCTCCTTCTCATCCTTCTCAAGCAGCCACTCTCCTCCCACTACCCTGTTGATGCAGTGGTATACCGCCGCCTCTGCCCTTGCCTTGATCCTCGGTGTCCTCATCTGTTGCGCCTATGGGTTCATTGTCTTATTTAAAAGATATTCACATATACACTCGTCATTGTCAACTTTCTTGATTATACTATTTATCCATATTGCTAACATTTAATATTCATTGACTATGGTGAGCTTATTATTTTTTCAATCGGTCAAGCCGGTTTCAACGAGTAATTCGATGATTACAAAGTTTTAATATAAGCCGGGATCGGTCGCTTAGTGAAAGGACAACTTATCGGAGATAGTTTGAATCAAATTGCGACGATGCATTCGGCTTTGGGATTTATTCTGGTGGTTTCCGTTCTGCTATTGACAAGTTAGGGTTAGAGTTCAAAATATGGATTATCTTTCGACTTATGAATAAGTCGTATAGTAAGAACGTCAGCTAATTACGGATAACAGGTATTAGATTGCGGTGACAAAAGTAAAAAAGACAAATCCCATGAAAATGTTTTCAGGAACAAAAAGGACAGCATCAGGTGCAATTGCACTGATGATAGGTTTAGGTGTCGGCGTAAGCGCAATAGCTGCCGATGGAGAATCGACTGATTTTAAAAACTACAAACAAAAAATACCGGGAACAACGGCCGAGTTCGAGATGGTTCCAATTCCCGGCGGTAAGATAACAATCGGCAGCTTCAAAGATGCACCTAATAGGACGCCCGATGAATTAACGCCCAAGGAAGTTGAGGTCAAACCGTTCTGGATGTCGAAGCATGAGATATCGTGGGCTGAATTTTTGCCTTGGGTCTTTGTTGATTCGAGCGAGGTGTTAAAAGAAGGCAAAGACACTGGGATCGTGGATAATGACGGATACAGTCATCCGACCAAACCTTATGGTTCAGTTTACAGGAACCGCGGTGAAAAAGGTTATCCTGCAATCGGAATGAGTCGGTTGGCGGCTCAAGCCTATTGCAAATGGTTAAGCTTTAAGACGGGAGTTCGTTATCGGCTTCCGACTGAAGCTGAATGGGAATATGCATGCCGTGCCGGAAGTGACACCGCATTTTTCTGGGGAGATGATCCTTCAAAGGCGAACGAGTATGCGTGGTACTTTGACAATGCTGAAGACACCACACATCAGGTCGGGGAACTCAAGCCCAATAAGTTCGGTTTATACGATATCGCCGGGAATGTTGCCGAATGGTGCAAAAAGGAAGCAGAAGATTCACCGAACGTGGTTCGCGGTGGATCGTGGTATCATGAAGTTGAATTCCTGCGTTCGGCGGCTCGCATTCTTCAACCGCCGAATGACGAATGGAATTATCTGGACCCGCAAAGCCCGAAAAGCGTTTGGTGGCTTTCGGCGGCGGATTTCGTAGGTTTCCGCGTTGTTCGCACCGTTGAAAAAGAACCGATACCCGAGCCGCAGTACAAAGCCGGTGAAGAACCCGCTGAGGCAGGAGAGGGTAAACCTGTTGCCGAAGGCAAGGATAATGCGGCAGCTACTTACAAGTCGCTTTGCGCCGGGTGCCATGGTACATCGGGCAAGGGCGACACACAGCTTGGAAAGATGCTCAAGGCCCGCGACTACACTGATCCGGAGATTCAAGAATCCTTGAATGACGAAGAGATGTTCGACGCCATCAAGAACGGGCTTGAGGTCGACGGCCGGGATGTCATGCATCCGTACAAAGACGACCTTAATGACGAGCAGATCAACGCTCTTGTGGATTACATGAAATCCTTTGGCGGCGGCGGCGCCAAGATAGATGCATCGGCGGATTACAAGAGACTTTGCGCCGGATGCCACGGTGAGTCGGGCAAAGGTGACACGCAACTCGGCAAGATGCTCAAGGCCCGCGATTATTCGAGCGAAGATGTCAAATCCACTCTTAATGACGAAGAGATGTTCGACGCTATTAAGAACGGGCTTAAGGTAAACGGCCGGGATGTCATGCATCCGTACAAGGACGAGCTTAATGACGAGCAGATCAATGCGCTTGTTGAATTAATGAAATCATTCTAACAAATCGGTTTATTATCCATCTAATATAAGCAATGGAGAATAGAATTGAGGAATCACGAGACAGAGTGATTTAACAACCGAGAAACCCTGGAACAAGAAAGAAGAGAAAAGATATGAAACAATCCAAAGAAGAGAAAATGAATGTGACGCGCCGGAGTTTTATCAAGAACTCGACGATGGCAGCGGCAGCGGCTACGGCGGCAACTCAGTTTCCGCATGTGATCACAACACACGCGGCGCCGGACAGCAAGATACGCGTCGGTCTTATCGGCTGCGGCGGTCGGGGCACCGGAGCGGCGTTAAATGTACAGGACGCGGATGAGAACGTTGAGATATTCGCCGTTGCGGACCTTTTTGAAGACAAGGCAAAAGCCGGTGCAGAGAAGTTCAATATTCCCGCCGAGCGCTGTTTTTCCGGATGGGATGCATACAAGAAAGTGATGGCAATAGACGACATCAGCTATGTGATTCTGGCGACACCGCCGCATTTTCGTCCGATTCAGTTGCCTGCCGCGATCGATGCCGGCAAGAACGTATTTATGGAGAAGCCCGTGGCGGTTGATGGGCCGGGCATCCGCAAAATCATCGCCGCCGGTGAGGCCGCGAAGAAGAAGGGCCTGGGCATAGTCGCCGGAACCCAGCGCAGGCATCAAGCCAATTACATTGAGGCGATCAAACGCATTCAAGATGGTGAGATCGGGGATATCCTCGAAACCCGCGCATATTGGAATCAGGGCGGTCTTTGGCATAGAGGTAGGGGTGAAGACTGGACAGACATGGAGTATCAGTTACGCAATTGGCTATATTTCACATGGATTTCAGGCGATCACATTGTCGAGCAGCACGTACATAATGTGGACGTATGCAACTGGGTCAAGGGCACGCATCCGATCCGCGCCTATGGAATGGGTGGACGTCAGGTACGCACCGAGCAGAAGTACGGCATGATTTACGATCACTTCGCAGTTGAGTATGAATACCCTGACGGCACGCGTATGTTCAGCCAATGCCGTCAAATAGACGGCTGCTCGAACTCCGTTTCGGAGGCGGCGGTCGGCACCAAGGGCGTCAGCAACTGCTGTTCGTACATTGAGGTAAAAGGCGGAGACACCTGGCGTTACCGTGGCCGTTTCACCAATCCGTATGTCCAGGAACACGCCGATCTCATTGCCAGCATTAGGTCGGGCGAGCCCTTGAATGAAGCCCGGAGAGTTGCCGAGAGCACGATGACGGCGATCATGGGGCGTGAATCCTGCTATAGCGGTCAGCGTCTTACATGGGAGGACGCAATTAATTCCGAGATGAAGCTCGGTCCGGACAAGTATGAATTCGGTCCACTCAAGACCGCCCCGGTACCGATGCCCGGCAAGCATAAATTCGCATAATACGAAGTAAGGTTTAAAAAAAACTGCAAAGGCCGGCCGTTTGTGGTCGGCCTTTTCCATTGAACTTGAACCAATGTTATTTGCATTATATCGCCTTATGAACCAGTCAGGAACGGCCAAACTCACAACTACACCTATGACGCCGAAGGTTTTTCGAGGAATCACGCGAACACTGTATGTTTTTGGAGCGATACTGCTTTTTTCGTTTCAGTTAAGTGAGAACGACGCATGTGCCGGGAATGATTCCCGGGGCCCGGTCAAGGAACTGAAGCGGTTTACAAATGCCGACCTACACATGGGCACCATGTTCCAGATAGTAATTTACGCTCCTGATCAGAAAGCGGCTGATTCTGCATGTGAAAAGGCGTTCCGGCGAGTTAAGGAACTGGACAGGATAATGAGCGATTACTATACGAAAAGTGAGCTCAACAAACTATGCGCCCAACCTGTCGGCGAAGCCGTCCATGTAAGCGAAGACATGTTTAATATCCTAGAATTCTCGCAACAGCTTGCCTCGGAAACAGATGGCGCGTTCGATGTCACCATCGGCCCGCTTATTCAGCTTTGGCGTGAGTCAAAAAAAACCAAGGCGCTACCGACAACTAATCAGGTTCAGGAGGCAATGGAACGTTCGGGATACGAAAAGCTCAAACTTAACAAACGAGATCAGACAGTCACTCTCGAGGCGTGCGACATGCGGATCGACCTGGGCGGCATTGCAAAGGGCTACGCAGCCGACGCGGCACTGAAGGTTTTGAAGGAACTCGGTTACAATCGGTCGTACGTGGCAGCGGGCGGCGACCTGGCACTCGCTGATCCCCCACCGAACAAGGAAGGATGGGCAATCGGCATTCGTTCCATTGACGCCGATACGAGCGAGACAACCAGAACCATACACCTTAAGAATGCGGCTATCTCTACTTCCGGTGATACCGAACAATATGTTGAGATAGACGGTGTTCGGTATTCCCACATAGTGAATCCAAAAACCGGCATCGGCCTCCGCGAACGAATCGGTGTTACCATCATCGCGCCCAACGCGACTATTAGCGACAGTTACGCCACGGCGGTAAGCATCCTCGACCCGGAGAAAGGGATAGAATTTCTCGAGACTCATCCTGACGTAGCCGCACTGATCGTCATGCTGACTACCGAGGGCAAAAAGGTTATAACCACCGATAATTTCAGGGACTTCATTGAACCGATAAACTGAAGCACCTAATTATGGAACCTTTTACTGTCGACAATCCCGGCGTTAGATTTTTTGGACGACGACTGAGAAGGCTAATAAAAAAATGAGCTTGCTCGAGATTGAGAATCTTCGGATTGAACTCGAGACCGGTCGTTCGACGATTGCAGATGATATTTCGTTATCGCTGGACGAGGGTGAAACTTTATGTTTGGTCGGCGAAAGCGGGTGTGGCAAGACAGTGACCGCGCTCTCGATAGCGCGGCTACTACCTTCGCCGCCGTTTGTTTACGCAGGCGGCAGGATAAACCTGGACGGCCACGATGTACTTACGCTTCCCAAGAACAGGCTCCGCAAAATCCGCGGCGGCGTGGTTAGTTATATATTTCAAGAACCAGGGTCTTCGCTAAACCCGGTATTTCGGATCGGCAACCAGATAAAGGAGACACTCAAACAACACCGGCGCAAGGACGCGTCTAATAAAGAAGTCATACGCCTCTTGAAACAGGTAGGAATACCTGCCCCTGAATCCCGGACCGGAGACTATCCACATCAACTCTCCGGGGGGATGCAACAACGTGTAATGATCGCAATGGCCCTGGCGGCACGTCCCAAGTTACTGATCGCCGATGAGCCGACAACCGCGCTTGACGTAACCATACAGGCACAAATAATGGAACTATTACAGGCGCTTAAGGAACGTGAAGGCATGAGCATCCTTCTCATTACACATAACCTCGGTTTAGTGGGCGAGATTTCAGACCGCGTGGCGGTCATGTACGCGGGACAGATAGTTGAATCCGCATCATTCCACGACATCCTCACATGCCCGGCACATCCCTATACACAGGCGCTTATACGTTCCGTTCCGCGTCTTGGCGCATCAGAGAAACGGCTGGCAACCATTCCCGGGAACGTCCCCGATCGTGAACAAAGGCCGTCAGGCTGCAGCTTTCATCCACGTTGCCGGTCGGCGCAAACGGTCTGTTCGCAAAAACCGCCGGAACTGACTTCAATTGATCAAAACAGCCAGGTACGCTGTCATTTTTGGGAACATGCAAAATCAGGCAACAATCCCAATCCTCGAGTTTACATTTCACAATGATAAGCTGATGCAAAGACTCCTGAACGTAGAGAACTTGAAGGTGCATTTTCCGATTAAGCGCGGGGCGTTCGGCGGCATTAAACATCATGTAATGGCAGTCGACGGGGTCAGCCTTCATATCAAGCCGGGAGAGACCGTAGGCCTGGTAGGCGAGAGCGGATGCGGTAAGAGCACCCTTGGCCAGGCAATCGTCAGACTGATAGAACCCACCGCCGGCACGATCAGGTTCCACGAAAAAGACATCACGCGAATCCCGGGGCGCCGATTGCGTAATATACGGCGGCATATTCAGATAATATTCCAGGACCCATTCGCTTCACTGAATCCGAGGATGACCGTTAAGCAGACAATTGAAGAAGCACTTCAGATACACAGACTTGCGAGGTCGAAAAGACGGCGGCTCGAGCGTGTAGAGCAACTTTTGGTATCGGTCGGACTGAATCCAACTCATGCAACGCGTTATCCTCATGAATTCAGTGGCGGACAACGCCAGCGCATAGGGATAGCCAGGGCGCTGGCGGTTGAACCCCGGCTGATCGTCTGCGACGAACCGGTCAGCGCACTCGACGTATCGGTACAGGCGCAGATAATCAACCTGCTGAACGACATCCAAGCGGAGCATAATTTGGCGTACCTTTTCATAGCCCATGACCTGGCGGTTGTTGAGCATATAAGTCATCGAATTCTTGTAATGTACCTGGGTCAAATAGTGGAATCCGCCGAGGCGGACATCATACTCCGTAATCCACGGCACCCATATACCCGGGCACTTATATCCGCCATACCGACAACTGAACCGGAATTAAAACGCCGCCGCATTATTCTTCCCGGTGATGTCCCGTCTCCGATCACACCGCCGGCAGGGTGTAGATTCCATCCTCGTTGTCCCGATGCATCCAGCGAGTGTGGAATCGAAGTACCGAGCCTTCGCCAAATCGCCGCCGGGCATTGGGCCGCATGTCATTTAGCATAACCACGTATCAGCGCATCGAGACTGCTCACTTGGATTCCATAATTAAAGGCTTTTCGTATTGACTGGCAGCATGTATAGCTTAGGATGTAGATTAAATGAGGTAATTGTTCGTCCTAAAACGAACAAGCTGATTAGTTTATAAATCCATTTTGAATAAGGAAGGAATAAAATGGCAAGGATAAATTTTGGAGGAGTTGAAGAAGAGGTTGTAACTCGTAAAGAGTTCCCGATGTCCAAAGTACGGAGGATTCTCAAGAACGAGACGATAGCCATAATCGGCTATGGCGTTCAAGGACCTGCGCAGTCGCTTAATCTGCGTGACAACGGATTTAACGTTATTATCGGGCAGTCAAAGAAATTCAAAAAGGACTGGGACCGCGCGCGCAAGGACGGGTGGGTGCCCGGAAAGACTTTGTTTGATATAGAAGAAGCCGTTGAGCGCGGCACGATAATTCAGATGCTGGTTTCCGACGCGGCGCAACGAGTCATTTGGCCGACAGTGAAGAAGCGCCTTAACCCGGGCGACGCATTGTATTTCTCTCACGGTTTCTCGATTGTATACAAGGATCAGACAAAAGTCATACCACCGGAAGACGTCGACGTGATCATGGTCGCACCGAAGGGATCGGGCACTTCCGTTCGACGCAATTTCCTGACCGGCGCGGGGATCAACTCGAGCTTCGCGGTTCACCAAGACGCCACCGGCCATGCCGAAGAGCGATGCATTGCGCTCGGGATAGGCATCGGCTCGGGCTACCTCTTCCCTACTACGTTCGAGCACGAGGTATTCAGTGACCTCACAGGCGAGCGCGGCGTTCTCATGGGCGCATTGGCGGGGCTCATGGAAGCCCAATACGATGTCCTCAGACAAAACGGACACACCCCCAGCGAGGCATTCAACGAGACTGTCGAGGAACTTACGCAGAGTCTAATCAGGCTTATCGACGAAAACGGCATGGACTGGATGTACGCCAATTGTTCGGCCACCGCGCAGAGGGGTGCGTTGGACTGGAAGCCTAAGTTCAAGAAAGCCACCCTGCCCGTCTTCAAAGATTTGTACAAGAGCGTCAAATCTGGTACGGAGACGCGCCGGGTGCTTAATTCCTGCGGAAAGGCCAACTACCAGGAACAGTTATCCAAGGAACTCAACAAGATTGGAGACTCGGAGATGTGGCAAGCCGGCAGGGCATGCCGTACATTAAGGCCGAAGACAAAGGGAAAAGAGATCGCAAAAGGAACGAAGGGGGTTAAGGGCCGAGGCGCCAATTAACGGAATTATTTCACGATCAACAAAAAAGGCGCACCGTTTAAGAGGTGCGCCTTTTTTAATTCCAACCCTGATACACTGCGCGCGGTTGATTAGGATATTATCGGACGAGTCCGGCTGTTTCTTCGAAACCGCACATGACATTGAAGCACTGCACCGCCTGTCCGCCGGCGCCTTTGACTAGGTTATCGATGGCGCTTACCATGAGCATCCGACCGGTACGCGGGTCGACGCGCCAAGCGAATTCTATTACGTTTGTTCCAACTACATTTTTTATCGCCGGCAATGCATCATTCTCGAGTATTCTCACAAACGGCTCATTTGGGTATGCGGCTTGGAAGGCGGCTCTGAGCTCCTTTTCGAAGTCGACGGCCGAATCCTCTGCGCGCACATCAGTCTCCGGGTTCAGATAAAGTGTTGTAAGAATACCACGGTTGACCGGTATCAGGTGAGGCGTAAACTGTGCCACAATTTTAGTGCCGGCGGCAAATGACAGTTCCTGTTCGACCTCTGAGAGGTGCCTGTGTTTCACGAGGCCGTAGGCCTTGGTGTTTTCATTGCATTCGACGAACATGAATTTTTCGTCCACCTTCCGGCCGGCCCCCGTGATACCGCTGAGAGAGTCGGCGATGATACCTTCATTTTTGATCAAGCCGGCGCGCAACAGTGGTATCACAGGTATTAAAATACTCGTAGGATAACAACCGGGCGATGCGACGAACCGCGCATTCCGTAGCTCTTCACGTCTCACTTCGGGCATGCCGTAAACGGACTCTTCAAGAAGCCTCGGCGCGGGATGCTCGCGCCCGTAAAACTCCCTATACACATTCGCATCCTTGAGCCTGAAATCCGCACTGAGATCGATTATCTTAGTATTCAAATCAAGCAACGGCATGGCGATATCCGCCGCAACACCGTGTGGGAGTGCGAGGAATGCGACATCCGCCAGTTTGGCGACGAGCTCGGGATTCGGCTCAATAAAATCCAAATCCCGGGCCTGCGGAAAATGCGTCAATTGCGGAAACACCTCCACAAGTTTCTTTCCGGCATATTTCCTTGAAGTCAGCGCGGTTACTTCGGCATTCGGATGCGACAACAGCAACTTAGTTAATTCTTCGCCCGAGTATCCGGACGCGCCGACAATAGCAACAGGTACTTTATCTTTATTGTTCATTTCAGACATACTTAATTTCGGATTTCAGCAATACGGTACAAACCTCACATGGTGAGACACATCCACGCGGGTACGGCATTTAAAACAATGTCGGCACAATACAAAAAGCCCCGCCGGAACAGTTCCGCGGGGCTCGATAAAGCGTTGTAATTATCGTTTGCTGTACTGGAACCGCTTACGCGCTCCGGGCTGACCGTATTTCTTACGCTCTTTCTTCCGCGGATCACGGGTGAAGAAACCGCTTGATTTGAGCAACGGCCTGAAATTCGCATCGACTTCCTGCAGCGCACGGGCGATCCCGAGTCGAACAGCCCCCGCTTGCCCCATCAGGCCACCGCCTTTGACGTTTATCCGGACGTCAAACTTCGTTTTCGTATCAGTGACGGCAAGTGGTTGCAGTGCAATATTCCGTTGGTCTTCGATTACAAAATAATCATCCAGTGGCCGGCCATTGACCGAAAACTTACCTGCGCCCTGCGAAATCCGCACACGCGCCACAGCGTTTTTTCTTCTTCCGGTACCGAGGAATTCCTGAATCTGTTCTTCTACCATATTTCTCCAGTAAAAAATGAGTTAAACTAATGCCTCCATCGGCTCCGGCCTCTGTGCTTGGTGCGGATGCTCGGGGCCGCGGTAAACCTTCAATTTCGTGAGAAGCCGCCGGCCGAGCCGATTTTTCGGGATCATCCCCTTCACTGCGCGCGCGATAATCCTCTCGGGGAATTTTTGTCTAAGTTCCGAAACCGATGTATATTTCTCGCCGCCTTTCCAACCGGAATAGGACATATATTGTTTCTGCTGTTCTTTCTTGCCTGAGAGAACAACCTTTTCCGCATTGATCACGACTACGAAGCTCCCCGTATCCATGTGCGGCGTGTAAGTCGGTTTATCTTTTCCGCGCAATGCATTGGCTACCCGCACGGCCAACTGCCCAAGCCGTTGTCCGTCGGCATCAATCACGCGCCACTTACGCTTTTCCAAATCAACTTTCGGTAAATAAGTCTTCATTCAACCAAATCAAGATCATAAAGGTTAGCAAACCCTGAGAGAGAGTCAACATCCAAATCGAATTCATTCTGTCCCGGCTGCACCGGTCGGACTAATCATTACACGAACAGTCGGACTATGCAAGGTTTTGGATGGAATTTTTGCCGAAAGTATACTTTTAGTCCATCAATACCCCTGCATGTGTCGAATCCGATAATTCAATATACTGTTTATCGTCACTGCATCCGGTTTTTAATCAAGGAACATTCGAGGCGGCAACACCGGATTATGGATTGTCCGACCCCTCGGGATCGAGGCTTTCGACGCGGTTCTCAAGCTTTCTGATGCGTTTGATGAGCGCCGGCAGCTGTCTGGAAGCGAGTATCCGGCGCTTCGCATTCCAGTCCGGCTCCGCCGGTGTACCCATCCATTTTTCGCCGTCCGGGATATTATTCATCACACCCGATTGCGCGGCGACGATAGCCTTGTTTCCTATCTTCAGATGACCGGACAGCCCCACCTGCCCGGCGAGAGTAACATAATCGCCGAGCTTGGTGCTACCGGCGATCCCGACCTGCGATACTAATAGACAGTGTTCGCCTATGACAACATTGTGCGCTATCTGTACCATGTTATCGACCTTGGTGCCTTTACCGATAACGGTTGATCCAATGGCGCCCCTGTCGATTGTCACACCGGCGCCAATTTCCACGCTCTCGCCGATAACGACGTTACCCACTTGCGGCACCTTCCTATGCTCGCCGTCCGCGAAGACATATCCAAAGCCGTCCGCACCGATGACGGAGCCCGAATGGATTCTTGTGTTTTTACCGATCAGCGTTTTCGGATAAATGACGACCCGCGGGAATATGTGTACTTCGTCTTCCAGGATACAATTGTTCCCTACGTGGACTGAACCTTCAACCACGCAATTTTTACCGATAACGGCGCTTTCGTTTATCACGCAATAAGCTCCCACGTGCGCGGACGGATCAACTTGCGCCGTCTTGCTGACGAGGGCAGTCGGGTGAACGCCGGCTTCGAACTCAGGCTCGGGGAAAAAAATACTCAGCACCTGCGCGAAGGCAACGCGGGCGTTCGGCACCTGTATCAAAACCTTTTTTGAAGTAATATCATCACGGTCGACCAACACCGCCGCGGCCGCGCTTTTCTCGGCGAGGCCGAAATATGCGGCATTCTCGGCAAATGTAAGATCCCCTTCCTTTGCCGACGAAGCCGGGGCAAAGCCTGAGAGCTCAGTTTCCTCGTCTCCGACAACAATGCCACCCAGTTCCTCGGCGATTTCTCCGGCGGTAATTTTCATCATTCGATCCCGCTTTGGTCGATTACTTTATTATTCTCGCCCATGACGAGCGTCTTCGGCTTCCATTCGGACGCCTCGCTTTGTTCGGCCCAAGTAAAGCTCATCACAATAATAAGGTCACCCACACCACCCAAACGCGCAGCGGCACCGTTCAGGACGATATTGCCGGAACCTCGCGCACCCGGTATGGCGTAAGTCTCAAAACGCGCGCCGTTTGCCAGGTTACTGCACAGTATTTTTTCATAAGGCAACAGTCCGCACTTATCCATTAAATCAAGGTCTATGGTAAGACTGCCCTGATAATCCAGACTGCTCCCCGTTATTCGGGCTCTATGTATCTTTGATTTTAAAAGTAACACCTGCATAATCTATTCATCACCCCTTCCGGAAGTGTCAAAATTCAATATAAAACCAGAGACTGTCAAATCAACTCTTTATTGGCGCGTCATCTCCCGCAGATCAGGGTCATTCAATTCTTAATAAGTTCCTGGGGATGTCGTTCTTACAGACATATTGTGAAGCTGTTGAGCTGGATTAAGGGGTACGGATTAAGGATTATCTCTCGCGAAGGCGCAAAGCGCGCGGAGTTAATAATTTTCATTGCTCCGAGCCGGAGCAATGAAATACCTTATCAATCTCAGCCTTCTGATAAATGTGAGCGAAGCGAACGGGCGATTAGACTTCCTTACCTAACCCCCTAAATTTGATCGACTTAATTGATCGCTTTTTTAGCCGTGCACCGCAGAGGCGGTGTTTGAAAAAAAAGCCGTTAAAACAGGCTGAGCGGATAAGATTCCGGAACTTTAATTTTCCGGGGTAAGGATTATTCCGGAACCTCCGAATGCAATAACGGCGGGATGGGACAATCCAATGAATCGGCTATCGCCCGGAGCATTTCGGACTCGAGTTGCTTGATTTTTTCATCTGCGGCCACGGTGTATGCGCATGCGTCCAATACCTTTTTGCGCAACGGCGGTGATAAATGAGAAATCTTCTCCAACGCCCTATCTATTTGTGGAAGGTTACACGCCTCATGCTCCAAAAGTCCGTGGAGCCCCGGTTTTTCTCCCAACCGCGAAAAACCGATATTATAGGCCTGTTCGGCCTTTGCATCATCGTTATTCCCAACCCATGCAAGCCCCGACAACAGGATTCGGCACTCGTCCATTACCGCCTTTATCGAATAGTATTGGATCACCGGCCGCCGCGACTTGATAAAATGCGAATCCAGATGTCTGGTCAACAGCCTCTGGAGCGCGTACTCGAATACGTCAATTTGCCGGTCCGATTCGATAATCGCCCGAGTTACTCCGGAAAAGTTCTTATATTGTTCAGGAGACATTTGCCGCAAAGCGGGGATACACAATTCAATCACGGGCAGCCTATACTTGGCGTCGAATCCCGATATCTCTTTTTGAAGTCTTTCCACTTCCTTCAACATCGGCGGTTCTATCGTCTCGGCAAGCATACGCATCTGCCTGTCACGCGTCTTTTCGTCGTTACTTATTAGAATAGTGTATACAAGAGCGCACGCGCCGAAAGCCTCCCTTGTCGACACCTCGACCTTCTCGGGCAGGCTTGCCGTCAAGGCCGCGGCAAAAGCGAGCTGATCGATTCCGGGGCCGCCCACAAGGTTTGTGATGCGATCGGCTTTAACATCCGTGACTGCATCCGGGAAGTTCATTGCTCCGATAATGGGGATACGTTCGAAAGTGCGCGATCGCGCGGCGCGCCCGCCTCTCTCCTTATCAAATATCGGTTTCTTTTCCGGAAATGAGACTCGCGGAAATTCGCCATTGAACATCGGGTCCAGTTTCCTGATTCGCGTGACCAGCGACGGATGTGTGGACATCAACGAGAACCAGTTACTTCTAAGACCATTTCCGAAGAACAGGTGACTTGCCTCCTCGGCCATCGGCGATTTCAGTCGCGAGCCGTGAGTGAGTCCGCCGATCTTCTTTAACGCGCCCGAGAGACCGAGTCCGTTTCTGGTAAATTGCACCGCCGATGCGTCGGCCAGGAATTCGCGCTGGCGAGATATAGCGCTTTTTATTAATTTCCCGAAAAACACGCCTATCGAGCCGATGATTATTAAGAGCAATCCCAGTAGAGGTAAGGGATTCGCGCCGCGACGATCGCGCGCGCCGAGTGTGCGATGGGAATGTCCTACGGACATGTAAAGGAGCACCCGCCCAATAAGGGCGATGCAAAGGATACCGTGAAGTATTCCCATCAACCTAAGGTTCAACCGCATATCGCCGTTCAGTATATGACTGAACTCATGGGCGATCACCCCTTGAAGCTCGTCCCTGTTAAGCAATTCCATACAGCCGCGCGTAACGCCGATGACGGCGTCACTCGTCGAATTACCGGCAGCGAAGGCGTTTATCCCCTTCTCGTTTTTAAGGAGGAAGACGTCCGGCACGGGGACACCGGAGGCGATCGACATCTCCTCGACCACATTGAGCAGCTTACGCTCATCAGGGTCACTTGTTGACGGATCAATCTTATGCCCTCCCAGACCCGTTGCTATTATCTTCCCGCCCTGTCGCAATTGAACGAGCTTGAAAAAACTCCCCAGGCCGACCACTACCAGCGTACAGACGACGACCCACAGAAACTGCTCGGGGTCCCACCAGCGAAAGCCGTTTTCCAAGTTCCCGGCATTGAAGAAAAACGCGGCCTGCACAACCAGATAAACGGCCGCGATAATGATCGTTACCGCTAGGAAGAAAAAGAATGTCAGCCATTTGGTTCGCGAACGCGCAACCTCCTGGTGCTCGAAAAAATCCATTATCGAATCCCTCCAGTGTTCAATACCACAGACTTCATCCGCTCATGCACCGATAATGGCACTGTTCATCCGCGGCCGGTTCATCATTCATGAAAAAGAAACCTCCGGCGCTTGTTTCTCCTCCGGGCTTTCGACATTGAACAACTCGGCCGGGTTGAAGTTGAACATACCGGCAACCACATTGGACGGAAACTTCTCACGGGCGATATTATAGGTCATTACCGAGTCGTTATACGCCTGCCTTGCAAAAGCGACCTTGTTCTCAGTCGAGGTAAGCTCCTCCATCAGGCTTGCCATCGTCTGATTCGCCTTCAAGTCCGGATAAGCCTCGGCCACGGCGAACAACCTCCCTAGCGCACCGGTCAGCGCCGTTTCAGCGCCTCCGAGCTCCTTCATTGCCGACGTATCGCCGGGCGCCTGTGACGCCTTGGAATTCGCGGCATAGGCGGCATTTCGAGCGTTCATAACCGCCTCGAGCGTATTACGTTCATGCTGCATATAACCCTTCGCCGTCTCAACCAGGTTCGGTATCAAGTCATACCTTCGTTTCAGCTGTACATCGATTTGCGCATACGCATTCTTGAAGCGGTTCCGCAGTCCGATCAGACGGTTGTATATACCTACGGCGAAGATGACCAGTAAGACCAGCGCCAGGATAATCAAGCCCAAGACAACAAAGACAATTCCATATGCCATATTTCCACCTTTCTCTTTACGTTATTTTGCCGACATTTAATATTGGTACGCGCATTTATTAATAGATTTACTCACTTAGATCAACAAAATAATCCTATGTTGCCGAGACTTTCACTACGGTAGCACGCCATTGTAACGACATATACTCATAAACCAAGCATGTTTCGGGTATTTCTAATAATAAGGTATTGGCCTTTGATAATCGGATGGAGACTTAGCGTTCGGGGCCAGGTATCGAGGTACGACTATACTGAAAGCCAGTCACAGCAGTTTGAATGAGGCTTTGGCACCCGATATTCGGGGATAAAGAACCGGCGCTCGAAGCCGCTGCGGCTGATCCTACGGACACAGCCGCTCTCCGTCGGCAGTCTACCTTTTGGGCATTCCGTTAATGGTTTAAAATTATTTGGTTTTCTTCGGGAGCCGCTTGATGTTTAATCTGTTCCGATGATCGAACGGAAGGCAAAAAAGGAACGTGTAACGAAAGAAACCCAAATCAGCGTTTCCCTCGACATAGATGGCTCAGGCTCGGGTAATATACGTACGGGTATCCCTTTTTTCGATCACATGCTTGAGCTTTTTGCGCGGCACGCGGTAATTGATTTAACGCTAAACTGCGAAGGCGATATTGAAGTGGACGCACATCACACGGTGGAAGACTGCGGTATTGTGCTTGGTCAGGCTTTTCTTGAGGCCCTCGGCGACAAGAAAGGCATTCGCCGTTACGGCACGGGGTTCGATCCGAAAAACCCTTTCACCGGCGAAGCTTACGTACCGATGGACGAATGCCTGGCCAGGTGCGTAATAGATTTTTCCGGGCGTTCATACTTTGTTTGGCGTGGTATGAACGAATTCTCCTATCGCAATATCATGGAAGAAGACAAGTTCGGCGACATGGCGTGCGCGTTTAGGTTCGGCCTAGCCCGAGAGTTTTTTCAGGGCTTCAGCAGCGACGCGCGTTGCAACCTGCACATGGAGCTTCTTTACGGGGACGAACCCCATCACATCGCTGAATCATTATTCAAGGCCTTTGCCCGTGCGGTCGATTCCGCCTGCCAAAATGATCCCAGAATCAAAAACCGTATACCGTCGACAAAAGATAAGCTCTGAACCAATTGAATAACCGGCGGTTTATCGTCGTCAAACATCATGCCGATTAAAAACAACAATAACGAGATCGGCGACAGTGAACTGGTCGATTCGGCCAGGCACGGTGATACAGTTGCATTCGGCGAGTTGATCGGTAGACACTCGGACAAAATATATAATCGGGCGTTCAGCATAATGAGAAATAGAGAGGATGCCCTGGATATATCTCAGGAGGCTTGGATCAAGGCTTGGCAAAGACTGAGTCAATTCAACGGAAGGTCTTCGTTTTTGACTTGGATAAACAGGATAACGATTAATCTTTGCCTGGACTGCCTGAGACGGAATAAGAGGTTTAATGCCGAGTCGATGGATCAGATTGACGAAGAATCCGGTGGGGTCGAACGTCAGTTGCCCATTGAAACACCGAATCCGACCAGAAGACTGGAACGACACGAGTTGCGCGAGAGGATCGACGAAGCACTGCAGCAGATTTCGCATGAACACAGAACTGTTCTGATCCTTCACGAGTTCGAGGGATTGGAATATAAGGAAATCGCCGAGGCAATGGAATGCTCAATCGGCACGGTTATGTCGCGATTGTTTTACGCACGAAGGAAAATGGCTGTATTACTTTCAGGACTGCGACAAGAGGGATATTGATATGATTGACGAGCGGAAGGAATTGAAAATTCAGGCTTACCTGGACGGTGAACTAACGATATTCGGACGTTACAAGGTCAACCGGCTACTCGCACACAACGCGGAGGCCCGGCGTCTCCACGCGGAATTAAACAGTATTCAGGAATTACTGCATCACAACGAGCTTGATCACCCTTTGCCCGAAGACAAGGAAAGCTTCCGCACGCGGATCACGCATCAACTGCGGGTTGAAGGCGAAGGTACATCGAGAGTTCCAAATCGAATCCGACCGGTTCTCAAATGGGTGGCCGCTTCAGCGGCGACGGCATTGATTATTTTTGCCGGGGTCTATTCTTTAATGAGTCCTGAAAACTCGAATCAGACACCCGCACACGTGTTGCTGGGCGGTGAATCAATAGAACCAGAAGCGGCAAATGCAAGCTTTATCACATTCAAATCCGAATCAGCCAAATTATCTGTTGTATGGGTGGATACAAAGTCATCACCCGTGGCTTCTCCTATAAACTGATCCTAGAGCCTTTGTTATGAATATAATAAAATCAATGAACGCCTTGTTGATCCTGGTTGTGGCGGTGCTGTTTTCACAGCACGCCGTCAGTCTCAATGCAGACGAAGCATATGATGTCAATGTCCGTGTACAACTGATATGGGGAACAAACGGTGAAAACCCGTATCCCGACAAGTTGAAAGAACTCGAGGATAAGCTTAAGGACAAACTCAAGTCCGTATTCAAGTGGAAGAATTACTTCGAGGTATCCAGACACGATATAGGGCTGAAAAAGGATCGGACGAAGCGGATCAGGATAAGCCGCAAATGCGAATTGGAGCTGACCTTTACCGGTGACTCGAACCTCGAAATAAAGCTGTTCGGCGAAGGAAAATTCGTCAATAAAGTCCGCCAATCAATCGCTCCCGATGAACACGCAATCATTGCGGGCGACGACAAGAACGACACGGCGTGGTTCATAGCATTCAGCTTTCAACCGCCGGAAAAGGAGAAAGACAATAAAACTCGTTAGCGCTCTGAGGCTATTCTGAGGTAAGTTTGGCGTTTATCGCATCCATTAACTCAGAAGGCATAAACGGCTTGGAAATGAAATTACCCGAAGATTGTCCGCCGAACCCCATACCCAACCACTCGGGTGAATACCCGCTACTGTAAAGAATCTTGATCTCAGGCCTATCGATTATAATCTTATCGGCCACATCACGCCCCGTCATGTCGTCAGGCAAGACAATATCGGTCAGCAATAAATCAATAGAATTCTCGTACTCTTCAGAAATACTAAACGCCTCCGCCGCAGTGGAAGCAACCAGAACATTGAACCCCTTACTCTTCAGTAAAGTCGACAGCAACCGCTGCACCGCGATATCATCTTCAACCACCAGGATAGTCTTCTTAAAGTCAACCTCCTCCGGAGTCACCCCTTCGATCTCAGTAATCGCGCCTTCGTCGTCGGCATAGCATGGAATATAGATTTTCATTGCCGTACCCACGCCGGCTTCGGTCTCTACATCAACCCAGCCGCGATGTTGTTTTACGATTCCATAGACCATGGACAAGCCCAAGCCGCTGCCTTTACCCACATCCTTTGTTGTAAAGAAAGGCTCAAAAATACGGGTCAGATTCCGGCGTTCGATACCGCACCCCGTGTCCCTGACCTCAATACATGTATATCGGCCTGATAAGTTATCCCGGCCCTCGCCTATTTCCTCGCTTGTGTCGGCAACCGGTTCGGAAGCAAGCGGATAAACTGCGACCGTTAATTTCCCGCCGCCGGGTAACATGGCATCCCGCGCGTTAAGAACCAGGTTAATTAGAACCTGATTCAATAACTCGGCATCACCCTGCACACGGAAATGGCATTCAGCAGGCTCGAACTTGAGTTCGATACTTTTGCCCAGTAAATCCCGAAAGCGCTGAAGCGAATTCGAGATCAATGCATTCAAATCCACGGGACGAATTCGGACTATCTGCTTCCTGCCGAAGGCGAGCAACTGCTTCGTCAAATAAGCGGCGCGCTCGGATGCGATCCGAATATTCTTTGCCGACTCCACAGTCAACTCATTCAGGCCCGGCGTTTCTTGGATGAGACTGGCATGCCCTTGAATTATCGTTAAAATATTATTGAAATCGTGCGCGATCCCCGCGGCAAGCTGGCCCACCGTTTCCATCTTCTGCGCCTCACGTAAATGCACCTCCATATTCAGCCTCTCGGTGATATCCTCCGCGTAGCAGTGAACTACACGGCTCTTGGGAATGGGAAAAAAGGATAAAGATATCGTCCTATCGCCGATAATGGACTTGATATTCCTCATCTCCTTTTCCGACTTGAGGCTCGATAAAACTATGCTCTTAACGTTCTCCGGCAGAACACCCGACGGATCACTGCAATCGACGAGTTCAGCTATCCTTTTCGCTGCAAAGTTGAAATATGTAAGGTCGCCGTCCTTGGAAAACTCGAATACGGGATTCGGATTCTGCGAAGCGAACGCCGCCAAACGTTCTATCTTCGCCTCTGCTTGCTTTCGATCGGTTATATCGCGTGAAGCGGTCTGCAATCCTATAACCTCTCCATTATCGCTCTTTATCACCTGGACAAGAGTCTCGATCCATATGTAATCATCGTTCTTGCGCCTGATCCTGCAAGCAATCGGATTCGGGACTTCGCCTCTCAGCGCAATATCATGTGACTCGGCTCTCACTTTCGGGATGTCGTCCGGATGAAAAAAATCGTACGGCGAAAGCCCGATCAATTCTTCCGGCTTGTATCCAAGCAATTTATAGGATGAAGGGCTGACGTAGACATAACAGCCACTCAAGTCATGCAGACATACCAAATCGCTCATGTTCTCCGCAAGCAATCGGAAACTCGCCTCACGCTCACGTAGCGCAGTTTCTGCTTTTTCCTTGGCCTCGAAGGCGCGCATGGCCTCGACGGCCGTGTTAATCGACATGGGCAACCGCTCTAATCGCTCCTTCAAAACATAATCGCTTGCGCCGAGCCTCATGCATTCCACTGCGGTCTCTTCATTAATCGACCCTGTCACAATAATGAATGGAATATGCGGATAAACGCGCTTCGAAAGCTTAAGCGCTTCCAATCCATTGATGTCAGGGAGAAAGAAATCAGAAATAACAACATTGGGACGAAAGCCCTTCAACGCACTCTCGAAATCGCTTCTGTTCGAGACATGCAAATGCTCGAACTCGATATCAGCCGCAGAAAGCTCCTTAACAATTAATTCAGCGTCCGACTGAACATCTTCAAGTAGCAATATTCTTGTTCTTAAGGCATTGGTCATTCACAACAATATCTAAACAATTAGACCATCCGCGCTCAATATCCGTGTTCCCGACACTGACATTCAATAGTCCTCCAGCGTTTGATTGCATTTCAACCAATACTCGCCCAGGATTGTGAGTGCATTCATGTATTCCTTAAAGTCCAGTGGTTTGACGACGTAACTGTTGGCACCCAGTGCATAGGCGTCACGCACATCCCTTTCTTCTTTTGATGAACTCAAGATAACTACAGGCGTATTCCTTAGCTCATTGTCGCTCTTTAGTGCGCGCAAGACCTGTTTGCCGTCGATCTTCGGCAGCTTCAAGTCCAAAAAAATCACTTTTGGTCTGCTTACCCGATCCTCACCATTGGGTTTACCATGAGCAAGCATTATATCAAGCGCCTCCTCCCCGTCCTCGGCCACAACCACCTTGGCGTTCGGCAGCTTTGACCCTAAAACATGTAAAGCCAGCTCCGCATCATTTTCGCTATCCTCGACCAACAGTATATCGATCGATGCATTGGCTTCCCCGAGTTCTTTCACGTATTGGTGCATAACTAACTCTATTCACATAATTCCCAAAAACTTCTCTGACCGGAAAGGTTATATCCACTATATAAAAACTTGGTGGCATGTCAAAAAAATATGCACCGTCCAAATTTTTGACATCGTATACGCCGGATTCCAGATTTACCTGTGTATGACGCTTTACGCCTCGCCTGAATGTCCACGCCCCATGTTCCAATCCCAAATTGCTACCAAATGGATTCCGTCATGGACTCACTTCACATCCACGCTTTCCACCTCCTTTTCATGATGTTCCTGCAATGATTTAACGCCGTATCCGCGTTCACGCAACGAGCTGATTCCTCGCACAGCCGCCCGTGCACTGCTAAGCGTGGTCATTATCGGAGTATTCATTTGAATCGCGGTTATCCGTATCTTCACTTCATCCGCACGCGGCGCTTGTCCGGAAGGCGTATTAACTACGATTTGCACCTCGTGATTGATAAGAAGGTCGGTAGGATCGGGGCGTCCCTCGTTAACCTTGGAAACCGTTCCGACACTTAGTCCGGCCTTTTCCAGGGTATCAGCCGTCCCTTTTGTCGAAATAATCTTGAAACCAAGGTTATAGAAGTCACGGGCAATACCGACTATATCCCGCTTATCGGCATCATTCACGCTGATAAACACCGTACCCTCGAGAGGCAAGGATACGCCGGCGGCCATTTGCGACTTTGCATAGGCAATCCCGACGTTATAGTCCAATCCCATAACCTCACCCGTAGAGCGCATCTCCGGCGAGAGCAATATATCCTGTCCATGAAATCGATTGAACGGGAAGACCGACTCCTTGACCGCCCAGTACCGCGGCCATTTTTCGGTCGTGAGCCCCAATTCCTTAAGACTCCGGCCGGTCATCACTTTGGCCGCCAGTTTTGCAAGCGGCACTCCGACGGCCTTGCTAACGAAAGGGATCGTCCTAGACGCCCTTGGATTGACCTCGAGCACATAGACTGTTCCGTCCTTCACTGCATACTGAACGTTCATTAATCCTGACACACGCAACTCGCGTGCCATAGCGTGCGTATGCCGTCGAATGGTGTCGATCGCCTCACTGTCCAGCGAATGCGGCGGCAGTACCATCGCGGCGTCGCCCGAGTGTACGCCCGCATACTCGATATGCTCGAGAATACCTCCTATCACTACCGAGCCCTGCGACGCATCATCATAGTTGCCCGCATCGGATATGGAATCCACGTCCACTTCGATGGCGTCCTCCAGGAATTTATCGATCAAAACAGGCCGTTCCGGTGAGGCCTCGACCGCGAAGCGCATGTACCGGGCCAACTGTTCATCCGAGTACACAATCTGCATCGCGCGTCCGCCGAGGACAAACGACGGTCGAACGAGTACCGGGTATCCCAGGCGCCGCGAAATCTCTATCGCACCCTCTTCACATACGGCAATCCCATTGGGCGGCTGAGGTATATCAAGTTTGTTCAACATAGCCGCAAATAATTCTCTGTCCTCGGCCACTTCTATCATTTGCGGCGTGGTGCCGATTATATTCACTCCCTCAGCCTGAAGACTAAGCGCAAGATTCAACGGCGTCTGTCCGCCGAATTGAGCGATAGCGCCCCAACACTCCTCTTTTTCATAGATATTCAGTACATCCTCGAGGGTCAGCGGTTCGAAATACAACTTATCGCTCGTGTCGTAATCCGTCGATACCGTCTCGGGATTCGAATTAACCATTATGGTCTCGAACCCTTCCTCCTTCAGCGCAAATGCAGCATGAACACAACAATAGTCGAACTCGATCCCCTGCCCTATCCGGTTCGGGCCGCCGCCAATAATCATCACCTTCTTCTTATCCGAACCCCGTACTTCGTCCTCGCCCCGGTCATAAGTCGAATAATAATACGGCGTGTACGCCTCGAATTCCGCGGCGCACGTGTCGACCAGTCGAAAACAGGGACTCAATCCCGCTCGTCTTCGCTCGGCGCGGACTTCCCCTTCCTTGCGCCCCGTTAAATATGCGATCTGGCGGTCTGAAAAACCGAGTTCCTTGGCCCTTTTCAGTATTTCAAAATTCATCGTCTGCCTTCATGAACACAGATTGCCTGTGTGCCTGCAATAAAAACCGGATTACCCTAGTCTTGCAAGCGTTTTGATACTATTCAGGCCATGGATAAAAAAACAACCTGGCAAATAGGCATGGTACTTACCGATCATCCGGATACCGCCGCCGGCCTTCGCCTTCTCCAATACCGCACCAGGACAAAAGCCAAGAGCCCCGCACCGGCGGCCATGCCATACTCGGCCGGTTCCGGTACGGCAGTAAGCGATACGTTGTCCAACGCAAACTCATCCCTGGAACCTCCCCCGCCCATGTCTTTGCCCATCCAACGGAGATAAAAATCACCTCCGTCCTCCACGCTAAGCCCGGTAAGCGAGGTCAAACGATCGTTCTTCACAAAACCCTCGCCGTCGTGCCCCGCGGGCGATGTGTAGGCCAATGAACTCACGGAAGAATAACTCGAGTTATCCGAGGAATACGAAAAATTGAAGCTGTTCGCCCTGTCTTCATCGTTATTCACCCAAATCTCATAACCCACACCCAAACCGGTCAATGTCGATCCGGTTTCATTACGAATCTTCAGCGTCAAACTCCCGGATGTCCAATCCGAACCCGTCGGCTGTATCCCGAACGATCCGGAACCGCCGTTGATGGCGCTGTCGGTAAAACTGTACAAACCCCCGGTATACGCCCCTGCGGTGTCTTCTCCCCTCGCGAAATCACCGGACGTCGCTGTTCCGCCGAAATCCAGGTCGCCGTCGCTCAAGCCGGAAACCGACCATGTATCCGAATCCAGTTGACCGTCTGTAGGATTGGACTGGAATCCCGCTCCGGCGTAGCCGGTGAAGTCTATCGTCCCCCCGCCGAAATCCGTTATAACATATTGAGCTTCCGTGTTATCTGGGCACCAAAACAGGCCCGCCGCCAGTATAAGTATCAACGTTTTGTAATTCATAGCTGTTAACAGTTTAATTTATACATTCCGTTAAACGGCCGAACTCCGTCTCCACCCTCTGAACTTCACAAATAAACCCGGTTCGCCCGTTGATATTGCAAAGGATAGAGGAAGATTGAATTTGGAGTCAATACTTTGTTTGCTATTTTACGTTATTATATTCCTTTTAATGTTTTATGATTATATAATGCATAATCACAAGAGTTCAATATATTGATATATTGATTGACATATATGTGTTTCGTTGAATAATTTCAAGTTGTTTCAAATTTCACACAAGGTAAAAAAAACAAGGCTGTGTACCGTAAGCGATAAACTAATTGGTCAAGGTATGGCGTAAAGACGGCCGAGAGGAATGGATGGTTTGCTTATACCCCCATCTTTCTCGGGACGGATGCTCCATGTTCGATCTTGAAATCCTCAAATTCGGCTTGCGTACACACCGCAAACTTCAATACATTTCATTTGTGCTGACGGTATATTGCATTCTTCTATTTGTGTCCGGATACATCATCGGTTCGATCCCTACCGGTTATATTGCCGGCAGGCTGAGGGGCGTCGACTTAAGACATGCCGGCAGCGGGAACATAGGCGCCACGAATGCGTTCCGGGTACTGGGCAAAACCACTGGAACCATCGTACTCCTGATAGACATGCTGAAAGGCCTGGCCGCCGCATGTTTACCGCCGTTACTGCCTGCATTGGCGGGAGTCTCGATTTCCACGACCGGCTGGTGGATATCCGAGTACGACATGCTCATTGGCGGGTTTGCAGGCATTTTAGGGCATATATACACCTTCTGGTTGGGATTCAAGGGCGGCAAAGGGATTGCAACGACGGCGGGGGTTTTCGTTGCATTAATGCCTATGTCCCTCATCATTGTACTGGCAATTTGGGGCGTTATTCTGGCTGTCACGCGCTACGTATCGCTTGCGTCCATAGCGGCCGCCGTCAGTCTGCCGCTTCTTGTATGGTGGTTTAACGGGAGTCCTGCCAAGATACTGGTAACAACAGTGATAAGCCTGGTTGCAATTTGGAAACATAAAGGAAATATAAAACGTCTCTTACAAGGGAACGAAAACAGGGTGACATTCAAGAGAAAAAAATCGGCCTCGAAATCATGAGAATATCCATAATCGGTGCAGGCGCATGGGGTTCGGCACTGGGAAGAATCCTTTCCATACCCGAAAACCGGATCACTCTATGGAGCAACGATCCCGGGCAACTGGAAGAAATCGGCAGAACCGGCAGAAACGAGGTCTTTTTCCCCGGCTACGATCTACCCGGAGATTGGCGGCTCGAACCGGACATACACAAGGCATTGGACGATTGCGAAACAGCCGTTATCGCGGTGCCGTCACAGGTGTTTCGCAAGGTAACCAACAATTTCGGCGATTTCGAGGGCACGCTGATCAGTGTTACAAAAGGTATAGAATACGACACGGGCATGACGATGTCCCAAATCCTTTCGGAGACTGCACCGAATGCCGATGTCTGTACGCTCTCGGGCCCGAGTCTGGCCTTTGAAGTCGCGCGCGGCGTGCCCACGGCGGTCGTCGCAGCGAGCGAGAATCGGCAAACCGCCGTCGCCGCACAGGAACTCTTCCACCGTCCCACCTTCAGGGTATACACCAGCAACGACATAATCGGCATCGAACTCGGCGGCGCCCTCAAGAATGTTATCGCGATCGCCGCAGGTTTATGCGACGGCCTCGGTTTCGGCGACAACTCGAAAGCGGCCTTGATCACCCGCGGTATAGTCGAGATTCAAAGACTCGGCACCGCCTGCGGCGCAAAGGCCGTTACATTCGCCGGGCTGAGCGGGCTAGGCGATCTCACAGTCACCTGCTTCTCGCCGTTAAGTCGCAATCGGACGCTGGGCGAGAAAATCGGACGCGGTATGTCTCCGGAAGAAGCCGTCGGGTCAATGACGGCGGTTGCCGAGGGGAGTCCGACATCCAAATCAGCACATCAACTCTCCATTAAGCACGGTGTTGAAACCCCCATTATTTCGGAAGTCTACGCCCTACTATATAAGAATAAATCCGTGAATGAAGCGATTAATACTCTCCTGCATCGCGACACAAAAGCCGAGGACCTGGATGAATGAGAAACACCTCAATTCCGGGACAACGACTGCGTGGCATAAAAAAAATCAAGGCCTTTGCCGGCCTTGATCTAAACTGAACAGACACTCTTCCGAGTGTGTAAAATTAACTATGCGCTTCGGCTTCTTTCTTCCAAGTCCTCTTGGAAGGCTTAGTAACCAGTCCTTTTTTAATAGCCTTGGCGCTGACGCGGACATACCGCACCCTACCATTTTCGACGGTCCTCACCCGTTGCAGGTTCGGGTAGAATCGGCGCTTTGTTATAGCCGTAATATGAGTACCGATACCACCCTGCTTCTTGGGCTTACCGCTTCTCCAAATCTTGTTACCCTTAATCGGGCGTTTCCCTGTTAATTCACAAATCCTAGCCATAATTCCAACTCCAAATAAACAAGCCGTTAAAAACTAACCGGATATCGATATCATGCAAGTCTAAACTCCGAAACACCGGCATTTCTTATTATTTCCGGCGGGCTCGACCATCAATTCCGTCCACCGCATACGCATGAGTCACATTCACCCTTGCGGGCGATCACTCAATTTATACAGCATTTCGCCCGCCCTTTGCACCAATAAAATGCCCTCATCTTCTTTCGAGGCGAATTCTTCGGGATTTATTGTTCTGTAATCCCTATAACCGAGATTAATCCTTCTACAGACTTCCTCGGGTATACCCGTGGCAAGCGTTACCTTAGCCCGTGGAATCTCGACACCGTCTTCGAACCGTCCGGCACCCTTCAGATGAGTCGAGTGCGCAAGCACTCCCCAAGGATAATGCTTGAATTCCTCCCACCTATTCAAGAAGAAATCTCTGCAATGATACCCTATTTCCTCGATCAGCCGCCCGTGTGTCTTACTTATCTCGGTGATATGCGGCGCATAAATGATCAATTCCCCACCCTCCGCCAACACAGGCTCCAGTTTATACATGCACTTGGCGCCCGTCCACAAATCGTCGTACATCTCGGGCGCACAGGATACAATTCTGCTAAACGCCTTATCTTTATACTTCACATGCAGTTCCGAAGATAGATCGGCGGCCTCAGACCACGCGAACTCGGGCGTTCCGGCAAACAGACCGGCGGCCTTCCCTTCATTTACAACAAGCCCGAAACAAAGCTTATCTACATTGATAAGCCTCGCCGCGGTGTCAACAACACGACGAACCGGCGTATCTTTCTTTCCGATTATCCCGATATTCGTAATCAATGCCCCGAGCCAATGAAAGAAATTAAGAATCCGCGGGCCGGCGATCCCCGGAAAGAAATATTTGTTTCCGCCCGAAAAACCGACCACCTCGTGCGGGAAAACAGGGCCGATAACGATCAGTTGATCGTAATCGAAAACCAGTTTATTCAATTCCACGGGTACTTCCATCTCAAAAAGCCCCCCGGAAATCTCATGTATGTCATCCCTCGATAAAACACCGATCTGCGTCAACGCATCAGGATTATCCCATTCATGATTGAAAAACCTCGTATTCCCATAGTCTTTTCTGCGTTCCTGAACGGTTATATCCAGCCGGCGGCATATCTCCTCTTCGGTCATCGGCCGGTGCGTACCCAACGCAACAAGCACATCCATACGCGAGACGATACCGCCGATGCACTTGCTCAACGCCTTGAAGACCGCGCCGACAGGCGCCGTCCTCGTACCATCCGGCACTATCAACAATACCCGGCGCCCCTCGAGATTCCGCTCCCCACAAGCCCTGGATACAACATCGAGCACCCAATCCTGCGTCAACGCAGCACCCTCCGCCGCCACCTCGGATACCACTCGATCATCGCTATCGCTCATATCGTCTGCGATAAAAACCCGCCATCGACTCGGAGGTCTATGCCGGTTACAAAGCCACTTGCTTGCTGAGACGCAAGGAACACGGCCGCGCCGACCAGCTCCTGCGACTCGCCAAACCTCGACATGGGGGTATGACCGAGTATCGATTGCGCCCGCGCGGTTGGCGTACCATCCTCGTTAAATAATAACCTGCGATTCTGTTCCGCCGGGAAGAAGCCGGGAGTGATCGAATTCACGCGCACGCCGGCAGGCGCCCATTCCCTGGCTAAAAACTTGGTGAGATTCAGCATTGCGGCCTTCGCCGCCGAATACGCCACGACCCGTGAAAGCGGCAAATGCCCCGCCACGCTGGCTATATTTATTATGCTACCCTTCTTTTCATCGCACATCATCGGGCCGAAGACCTGACAAGGGATCAACGCGCCGCCGATTAGATTCAGGTTATAGTTCTTATTCCAGTCCTCGATCGCAACATCCTCGAACGGATGATCCGGGACAACCGTCGCTTTCGGATCATTCCCGCCGGCGGCGTTGACCAATATTGCGGGCGTACCGAATAACTCCCGTACTTTGTCCTTAAGGCTTACGACACTCTCTTTTTCAACCACATCGGTCGTAATAAACCGCGCTTCGCCGCCGGCCTCCTTTATAGAATTCTCGCACGCCGCGCCCTTGTTTTCATTGCGTCCGACCACCGCCACCTTGGCGCCCGCGGCAGCAAGGCCTTTTGCTATAGCGCCGCCGAGCACGCCGGTGGCGCCGATCACCACCGCTACTTCGTCTTTTAAATTAAAAATATCCATATCTAATCAACGTATTTTCCAATTGTAATGAAGCTAACAGAATAATCCGAATAGGGCAAAACATGTTTATGCAGACACTCATAAAAAATCCGAATCTCTTCTGGCTAACACCTGCGCAATTAGTTACTGTCTTGATACATGGTGTTATTGCCTAAACCTTATGTAGTATTTACGCACGAGAGTGACCTCGACGGTTTCGTTGCAGGCCACCTATTGCATCGCCTGGCGAAAATGCGGAACGAGGATCATGTGCGATTCGAGGCCTATAACTATGAAAACTGGCCGAAACGCCTCCTTAATGAATCCGGCGGCTGGATATGCGACTTAGCCTTCGAACCGCGAATGGATAAACCGAACTGGCTCGTCGTCGATCACCATCCGCATAAAACAATACCCAAAGCCGTCAGCTTGATCCATGATTCAACAAAATCCGCCAGCCTCCTCGCCTGCGAGCTATGCAATAAATACGACATTCAAAACAGCGCTCTCGACAGGCTGGTGCATCTAACGAATATCGCCGACCTCTTCCTTGTCGATGACCCCGACTTCGACATCGCCTGCGACTACGCGAACCTGATCAAGACCTACGGGTTCTGGAATATGCATTCCATTATCAACGGCGAACTCGAACAGCTGCTCGACCACCCGCTCATCGAGGTCATGTCGACAAAACGCAAGGTCGAAGACCCAATCGGCTTCCAGTGGAGCCTGAAAAATATCATCCCTATTACACCTAACATAGGGTGTGTGAATCTCGTCGTAGGTAATTCAAACCTCCTTATCCATAAACTACTGCATCATGAGTCGGTTCCTTTCGATACACTCGTTACACTCACCCGAAGAAATCAGGGATCGGTAGCGGTCAGCCTCCGCAGCAAGAACGGCAAGGCGGCGGACATAGCGAAGAAACTCCACGGCGGCGGGCACCCGAACGCCGCAGGCGCCATCTTGCCGAGGTTCGTACAGCGGTTGCAAGACGGTATCGATTACCTGCGCAAGACCCTTGATCCTGCGCACCCGACAAATCCTCCGATCGAAAACCTCGAGACTATTTTTGAGGAAATCGAATCAAGTAAGTAAACTAATTTACTAATTAAAACTACGAATCGATATTGAGTTTATGAATGAGTCAGAACAACCCTTCCGCCACGATAAACGCAGGCCCGACCAATTGCGCCCCGTTTATTTTCAGAACGACATCGCACCGCACGCGCTCGGCTCCACCCTTATCCAATGGGGCAACACGAAAATCATCTGCGCCGCCTCCGTAGATGAATCGATACCCAGATGGAAGAAAGAACAGGGAATCCCCGGAGGTTGGCTGACCGCCGAATACTCGATGCTCCCGTACTCAACGCATCAGCGGAAAACACGTGAAATCAGTCGCGGCAGAATCGAAGGCCGATCGCAAGAGATTCAACGGCTCATCGGCCGATCCCTGCGTACTTGCGTCGACCTCGAAAAAATCGGACAACGCACGGTCTGGGTAGACTGTGACGTGCTCCAGGCCGACGGCGGCACACGCACCGCCTCCATCACGGGCGCATACGTCGCTATTGCAATCGCATTCCAAAAAATGCTGTCCGATAAACTACTCGAGGAAAACCCAATTATCTCCAACATCGCGGGAGTCAGCGTCGGTATCGTGGATAAAGAGCCTTTGCTCGACCTATGTTACGCGGAAGACTCCACCGCCGAGGTCGATATGAACCTGGTCATGAACGACAAAGGCCAATTCATTGAACTCCAGGCATCAGGCGAACAAGCGACCTTCTCTTCCGAAGAACTCGATGCACTGATCACTCTAGGCAAGAAAGGTCTCGATCAATTGTTCAAGGCGCAAAAGACCGCTATTACCGAAGCTGCCACTTCCCTCGAGCAATGACACCGAAAAGTCTGGTACACGTACAAATCACAACGAACCTAATTGCCGAAGACGCCGTTGCCGCGCTCCTCGAGAAGGCGACTGCGCAGATACCCGTATCAAACACGCCGGAAGGTTCTAACATCACTTTCGTATCGGTTTACCCGCCTGCAAATGCCTTCAACGAAAAGAAATTACGGAAGCAACTCAAGGACGAATTACGCATTCTCCAAAGCGCAGGCGTGGACACCTCGCCCTCGAAGATTTCCATCAAAGTACTACCCGCAACAGACTGGAACCGCGCTTGGAAGAAACATTTTAAATCGTTTGAAATCCAGTCCGAACTCTTAATAAAGCCGAGCTGGAGCCAGCGCAAGCCTCGGAAGAATCAGAAGCTCATCGTCCTAGACCCCGGCCTCAGTTTCGGGACAGGGCAACATCCCACCACCTGGTACTGCCTATACCAGATGGTCAAACTCTCAAAAAACAAGGGCTCATTCCTTGACGCCGGCACGGGCACGGGAATTCTCTCCATCGCCGCCGCAAAGCTCGGTTTTTCTCGCATCCACGCATTTGACAACGATCCAGACTCGACCAGGATCGCCACGCAAAACGCCGCAGACAACGGTGTCGGCGATCTCATCTCGTTTAAAACGAGGGACTTAGATAAATTGAAGCCGGTCGTCAAACCACAGTTCGATCTCATCTGCGCCAACATCGAGGCAGGTCCGATCATATCAAACGCCGAAGCCTTGGCATCGCGGTTGAAGCCCAAGGGCGCGCTTATCGTGGCGGGCGTTCTCACATCACAATTCGACGAGGTCGAATCCAAGTTCATGAAACACGACCTCGAACCGATCGACCACCATATCGACGGCCAATGGCACTCGGCCACGTTCATTCACATCGGAGTCACTCCAACGAAGAACTAGCCTCGGATTCGTCATCGGCGTCCAAGAGGTAAAGGAACACTTCGGACGCATGCCAGGTATGCGGTGCGGCTAGGCTCTCCGAAACATATCGGTCGGAGACCGGGCGTATCCCCTCGTAGTCGGCCTGGCTGGCGCGCTTTTCCCAGGTAAGCGGATAATCCCGGTTACTGATTGGACTGCGCTTGAGTCCGTGGAAGTGATCACAGGCCCAGCCCAGGTATGGATAATTGCCGCGGTTATCCGCATCGCCTCCCGCTACATACGCGTCTTTGTAGTCCATCCAAAACAGCGCCGAGTACGAATCCTCGATCATCGGCGCTACATACGGGTCTCGCAGTCCCAGCGCCGTCAAACCATACTTCAGCCACTTGGTCTGATAGACGGGGTGCTCGGAGAAGTCTGTACGCCCTCGGATATATGTCCCATTTTCGCCCTCGGTCTCGAAGCGGCGCGCTTGTTCGAGAACCCGGGGCACAAGTGGATGGTTTGTATCACTCACCATCGAGACCAAGAATAAGACCTGACCAAGGTTGTCCGCCTCGGTCTCGCCTGCATTGTTACGATCGAAAACTTCGTCCAACTCGAGTATCCAGTCTCTAATAACATCGATGTTTCCTGTGGCGCGCAAACACAAGGCCATCATGGCCGCGTCGCGATACCATGGCTTGGAATACACGAAATAGTTGGGTACCGGTTTGCCGTTGATAACGTTTACTAGAAGCTCCTGATGAAGCACACGCAGCACCTGCGGATAACGGTTGTCGCGGAATAACGGCAGGTTAAGTAAATGCCGCGTGCCGTCGACAACACACACGTCGCCGTCTGCATCCTCGATCCAAACCCCTCGCTTGTCCTCGAATATACGAACCGTCTCGTTATCTGTCGTAGTAATGAATACGCTGTAATCAGGCGGTACGATGCACTCGGACGCCACGGGCCATTTTGCCAATCGTTTCCCGGTAATCGGCTCCAGCAGCACTCCGTCTTTGTAGAGGAGCTTCGTGCGCGGCCCCATGCCGAACAGGAAGAAATCGACATCCGGCAGTTCCCGCGTCCCGCCGAACTCCTCACGAAACCTTTCAAGCTCGGCGCGGTAGCCGGCCAACCGTCTCTCGGCAGATGCGGCCGCCTCGGAACCGGAGGAAGCTTCCTTTGCCGAGACTCCGGAATACGCACAGGCCAGCACGAGAACACCGATTGCGATACATTGATTTTTTTTCTTCATAAGTATAACTTCTCCCCGAATTCTAAGATAACTGGGTGAGCTGTGAACAGTAGTTTTAAGTTTTAAGTGATTAAGGGCAGAAGGATGGGTTATAGCATATTTAAACGAGCGCTAACGAAAAGCTGAGGCTCGCGGCGAAGCCACATTGCCTCCAGCGCATGGCATTGGGCCATTCTTTAAATGTTTGGGATAGCCGTCAGTCATTTAACCTTGCTGCTTCAGTCGCGATGTGTCCAGCTAGCGAAGTAATAAATGTCTTTAAGCTAGTCATTCGGAAAATATTACAAAATTCTCCGGTTTCCGACGCGTTACGCGGAGAGGCTATCAAGCTCGCAGCTGTATATAGCCGCTCTTTCACAAGTTTCTGGCAAAGCAGGTCATAACGTTCTAGGTAGGACGCCCCTTGAAACTCTTTGAAAATCTCGAAGTGTGGAGACTCCGATCGAACCGGTGTCCGAGACTTGGGAGCATCTTCGACCAGCATCAACCACCCGACGAACGGTCGCGGTTGGTCGCCAAAGGCGCCTTCACGATAGGCTGTCCAAAAATCGTGCGCCGTTCCGATGGCTTCTTCGGTTCGGTTGTTGAAATTGTTTCCAAACGATGGGCCGACCTGGCTCTTCAGTTCGATGGCCGCGATCAACTGGCTGTCTTGAACCACAAGCAAATCCCATAGCTTCGTTGGCCGGAAATAGCCGGGGAGCGTGAGAACGGCACGCTCAAGATAAACTTCCGCGTTTGGCAAACCATTGGCTCGAACAATATCGCGAATAAGGGAAATAAACCCATCCATGTTCTTACCTGCCGTAACCCCCGCTCGTTCGCCTTGATCTGCTTTCCCGGATTCAATCTGTTTCTGTCGGGCTGCCTCACGGTTACCCCAGAAAGCCTTGATCGCCTCCCGTGCTTTCCCTTTAAAATCTACCAGTTCCAATGCCATAGGTCTATTTCCCGTTTCCTCCGACAGCAGCACGCTCTTTTTCAGATAAATTGTAGAGTGAAAACACAGCCTCGTTGCAGGCTATGGGGTCGCGCAATTGAGCTGCCTCGATAAGGCGGCGCCGCTGCAAATTGTCCACCAACTCCCATTTCGGCAACCGCAAGCGACGCAGATACTGCGATTGGAAGCGGAGGTAGCCACCTCGCATTTGTGTTGAGTATGTCGCGATAAACAGTCGGGTTAGGCTGGAAAGCAGAATCGCTTGAAGCGCACGTAAATCCCATTCGTCGGATGTGATGAAGTAAAGATTGTGGTGAGGATAGAGTTCGCCCGACTCATAGACGATATGTGCCTCCCCTTTAATGTCCGGAATCAGAAGCTTCGGACGGGCGGCCAACTCCGGCCAAATGCGATCGATCGTCCGATACCACCTTTCGGGAGCCCTTTTTGCACAGTGGCGGCCTGCTATAGCTTGTTTCCTTGCTTCAAGGTAGCTTCGGAGACGCGGATATTTCTGAAGATCGACTAGCCTGCCATCGTCTGCGAAGGGATTGATCACGCCCAAGCCTCGCCACTTCACTTCACCGCTTAGAATATCTTTGGTTGTCGCCAGCCGGAGCTTCCGGTCATCTTCAACGTCTAGTGATGCGAATGGCGCGATGAAGCACTTGTCAGCGCCAGTTGCAACGCCAATCCCAATCTGACAACCCACGGATTCAATTGACGGGAAATTCGCTTCTATTCTGCGCAACAGGTCGATTTGATCGCCGGATTCCAATATCCACGGTTCCATTCCTTCCCGCTGCACCATCGCAGGCTTAAAGAAGTTTCGTCCAATGCCTGGATCGTCTTGCTCGATAGCATCAACGATATTGTTGAAAACAGAACGGGAAATCTCTGGGCGGTGAACAGTCGCAGTTGGCTTGTTTCCAGAGCGATTAAAAATCGTGATCGCCGGGTAGGCGGTGACTTCTTCGGTGAATGCTGCGGTTCCGACCATATCCACATAAACGGCAAGGTGATAATCCCGTGACACAAATGAACGCAGCGGGCCACCATAACGGTTTTTCATCCACCGGTCAGAACAGATGAATCCAAGCGCACCAGTCGAATTTAGTAGTGAAAGCGAGCGCTCAAAAAATGGAATGTAGAGGTCGGCCCGGTCATACAGAGTTAAATACCTCATTTTGTATTCGGACAACAATGGCGCCGGAATAAGTTCCTGGCGAACGTAGGGTGGATTGCCTACCACAAAATCGAAGTCAGCCTTGAACGGTTCCAGTAAAAAATCACCCTGCGTAAGCCAGGTTTCGGTTAACCGCTGGGCAATATCATTTGGGAGAAATTGGCAAAGTCGCTTCAGCGCCTTAAGCTTAGTTTGCTGAAATGTTTCGCGGTGGAGCTCGACGGCACAGATGCATTTCTTCAAGGTCTCGAATGATGGAGTGATCCCGTTTATTACAAGTGATTCGAATAGCCGGTCGATGATGTGCAGGAGAAAATCACCTCCACCGAATGCTGGTTCAAGAATGCGGAATTCGTAAAGCGGCTTGCCTGCCTTATAGCCTAGTAAATCAAGGATGAATTCAACAACTTCTGATTTTGTGTACACAGAACCGTGCGATCTGCATTTATCATCTGTTGAAAGCTGGTCAACCGCACACTCCACATCTTTGCTCACCGCAAAGGTTAATGTATTTTCTCCTTCGAAAAGTGATAACTGTATGGATTGATTCACCGTTCTTTTTTGCCCAACATTTACTTACTAGGAAAATTTCCTACTATGTTGATATATATCGATAAACCAGGAAAACTTTCCTGGTTTGACATAGCATAGTAAAGTGTATGAATCAGTACAGAAGGAGTCAAGACGGTAAAGGCAAATTCTTCAGGTGGATGGATAACAGGATGCGGCCCAAAGACCGTTCCATCACTGTCAGCGAACACGAGCAAATGCACATGGTTCGAAGCAACGACGAAGTTGAGAACCTTCAGACTATACCGCTTCTTTGCCTCGAAAAGCCACGCAGGCCAGCGGCGCCGATCCTGCGCAAATTTGAGCGGGAATTCCCGCTTGTGGCAACGATGGGTGAGGTGCCAGACACGATTAGGCAGATAATGGCGATTGGCTCTTGGCATGCAAATAACTTAGCACTTCAATTTTCGGTTGGAAAAGGAGCCTTAACGCTTCTCAGGAGGTTATATTTTCGCACAACATCCCCGCGCTTCATCACTTACTCTGGTCCGACCCGACACGAAGGAGATTAATCATTTCATATTCCTGGTTTACTATTCCTGAATACAAAACAAATGCTCATCACCACGAATATAAATGCGGTCTTTGTAAAACGCCGGCGTGGTGAACCCGCGTTCGCCGAGCGGATTTTCAGCGATCACCTCAAACGTGTCGGATATTTGAATCACGCGCATCAAGCCGCTCCTGTCCATGATGTACACGCGGTCACCGACAATGATCGGGGACGAATAGAATCCCTCATCGAATTCATGCATCCAGTGCGTCTCGCCGCTCTTTGCGTCAAAGCAGTATAGGGAACCGTAACTAGTGCCCATGTACAGATAATCAGCAGTGGCAACAAGACTCGAAACCTCAGACATTCCCCGTTCAAAGTCCCAGGCAATCGTCGGCGAATCCAGTTCGATGCCGAGTAAAACAGCGTATTCATTCACTGCGAACACCATCCCGTTCGCATAGGCCGGGGACGGCACCACTTCTCCCATTATCCCCTCGATGCGCCACAGTTCGGCGCCGGTCTTAGGATCGTGCCCCATCACATAAGGATTTGCATTGATGATAACCTCATACCGTGAACCGGTGTTGACGCAGATGGGCGACGACCAACATACCTCCACATCGCGCGATACTTGATACAACTTCCCGCCGGTTTGTTTATTGAATCCGTATAAATACTGTTCATCACCCTGATCCCACTGCACAATGAGCACGGACTGGTACAAGATCAATGACGATGCGTGTCCGTAATGGTTATCCGGAAGCCCCAGACTTTTATTCCATATCATATTTCCATCCGGGTCCAGTGCAACCAGATCGCCATTAGCGAACATGGCAAAGACGGCGGTGCCGTCGGTAGTCAGGGTCGGCGTGGCATAGCCGGTGTTATCGATCACAGACGGTTCTTCATCCGGAGAGTTCGGCAGCCTGGATACATCCGTCTGCCAGTGCAGATCGCCGGATTCGGCGTTAATACAATAGATCATGCGGATTTCTTCATCTGCTCCGGACAGGTACACGCGCTCGTCCCAGACCACAGGTGAATTGTGACCGGGCAACGGGACCGGTGTTTTCCAGCGGATATTTTTATCTTCCTCGCCGTTCCAATGCAGCGGCGGCGAATCGACAAAGGCGTGAGCGTTACCGAACGGTCCGCGAAACGCCGGCCAGTTGGCGCGGATTTCTTTCTCAGATGGAAACGCCTGTTCTGCCTGTCCTGAAAGCTGACTCTCTGCCGTGGTACCGGCAACAAATATGATCAGAAACAAAGCACAGGCTCCGATAAACAGAGCCTTATGTGCTTTGTTCTGAGAACTCCGGAGATTATCATTAACGCCGAATTCTGGATGGCGATCGCGCATGTCCTGTGGCAGTATAATAGGGAACAATCTTATCGAGCAACTTTAACACACATCATCCGGCTTTGATCCCGTATTAATAGTTTGCCATCGGCCAGCGCAATAGGCGCCCAGTTTTGGGTTGGACCTCCAATTCTTGCAGCTATGCCTTCACTGCCAGTCCCTGCCTCTCCGAGCAGCTCGGAGGAATCAAGCGGCTTGAATCCGGCTGGGTCCGGCTCGATCAGATACAACGTCTTTCTTCCATCCGTAGCCAGAATAAGCCCATCGGCCAAAATCATACTGCCTTTATTGAAATCGGGATCGCGTTTTGTTTTCCACATAATCTCACCGTCCATGCTCATACATGTCAGACCGTCGCGCCGGTTATTTGTTCCGTACTGAGCATATAAATACCCGTCGTGTAATAACGGCGGCTTTGTCTGATCTCCAAATTCTTCAGTAGTATAAAGTTCTGTCGTGCCGTAGCTGCCATCTTCTTTTTTTTCGACCTGTATCATCGTTGCACCTAGTTCGTATCCGCCCACAACAAGCACTTTGTTATTGCCGGCATCAACCGCGCTCGGCACCGAAATGTGACAATGCCACTTATCGTATTCCCAAAGGATTTCTCCCGTTTGGGGTTCTATTCCAACAACCTTACCCAGAGTTTGCGGTGATTCTCGATTCCCGAACGGATTAGTAGATGAAATAACCATTACAATATGGTCTTTCCCATCTATTTTTACAACTGAAGGACTTGCATACGATTCATTACCAAGATTAGGTGTTTTCCATTCAACATCCCCTGTTAGCTTATTGTAAGCAACCGCACCGGCATCGGGAGCTTGCGATAATACAATAACCAAATCGCCATAAACCAAGGGGCATTGCGTAATCGCCCATATCGGAAAACTCCCGGGTCCGCGTGATGGCCGTCCTTCTGTCTGTAAGGGTTTTCCGCCGAAATCCGTCCAGATATTGGCATTCCAGACGGGCTTGTGCGTATTAATGTCAACGCAATACAAGTCGCCGTTCTGTCCACACGAATAAACATAATCGCCATCCACAGTCGGTACACTTCGCGAGCCGGGAAACATAACCGACCCAGGCGCATCGTACGAAAAATTCCACAATTCTTTACCGGTGGACAGATCAAGGCAGCGAAGGTTATCGCCGACTTCTTCCTCACGGTCGAGCAGATAAACCTTACCGTCTTTGGCGACAGGCCCTCCATAACCTCGCCCCACAGCAACCGTCCATATAACTTCCGGTCCTCCTTCAGGCCATGAACGTAGAATATCCTTTTGAGGCGATGTGCTATCCCTTTCCGGCCCAAGATACTGCGGCCAGTCTTGGGCAAAAACACTTGTCACGCAAACCAATGCAAGAAGTACAATAAACTTATCCTTCATTTTTCTTAATCCTCTCTCTTATTCGACACATTATTGTTACACGAATTTTGAGTGTAACTGTTTATCCTCTTTCTTTTCCTTAAGACGTCTTCTCTATCAAAATGGTTACAAAATACCTTTAACATATAGGGCCAGATACCTTTAGACTGAATCCATCCGGAAAGGTCAGTGTGAATGCCTCACAATAACGCGTTTTCTCCACCGGGCCGCCAGCGGTATAACGTATGTGTTCTTTTTCTGACGCGACCTAGAGGCCAAATTTCAGTCCTATGACGGAATCCGAAGTCAAAGACCTCCTCGCAAAATCCGAAAAAACGGCCGCAACAGGAGAAATCGAGCAATATAAGTTGGGCAGTTTCGGTTGCGACTGGTGGCATAATCAGACCAAGTCGGAGTAAGCGGTTCGGATTCTCAGCATTCGTAATGGTGATTAATCTGCATTCAATTCTACAACCTCCGGATTTTCGTACACTCGAGACATACGTCTTGGAAGCATAAACACATCGCCTGCTCGATTGCAGAAGTAAAGGTTCGACTCGGAGGGTCTTCTTCCATGTCCATCGGCCCAGATAGCATAAAAATCAGGGTGCGCATTAATAGCCGCACGCGCATAAGTATGGTTGCGCCTGCTACTATCAGTGATTTGTTTGAATAGTTTCCACGTATCCCCCTGGTCTTTGCTTATCCAGACGACCATTTCGCCTCCTGGATTGTATGGTTGCGGGCCGCTCTCGGTCGGTGCGATAATTCGCCAGGTGCCGTCGCTTTCAACAAACAGACTCCCCATGTCATAATTGTTATCGGATGTCGTAATCGGGCAGATATCCCACGTCTCGCCGTCCCAGTGCGCTATAGTCCATGTACGCGGATCATTTTCGGGGCCCGCCTTATATCCCTTGCTGGTGATATAGAGGATCACCGGCCGGCCGCGGGAGTCAAACCGGATATCCTTCAGATATACTTTCAACCCTTCAGACTCATAATCTTTCACCAGTGCAGCGTTCACGGTGTTCGTAAGCGGCGGACATAGTATCCGTCCATCTACGCTGTGCCAGCTATTTCCAAAATCGGGTGTTTCAATGTAATAGAGATTACTCCGATAATTCAAACCGCCCTGTTTAGGATGATAATTAAACGCCGTCGCAGCCTTGTCTTTCGTCACACCGCTGATCTGGTAATGCCCCCTTGCTATAGCGGCGAGTTGTTGCCATGCGGACCATTCAACGCCGTTTCTGCTCGTCATAAAGCAGATGGTGCGATCAGACCCCCAACCATACTTGGTAAAAAAACATACAAATCCCCGCTTCGGCTGATGCCATACCTGTAAATAAGAGAAGTTGGTTATGGAAACCCTTCTGCCGTCTTCGATCCGCGTAGCATGGATTCGCTCGAACTCGTCGATTTTATATGGTTGTGTACTTCGATGGATAAAGGACGGCCTGCTCGTTCCATGCGAGGTTGAAAAAATCCATATAAACCCTTTGTCGTCCATCGAGATAACCGGATTATCATGAGCGTCGCCGGTTTTCTTATCCAGTAGGACAGTAGGGCGCGGCACCATATTCTTCTCGTGGTCGTAATAAGAAACCATATGCAGCAACCGGCGATTATTCTCTTTCGTCGTACCGCCGTAACAGAAAAAGGTTTTCTCGACCTTGTCGCAATAGACCGCAAAAGGCCTATGTTTGGCGCAATAAGTACCGAGACCGCCGCTGTACTTGTACTTGTAAACATTATCCAGTGGTTGGTTCATGTACCAAATACCGCGATAACCGTCGGCCTTCGCGTTGATTGCCACAGCGTCTTCCGAAAATGAATTGAACGAATACACCAAAAAGACGGCGTGAAATATCGCGCATAATTTCAGATTCGTTAACAGACTCGTTCGCATAGTTTTTTTATAGACCAGTAAGAGCATCCATTATTCCGCCCTGTTTTACTTACATTGGGACTTGTTCAATATGCAGTTATTTGCCGTAACTTGTTTTTCGATCTGAATCGTGGCGTGTTCTATCCCAAAGTGATCATGCAGGTGCCTTTGCATATTATGAACGCCATGAATCGCCGAGGAATCGTCCTTTATCACTAAATGCACGGTTAAAGCAACTTCCGTCGTGCTCAAGGCCCAGACATGAAGGTCGTGGATTTGATCGACATTCTCAAGGCCGATTAAATACTCCTTTATGCCGCTCATATCGATACCTTTCGGTACGGCGTCTATAGCGAGTAAGGTCGAGTCTCTAAGCAGATTCCACGTCCCAATTATTATCACCGCAACAATAACAAGACTTATGACGGGATCCACCCAGAGCCAGCCTTTGATCATAATCAGTACTCCGGCTACGACTACGCCCAGGGACACGACCGCATCGGCGGCCATGTGCAGGAACGCGCCTCTGATGTTCAAGTCATGTTTTTGACCTGAAACAAACAGCAACGCTGTGATGGAATTAATAACAACTCCGATAGCCGCAACCACGATAACAATCATGCCCTCGACGGGTTTCGGATCGAAAAACCTGCCGATCGCTTCCCATGTGATAGCACCAAGCGCGACGAGGAGCATTACCGCGCTGATCAACGAGGCCATTATCGTGACCTTGCGAAAGCCGTATGTCCTTCTCTCCGTGGCGGCCTTCGCCGCCAACGCGGCCGCGCCCCAAGCAAGCAACAGGCTTATGACGTCGCTCAGGTTATGCCCGGCATCGGCTATCAGCGCAAGGGACTCCGCCGATATCCCATAGCCGAGTTCGACCAATACAAAAACCACGTTGAGGGCGACACCTATTGCAAACGCCCGGTTATGACCGGTTATTTCATGTCTATGCTCATGCATCGTTACGATCGTACTTACCGTTATCTGCCCGGCGCCGAACAAACCTCGCTAGGCAGGCGATTAACATTAGCATCTCCCGCAACTTGCGGCAATCCCTCCTAATTTCGGCTCAACAATTCTAATTATGGATACCTAGCGCACAGGTGAGCGGTGCCTGGGGAGGCTTGTAAGGAAACGCCGGCAGGGGTTCGAAAAAAAGTCCAACTTTCTTCTGAAGTCTAAGCGCCTTTTCTCCTTGCCCCCTTAAGCATCCGCTACCATTTAATCGAAATCGATCATTATGAGAATCGCTGGTATTATGAGATAAGATATGGCAATTCTCTATGTAATCGTCTATCATTTTCGGCATGCGTGAGAGTTCATTAGAATTTTTGAAAACACTTGTCAATACGCCGAGCCCCTGCGGATACGAAAACCGGGGACAACGCGTGTGGCTGGATTACGCAAAACAGTTTGCCGACGAATGTACCGCGGACGCATACGGCAATGTGGTTGCAACATTGAATAAGGGCGGATCGCCGCGTCTGATGTTGGCCGCGCACGCGGACGAAATAGCAATGGCGGTTAATTATATCGACGACGAGGGATTCATTTATGTCCGGCGCATTGGCGGCGTGGACGCCGCAATAACCAGGACTCATCGTATTACGATCCACACCGGCGCGGGCTCGGTCGTCGGCGTAGTCGGCAACGTCGCACCACACCTGAAGAAAGACGACAACAATTCCAAGCCCCCGAAGATTCACGAACTGTTTATCGACATAGGCGCAGCCGACAAAAAGGAAGCCGAACAACTGGTCAAGATCGGCGATCCGATAACGCTCAATCAGGAATTCGAGCTTATGCGTAACAATATTGCCGTAGGCAGAGCGCTCGACAATAGGATAGGCACTTTCGCAGTAGCGGAGACGCTCCGGCTTCTTCACGAACAGGGCGGTACATTGAATCCTGAAATATGCGTCGTCTCGAATATCATGGAGGAAATCGGAACATACGGCTCTCGCCAGATCGCATATTCACTAGAGCCGGACGTCGCCCTAGTGATAGATGTCACCCACGCCACGGATTGCCCTACAATAGACAAGCGCCAACATGGCGATATACGGCTCGGAAAGGGGCCGACCATTACCCACGGCACATGCAACCATCCGATCATCGTCAAGAGGCTCGAGCAAATCGCGGAGTCGCTCAATATCGAAATCCAGCATGAAACTATATCGTCTACGAGCGGCACGGACATAGACGCAATATTCTGGACGCGCGGCGGTATTCCCAGCGCATTGGTAAGTATTCCAACCCGGTACATGCACTCGAGCATCGAGATGATCAATCTCAAAGACCTGGAAGATATCCCGGGAATTTTATCCGGCTTTGCCGCTTCCCTGGCCAAGGGAGAGGAATTCAAAGTGACAATCTAAAACACCCGGCGCGGTTTATCTGAACAACAGTTTTTCCAACAACAGCTTGTTCAGCAAGACCGCCGTCAGACTCTCGATGGAATCTCCATTGTGGACGGTAAGATTATCAATGCCCGCACTAACTACATAGCCGTCGGAGGGATTGTCGATGTTCGAAAACCGGACTTTGTCCAAAGAAAGAACAAAGGTCTCGATCCTATCCAACTTGAATCCCCGGATATCTTTGAAATCCAGTTTCGATGCAAACTCTTTGATGTTCGAATTACCGCTTTCGTCGCGGACTATATTAATCTCTCTGATATCCAGTTTCAGTAACTTTAAGTGTAAGCGATCGTCGGATAAGGCTTCTTTGTCATATTCCAGTGTAAATTCGTTGATGTCGATAAACTCGCCGCCGCCGAATTCGGCGTTGTTAAAGATTCGCATTCCGTGGATTTCAACAAGCGGTCTGGAAGACCCAAGTTTAAACGTCTCAATCTCGACCCTTCGCCCCAAGGCGGTACTCAGACTGTTTTCGGTTATCTTGGTCAGAATCTGATTTCTGAACAAAAACAAAATAGCCACCACCAGCACGAATCCTATAAATAGATACGCCAGCCAACGCAACACTCTCTTCATCTTATAACGCTCCCGTGGGAATCCTGTTTTCGACTATGAATCTGCATATATTATCCTACTCCAATTCCTCGCTGTTTTGCAAGGATGGCATTCCGATTTCCCTGCAATTCAGACACTGAAAGAAGATTACCGATGAATCAAGGTTAATGGAAAAGAGGGCGATAGCCACGTTAGTGATAAAAACTCTGTGTGATACTTGCCGGCATTTTTCTCGGAACCGTCAACTACTCCGGCCTTCCTTGCATGATGCGTCGACAACGGCATCATCGTCCCCATAGTTATCCAAATCACGGTAAACGACATTGGCGAAACCCTGTCAAGGCGCCACTGATTTCATCAACTTATATCGGCGCCAGGTCCAGCCACGCCAATTTCGCAAGTCATCCGTCAATTCAGCAGTCAGCACATGCAACTCATTCTTTACCCGTTCCGTGAATCCGACATCATTTTTCACTTCCGATTTCAACCATTTTAGCGCAGGGATCGCTTCAGGGCCTAATTTCCTCACATAATTTAAATCCAAATTTGCGCCGCGGCTGGTGACTTCATAACAGTGCCGGCAATTATACCAGGCAATAAAACCGGAAAAATTGACGAATACGCATCCATACAACACAATGACAAGTGTTAGTACGTTCACGTTTACCAACCACGCATTAGACCGCTTCGTAATTATCCGCAGACATATCCATATAAGTCCGAACGCCACCAACAGCATCCATATCCCGGCGGCAACGCGTAATCTTGTGAGACTAAACACCTCAACGTACAGGTTAAGCCGCCAACCGGCGGACGCTGTTAGAAAAACATTCTGCGCAATCCACAGATAAACGAGATTCCTCGCAATCCGGCTCCGCCCGGCTTCCGAGCCGGCACGGAATGTCACCAGCACAAAACCCGCCGCAAGCAATGCGGTTGCAACCAGCGGATACGCTCCGCGCTGTGCGTATTCGGCATAAGTCATACCCTGCGGCAGCTCAGCCCCCCCCCACAAGTAGCCTATGTCGAGCGCATTCTGAATCGCAAATATGGCATTGAAGACAACCAGACCCCATACGATTTTCTGAGTATTAAGGAAGGATTTCTCGACTTGTAGTACCGTATCATTCAGTTTCGGCGCCTTTAGCGTGCGGCCAATTGGTTGATAACGCATTAATGCCCAACTTAAAACAGCCACAATAAACCACATGAGGACACGGTTGAAATGCAGGAATTCAAGTATATTGAAGACCTTTTGAAGCTTACTTCTGCAGGTCTCCAACCAGTTTGCAATCACCGGATTTGCCACAGCGAAAAGACCTATGAAGATAAAAGCGAGTATTATCACAGGGCCCGATTTCCATAAACTTCTTACAACCATTCCCCAACGCCGGCGTACCTCCGACCTATGACTTATCGCTGATCTAGCATCTATGAATATCTGTCGCCAACCGACAAAGACGAATCTAAACCACCGATCACACCAATCATAGACATCCCGTGTCCAACCGCATCGCGAGGTCAACCCCAACGTAATCAATCCCACAGCGGTCATTATGATTCCAATCGCACCCGGTTGATAAACCAAAGATAGAATCAATCCGGCTGTCCCTAAAATGATCACGGCCCCGTGGAATGTCTTAATTATTCGCGCCCCCTCATCCAGCCATAAGAGCATTCCAAACAGCAGAACGGCGTATAATCCAAGCGTCCACCCAACCGGCTGACAGTAGAAAAAAAGGTCTGCCAGGATCACAGCCGCCAAACAAATAACGGTTCCCCGGCCTAAGTAATTCGATGAATGCGAGTTTTCCGTCACATCAGTTTCCTACTCCAATTAACAAGATATAAAAATGCCGAAGTATTCGTTTCATTAGGATTACACTACGCACTCCTACTGAGATAAGACATGCTGCCCGCCATTTGCATGGTTTTATGCCGGCCTGCACCAATATACCTCAGCCATTGTTCTACGCCGTCTATGTCTTCATCCGACGTCGATGTACCGGATGTGATGCCCACTGTATCGCTATCATCGAACCACTCCGCACTTAACTCGTTTTTGCTCATCACATGAAAGACACGGTTACAATGCGTCCTGCATAAGCTCGCCAGCTCACGTGTATTATTACTGTTCATGCCTCCCACAACCACTATAGCATCCGACATCTTCGCCAACTCGACGGCCACACGCCGTCGCTCTTTCGTGAACCGGCAAATCGTATCCACAAACCGTACCTCGCTCTCCGGAAACCGGTTCCGGATGATCCTCAAAAACCGCGTAGCCCTCTCCAACGGACATGTGGTCTGCGCAACAACGCCAATCCGCTTATGCGGTTTAATTTTCCATACATCATCAACCGCTCCTACAACATCGAATTCTTCCAAATCCCCCGTCACACCGCGTACCTCGACATGCCTGCGCTTTCCGATTATTACCGGATGAAAGCCATGCCCAACAAGTCGCTTCACCACACGATGCAAACGTTCGACCAACGGACATGTCCCGTCCACAAAATCCACTTCATTCATCCTCAGGTTCGATTTCAAACTCGACGACACACCATGGGCGCTGATCATCACTTCATTCCCATTTATCTCGGTCAATGAATCGACAACCTCCACGCCGGCCTTTTGCAGTCTTCCGATAACAGCCTCATTGTGGACCAGCTGTCCTAAAACGGAAACCCGGCCGGTGGCAGCTCTCGCCAACGCCATATCAATCGCTCGTCTGACTCCGAAGCACATTCCAATACTAGTCGCACGTAGAATTCTCATCGCTCAACCACCTTCCAAAACCGCATTTACTTTGTATTGCAAAGTATATGACCGAATCTAGCAGGTGATGTTCAAATGAAAAGTGTTTTCTACGGCTTTTTCTTGGTGAACTCGACTATCTGGTCGAGCAGCTCAACATACCTCCTAAACGCCTGCTCACCCTCGGACGTCAACGAATACATTGTCCTGGCTTTGCGTCCGCCCATCTCCTTTTCAACACAAATATATCCCGCCTCTTGAAGCGTCTTGATATGCATACTGAGGTTGCCGTCGGTCATTTGGAGCAAATTCCGAATCTCAGTAAACGACAAGGTCTTGGACGCGGCCAATACCGACATAATTACAAGGCGCCCCTTTTCGTGAATAATTCGATCAAGTTGACGAAAAGGCTCGGGATTCACATTCCATTCCTCTCACGCTTTGAATAGAAAAGATAAACGGCGTACATCAATTGAATCCCTCCAAATACCGCGCCCATGATCAAATGCGCGAACTTGAGAGGCGGAACAGTATCAAACCAGACAAGCGCGCACCCAAACGCCAGGCCTGCGATAATGAAGATCATACCGAGCAGCTTTATCCCGCGCGGCATAAAAAAACCGGCTGCATGCATGGCGCAACCATATAGAACCATCCAGGCGGCCGGCAGCTTCCACACTTCCAGTGGATCGACGTAATCCGGCGCAAAGGTCAACAATCCCGCGCCTAATCCCGTAATCAGCGCCGGTGCCGCAGCGGAGGTCACACGCCGTGTGGGCGGCGACCAAAACGGCTCCTTATCCCGCAACGCCTCTCTTCGCGCCATCAGGTATGACAAAACAGCGGAGGCAATTCCAACTATCAACCAGTATCCGCAAAAGCGCCGGTTGCTATCCAGCTCGAGCGACCAACCGATAATTCCACCGGCAAGCCCCAGGATGCCGATCACGAACATGACGGGCGTCATTGCGTGTCTATATATAGTTGAACGCTCCATGAGCGTCCTGATAACCTTTAAATTTTCAGCGGCCCAATTTGGATCCATGACAAACCCTCTAATATTATACGTTATCCGATCTTCGGTTATGGTTGGAAACCTTTTATGAGAACACAAAAACCTACCTACACCACTTCGCTCTTCGTATATTTCACTGTACCGTCGACTTCTTCCAAATCCTCCGGGTGATACCGTGGTATGGGGAATTCATCTTGTTTGACGTGTATATCCACAACCTTCTTCTCAACCAACCCGAGCACAAGCGCAACACCAAAAACTATCGCCTCCGGCCGCGGCGGGCAACCGGGTATGTAATAATCGACCGGAACTACCTTCTCAACAGGCCCGAGCACGCTGTACGTATCATGCCAAATACCGCCGCCGCCGGCGCATGAACCTATTGCAAAAACGAGCTTCGGCGACGGCATTGCATCATACGCCCGCCTCAAAGCAATCTCGGTGGCGCGCATGGCGGGCCCCTGACAAAGCATCACATCGGCGTGCCTCGGAGACCCCACCAGTTTAATACCAAACCGTTCCGCATCATACCACGGCGTCAACGCATTCAACACCTCGATATCGCACCCGTTACATCCGCCGCTGTTGGCGTGGTACACCCACAGCGACCGCGGAAACATTTTTCGGCACAGTTCCTTAAGCATAACGCCTAGTCCAGTTCTATATCTATATCATCCACCGTTTTTTCTTCGTTCAGGAACGGCTTCGAACGGAACACCCACCGTTCGTTCATCAAATCATCTATCCTATACCCCTTTAATTTCAACTCTTCCAGCGGCGTAGGCGATGTAAAACACCGTCCACACCTTTGGCATGTCCCCATAAACAACTCGAGCGTCTGCCCGACATCGCTGATCTCGTCCGTGGCGGTCTCGAACTCGTTACTCATGGTAATCGCATTCTCGGGACACAAGTCCGCGCAACGGCCGCAATACGTGCATCTGCGCCCCAGGTACTTCAGAATCCGTACCTCCTGACAAACATCCTCAACCAGAATCTCCCGGGCGGGACAATTGTTTGCGCATCCGGCACAACCGACACAGCGTTCGACATCGAATATGGGCCTGCCACGGAACGCTTTAGGCACTGTCGCAGGCTCAAAAGGATACGGCAATGTCACGCGTCCCGCCCGCAGGCAGATCAGAACCTCTTTTATCTTTGCAGCTAAGGACATAATTGATCCTTAATAACCAAGCGCAGCTAAAACCAGCGCGCCGAAAGAAACCGCCACCATGACCAGGAAATACCGCACCGCCTGATCTATCCTATATCGCGCATGAGAAGCGGCCAGAACCGTCACCAACACTACCAACACCGCCACCTTCAGCCAGAACAGAAGCCAGCCCAGAGGAAACATCAGCTCGTTACCCCACGGCACAAACAACGCCACGAACACGCCGCTGTACACTACAAGCCTGCACATCTGCGCGTACTTGAACAGCGCTAATTTCGGCCCCGAGTACTCCATTAACGCCCCCTCCATTATCTCCGTCTCCGCCTCGGCGATATCAAACGGCACCCTCTTGACATACGCCTGGAAGGCGGCCAATACCATCAATAACATTATCAATCCGGCGTAACTAAACGTAACATCGCCGAAAACGACACCGCTGAAAACAGGCTCCAACCTCATCGATCCACCATTCACCGCCGCAACCAACAATGCGATTATCAGCAACGGTTCGAGTGTAATCAGCATCATTACTTCCCTGCTTACGCCGAGCATCGAGTATGTGGTACCGGACGCTATACCCGCGAGGACGCCGACCACCGCGCCCAACGCAAGCAAGTACACCAGCAGTATCACATCACCGCCGCTGAAAGGAATACCCACGCCCATCGGGATTAACCACGCAATGCACAATACCGACGCAAGCCCAAGCGCGGCCGCCAGGCGCTGGAACACCGGCGATTCGCCGACCTCTATATCCTCTTTACCGAGAAGCTTCAAAATATCATAGTACGCCTGCCGAATCGGCGGGCCCTGACGCGATTGGATTCTCGCCGTCAGTTTACGCACAATACCCTCGCACAACGGCGCCAATGCCAGCAATAATACTGTATTCACCAATCCCCGAAAAACCGATGTCAGCAAATCATACCACATAATCTCCGTCTTATTCTACTTATCCTTCCTTCTCACCAGCGACTCCAGCTCTCTACCCGAATAAACTCGATGTGAACACGAACGGATATCTATCGTCTCGACCCTGTCCGTACACGAAAAACATGGATCAATGCTGCCCAGAGTAAGTGTCATATCCGACAATGTCTGATCCTTGATCATATACGGAATGCCCTGCAGGTTCTGGTAAGTAGGCGCTCGAACACGCCAGCGCCTGGGTTTATTGTCTTCACCCGTAATAACAAAATGATGCGCCTCGCCGCGGGGCGCTTCGACCGATGAAATACCCGTTCGCGCAGACGGTAATTCATCAGTTATTTCCGCCGCGATCGGCCCGTCCGGCATCTTACTCAAGCACTGTCGGATAATACGAATGGACTCGAACACCTCAAGCGCGCGCACCAGTATCCTCGCCCATACGTCACAGCTCTCCCTGACTATTACATCGAACTCGACTTCATCATACGCCGCATAAGGGTGATCCCTGCGCGCATCGATACAGATTCCGGAAGCCCGCGCCACAGGACCCAGCAGGCCCATGCGCTTGACCAAGCCGGGACTCGCCACACCCACATCACGCGTCCTGCGCTGAATATTCTTGTCCTTCGACACTGCGGCAACCACCCCTCGCCATTCGTCCTCGAGGTTATCGATCACGCGACGTAATCCCGTGCAAGCGTCTTCATCCAGATTCCATCTCACGCCGCCGATAACGCATAGTGCGTACGTCTTCCGGTTACCCGTGATTTTCTCGGCGATACGCATTACCGGTTCCCTAATCCTGAAGCTCTGCATGAAAAGGGTATCGAATCCGGCTATATGGCAGGCCAGGCCGACCCACAATAAATGGCTATGCAACCGTTCCACCTCCAGCATTATGGTGCGAATATACTCGGCGCGTTTTGTCGGACTCAACGCCGCGGCCTCCTCTACCGCTTGAGCATATGCTACATTGTGAACGCATCCGCAGATGCCGCAAATACGCTCGGCCATCATCGGTATCTCGTTATATGTCAGCACCGACTCGGCGAGTTTCTCGATGCCACGATGCGCCATGAACCCGCGATACTCGCACCCGGCAATCCGTTCACCCTCGACGTACAGCCGGAAATGCGCCGGTTCGTCCAGAGTCGGATGGAATGGGCCGAAGGGCACGGCAACACATCCTTCCGGCAAACGCTCGAATTCATACTCACGCCCGCTATGGAAATTCTCGGGCACATGGTTCCACGGCACGTCCTTCCTGAGCGGATGCTCACCGTCGGGCCATCCATCCGGGAGAATCAGCCTTTTCGGAAACGGATGCCCCGCCGCGCGCACACCAACCAGATCATAGAACTCGCGTTCGGACCAGTTTGCCGCTGGAATCCGATCCGATATGCTGTCCACTTCCGGCGCCGTTCCATCAACATACGTAATAACACTGCAAAACAGGTTTTTCCCGTCAAAAGCGAAATTATGCGCCACCTGGTACTTACCCGAATACGGCGTGTCATCAGCGCCGATGCCGACCGCATACCGCGCACTCATCGTATCGAACAGGAATACGCATACATTCCGGAGAACCGCCGGCTTGACGTATAAATACAACCGTTCATCGGAAGTCATATCCACCCGGCTGATTCCATCACCGAATCTTTCCTGTAACCTGTTCAATAAATGCAATATGAACATCCTCAATCCGTCTCCGTCTTCTCGGCAACCACGCCGGCCCGCCCCCTTGCCGCTGTGTCCGTCTCTGAGCCTAATGCGTACATATCATCAGACTCCCTATTAAGCCGTGTGTTACCTTTACATTTAAAAAGCGCCTTCAACTCGCCGTAGTAGCCGTGCGCATTATATCTGAAATCTTCGGCGTCCCATGCATAACCGCACAACCAGGGGCTCGCCGGCCTTCGCTGGGCGCCGCCCGCACGAAGGAGCCAGCAGCAAAACAGCACCAGCGCACCCAGAACAACAAGCAACCCGATCGGCGCGAATACCGCCTTCGCCCCCAGCGCCTCGACGCCGCGCCATAATCCACCCTCCACCGGCGCGCCGTCTGTCAGACTCAACAGCATACCCTGCGCATCCCGTCCCAGCGCATAATGGAACCGACTGAATACCACCACCGGAAAAATCCCCAGAAGAACGCAGACAAGCGCCGGCAACACCTGCGCAACTTTCATTTTCCAATCCAAAACCTTCCGGCTCCCCTCGGACACAGATTCAATGACATGCCTCCCCGCCCGCGACATAAAGCTCGCGCCGAAAAATTTCACAAACGACGCCAGTGTAAGCGCGCTCGTAAATACCGCCACCGCCGCGCACAACGGTAGGTACGCAGACCATGGGGCCGCCTGGAACCCGGCGGAGTACAGCCCCCACTTGCTAGCAAATCCGTTGAACAACGGTATCCCCGATATGGAACACGCCCCCACCAGCGCCGTCACACCGCTCACGGGCATGTACCGCATTAATCCACCCATCTTATTCAAATCCTGAGTATCGGTTACATACAGCAACGAGCCGGCATTCAAAAACAATAGGCTCTTGAACACACCGTGATTGATGGTATGGAATAACGCCGCGAAAAGCCCCAGCAACGCCACCTGCCGCGCGCCCGCCGCTGGATTGGACACAAGCGAAAGGCAAATACCGAATCCCAGGAGGATGTAACCGATCTGCCCGATACTATGATACGCCAGCAAACGCTTCGTCTGCTCCTGGCCCAACGCCTTGGCGGTGCCCAGCAAAAGCGTCACCGTACCGATCAACGCAATAACCAAACCCCATGCGCCGGAATGGAAGTCACTCAATGATTCCGCGGGCACCAGCCACAGAAAATATCGCATCACTCCATATACACCCGTCTTTATCATTACCCCTGATAAAAGGGCGCTGACAGGCGACGGCGCCGCCGGATGCGCATCCGGCAACCAAATCCCGCCCAAAGGCCACATACCCATCTTGATCCCGAAACCTATCAGAAATAACACGAACGCCGCCGTTATCACACCCGGGCTTTCCGAAAACAGCGCGGGCATGTTCGACTGCAACGAGACGAAGTCGAATCTCATCAATTCCTCGCCCTGCTCAACCACTATGCCCGACGGCGCCAGCAAAAACGCGCCGACCATCGTCACAAAACAGGCCAGCTGCATCATCCAAAAAAACTTGGCCGCCGCCCGGCGGTTTGCGCGCTTCTCGTTCTCGTATCGCATCAACGCAAAACCAGCCACCGTCATCAATTGCCAGAATATGAAGAAGAAATACATCGTGTCCGTCGTGGACACTATCCCATAGAGGGCGGCAATAAAGAGGAGCAACCACGAATAATACCGTGCGGGACCGTGCCGCTCGTAATGTCCAAGGTATTCAATCGAATAAAACGCGCTGCAAATCGAGACAAACGCCGTTAACAAGAGAAACACCGCGCTCAATCCATCCACGTGCAGCCGCAAGGCGAACCCAAGCGCGCGTGATTTAAGAAAGGAAATCGGTTCTCCACCACCGTTCATTAGGACGTACACCGCCGCAACGAAGACCAGGCACGCCGAAATCGCCGCCGCCGCAAATGCCAGCCACCCGGACACACGCTTGCTGCGGTTGAACAACGGCATTATCACCGCTGTAACTATGCAGACCAGCATCGCCCACATTACGGCATTTTCCGGATTCAACATATACTCGATTCCATTCTGTTGACGTTGTTTCCCATAAAAACACGCTTCAGCGTCTCCATCGCATCCCGTACCGGCTCACTGAGCTGCGACGCATGTCGCGTCCGCCCGCATTTTACGCCGAGCAGCCAGGTCGTAGTCACGCCATTGGACTCGATCCACATCGCCGCCGTACCCAGCGAGATTCGATGCGTCGTGACCTGCGGGAACCTGCCGCGTATCTCTTCGCCCGGGAGCAGGACGATATCGCCGGGCGTACCTTCAAAATCGACTGAATCAAGGAATACCAAATTGGACCGCGCCATATCACGTAGTTCGGTCAAATACAACTCTAGCCGCACCCCGGGTATTACCACATCTTCAAAGCCGCAATCACGAAGGTACTGCGCCATGAGCACACCAAAGCCGTCATCGCCGGCCTCGACATTGCCGAGCCCGACAAAACACGTCCGGCCGCTCAGAATCCTTCGCCAATCTCTTAACTCATCCCGCATTATATATCCTCACCCAGTTGCTTGATTTGCTTGTACGTGAACACCGGCCCGTCCACACACACATACGCAACGCCTATGCAGCAATGCCCGCACTTACCCACACCGCACTTCATATAACGCTCGAGCGTGGATATTATCTGCGAATCACTGAAACCGAGCGTCTTCAAATCCCTGATCACAAACCGGAACATCACCGGCGGCCCGCACACGAACGCCACGGTGTTCTTCGAGGTCAGGTTGACATCGCGTTTCTTGAACAAGCTACCTACCACTCCCACATGCCCGCTCCATTCCGCATCCGCCTTATCCACCGTCAGATGGCATTCGACGTCCTTTGACTCTTCGTACTCACGCCAAAGCGGCATATACATCAACCCACGCGGCTCACGCGCGCCGTAAAACACCTTCACATCCCCGAACATCTCGCGATTCGCCAAGGCATACACTATACACGAGCGTAGCGGTATCATCCCTATGCCGCCGGCGACAAACACGAGATTCATCCCGGCATACGATTCCATCTTGAACCCGTTGCCGTAAGGACCGCGTACGCCGAATACGGCGCCCGGTCCCATCTCATGCATTGCCGATGTAGCGCTACCGACCTTCCTCACCGTAAAAAACAGCTCGCCCTCGGTCGGACTCGGCGGCAATGACGCTGGGAATTCGCCGTGACCGAATATCGATACCTGCGCGAACTGCCCCGGCTCGAACCTCTCGAGGAAACGCCGCTGCTCGCTTTCGTCGATGAACCGCCAGTAAAACGTCTTAACCTCGTCGATCTCATCGACTACCCGCTCCAGCACCGCCGGTTTAGGTTCGTATATATTTTCCGTCACGCTCATTATTCTACATTCCAGCTGATGAACGCCTCAATATCTCCACTACACTCGGCATACCGATGTTGCCGTGACATACATTTTCGCAACGCCCGCATCCCACACAGGCAACGGACAACTCACGCTGCACGAAGTAATGCGCCAGCTTCCGGAAGAATCGCCGGTTTCTCCTATCGTGAACCGCTTTTCTTGGATTGAATCCGCCGGCCATACGTGTGTAACCGCTCAACGCACAGGAATCCCAAATACGAACGCGTTCGACCTCACCCGCCGCGCTGCATCTATCGCTTACGGTAAAGCACGTGCAGGCCGGACACACGTATGTGCAGCCGCCGCACTCAAGGCACCTGTTCCCGATCTCTTCCCAAGTCTGCTCAGACACCCCGCCGCGGCTGACCAACCGCACGGCCGCCGAAAACCAGCTCACCTTCTTCTTAAAAGCGCGGCGCACCCCGGCAAGTATCTCACGCCGCTTCTCGACATGCGCTGCGTCCGCCTTTTCAAAAATCCGGTGCTCGAACAACTTCTCACCCTTCGCCGAGCCTGCAACGACCATAAACACCTCACCGAGGTCCATTAGCTGCAAGTCAAAATGCCCGCGCGCAGCCGGCCCGGTATCGGCGCACATGCAAAAACACATCTCGTCTATGTCGTTCTCGATATCGGTACACACCACATTGACCAAAAACAGGTTGTCGCGGCGGCGCTCGTAGTAAACGTCCTTAAAATCGCGATCCAGATAGAACCTGTCCAGATGCTGAATCCCAGCAACATCACATGAACGAATCCCGAACACCGCAAGCGGCGTCACATCCGTCTCCGGTTGTACACAGCACCCGCCATCGTCGCATTTGATGTTCATCATCCTCTCGATATGCGGTAACACAAAACGCTTGGGCGGATAATACGGATTAGGTAAATGCACCCGAACATCATCCTTGTTCGCATCGGTAACCAAATCAAAGAACGTATCACGCCCCCTGCCGCGAAACGGCGCTGCCACGTCATAACCCTCGCGCCGGAGGATGTCTATGATCTCCAAAACCGACTCACGTTGTATTATCCGTGCTCGCATTTATTGTAATTTCTCGATTCGAACCAATACCGGATGAAAGCTCTCGCGGTCATCGGAGAACGATTCGCCCAGAATCGACTTGCCGACTTCGCTGACGAAATACGGCAGGAAAACCGATCCCTGCTTGATCTCGCCGGTTACACGCGCCGTCGTCTGCGCTTTTCCGTATGGGGTGCACAACATTACTTTTGCGCCGTCCTTGATACCCACCACCTTCGCATCGGCCGTACTCATCTCGACGAAGCCCTTCGGGTAGTCGAGCAGTAGAATTCGGTACTCACGCTTTAACGTCTCACTGTGGCGAACAAGGACGTTCTGATTCCAGTAATAAAGAGAATGCCCGAAAATCAGGAGCAGCGGAAACTCGGGATTCACTTCAATCCGCCGCGCCTTTTCAAGGGCGGTGAAAAACTTAAACCGCCGTTCCGCCGTCGCATCCGAAAACAGTGTCGGTGTTCCCAACGGCTTTTCGCGTGTGCACGGCCATTGGCGCCCGTAATCACCCTCCAGGTTCCGGTAGTCTATACCGCTATAAGCCGTAACGTTTTCGGCTACTTCGTTCATCACGTCCTCAGCGGATGCATAATCCCAGGATTCGCCCATCTTCTGCGCAACCAATGTAATCTGCCGCCACGAGGGAACCTGGCCGTGCGGCGGCTCTTTCACCTTGTTCGCAAGCTGAACACGCCTATCGGTGCTCGTAAAGGTAACCGTCTCCTCCCCAAACGCGACAAGCGGCAAGACTACATCGGCAAATCGCGCCGAACCCGTCGGAAATAAATGTTGCAAAACGACAAATTCAAACTCGTCAAGCGTCCTCTCCGCATCGTAAAAGTACGAAGTCGTTACCGGATCATACCGGCTCAACCATAACGCGCGCACCTTGCCGCCGCCCCTGTCCCGCAACACCCGATGCGCGTCCAGGCCGGTCGACCCCGGCGGGCGCGTCACTTCACCTCCGGCTCGCGCGGCATCACGACCGCTCCCGGAAACATGCCTGTACCCAGGAAGGTAATCGGGCAGCATCCCCATGTCGCAGACTCCCTGTAAATTGTTCTGCTCGCACAATGCAAACAACCCGGCGCCTTCCCTCCCCAGGTTCCCTCGCAACAACGCCAGGTTCACAAACGAGCGTATGGTATTTCGCCCCCTGTTCTCAACGCCGGTCGAATACATGAGAACCGCCTTCGCAGCGCGACCGTACGCCAGCGCAGCGCGTTCGATCAATTCAACCGGTACACCACACTCCAACGACGCGGCGACCAGGTCGTATTGCCGGACTTCGTGCACAAACTCCTCGTAATTCTCGCAATGCGCCTTGATAAAACCGAGTTCAACCCGACCGCGATCGGTCAACACCTTCGCCATGGCATCATAAAGCACACCCTCAGTCCCCGGCTTGATCTGAAGAAAGTAATCAGCATGCTCGGCTATACAATGCCGTCTCGAGTCAACGACTATCAACCCCGCACCGCCGAGCTTCGCGCGCATCACACGCCCGCCGATGGTGGGCAATTGCCTCGCCAAATCCACGCCGTCGACGAGGATCAATTCGCTCTTCTCGATATCACCTATCGAACATGTGGTAGCCGGTACGCCGATCATCTCCAGTAATACGCGCAGGCTGTTGTTACAATATACGCCGGCGCCATGGTCTACGTTGTTGGTGCCGATCACCTCCCTCGCGAATTTCTGAAGCAAATAACTCTCCTCATTCGAGCATCTGGGTGAATTCAAAAACGCCAACGCATCCGGGCCGTGGACGTCTCGTATCTTCGTCAGCTTTTCTGCGATAAAACCCAATGCCTCCTCCCACTCGACCTCCTCGAGCTTGCCGTTTTTTCTGATCAACGGCCGCTTCAGCCTCTCAGGGGACCTGGCGACCTCGTGAATATGCCAGCCGCGTACGCAGATGCGGCCGAGGTTGGAAGGATGCGACATACTCGGATACACCCCTTTGACACTCTTCCCGTCGGTCTCGAGGTACATTCCACACCCCACACCGCAAAACGTACATGTTGTCAGTTTCTGCGCCATTTCAATACCGAATCGGAATAGTAAACGGCCACCTTAAACTTGCCCCTTACTACATGCTTTCCTAAAATCCAGTTTGTTGGCGTCGGATTCTGAAGAACATCCTTCCGTTTTGAAAGAAAATTTTTGTTCTTTTTTCAATAAACACGAATCCCTCACAGAAATAACCTCGCCCAACGGCCGATCACCGGCCCGACATAGCAGGTTTTTGCGCTTTCTTCACATAGATACTGCATCCCTACGCGATTCATTAGGATTATGGGGTACGGATTATGAGATAAGATCGAGGATTTGCCCCGTCAGGGGCAAAATATTTATAGCCACACCCGCCACACAAATCCATCAGCCCCACCGAAGCGCGGCTGTGCTGAAAGCCAGCCGCAGCATTCTCGAAATGCCGTTGCACCCAGTAATCGAATAAAGCCGTGGCGTTCGAAGCCGCAGCGGCTGATCCTTCGGACACAGCCGCGCTCCGACAGAATCGGAGCGCCAAGGACAGGCGCCAATTCGTTAGGAACAATTTATTATGATAAATGTCGCTGTGTATTAGCTTATTAAGCAGTTTACCACTAGTCATCTTTGGCGCAGACTCCACGGCTCATCGGGAATACATCCAACGCTTCGGGATCAAACCAGTCCAGGCATATTTTACACGACGGTAATGCTCCGGTCACAAAACCGTAACATTAATGCCGTATGCTTTTAATGAGTTGAAAACAAAATGAAGAAAGGACAAACACATGACAGCAACAATAAGAAAGAGAAATAACCTGACGCCGAACGGATTCCCACGGGACTTGACCCAGTGGATCAACAAATCTTCCCTGGCCGCATTCGCAATTCAGTCGGTTAACGGCCTGTTCGGGGCGAACCAAGAATTCAAACACGCTGATTATGTCGCTGCGCCGTATAATCCGAGAATGATGCTGACGCTGATAGCTTACGCCTACGCGTCGGGAGTCTACTCGTCCGAGAATATCGAATCGAAAACCGAGACCGATACGATGATCCGCTACCTATGCGCACGAACTCTCCCGGCTGCTCGTGACATACGAAATTTCCGGCGGGATCACAAAGATGAACTCAGGCATGTCATGACTGCGCTATTCAATAAGGTCTGGAACGCGCGTTATCTCATTGATATATCAGATAGAAAGTTCAACAACGAGGCGCGGGCCTGGTTGGACAATGTCCGATTATCGAGGTTCAGCCACGAGGCGGATGAACGCATAAACAAGGCCGTTCAAATAGATACGTTCATTTTGGACGAGTAACACACGGATTTATGATCAATCATAATCCCTATTCCTCTTCTCAAATGCGTCTGCAGAAAGAGGCTGCCACATTAAGACCTCGTAGAGTTAACTTTGTGTATGCCTGACCCCTGGAAAAATCCCGCATGTCAAGCGACCAACGGGAGCGGGCGGTTAATTAACATTGCCTTCTCTGCGTTTTTCGCGTACTTGGCGAGAGTTTGTTCATGTCTTGCCCCGTCAGGGGCAAATTATTTATAGCCACACCCGTCAAATAAATCCATTAAGTCCCTTTAGGGACGTGATATTTCTGTATTCTCTACGGCACAACAGCACGGTAGAACCTTCGGTCATTCCCCGACGCAGAAGGATCGACAAATATCGTCTTGGCATTTGTAGCCGTGAGATTCGTGATCGTCGTCCATCTATTCAAATCCGGTCCGGCCTGTATTTCGTACTCACGCCCTGCCTGTGCATTAAGACTCA
>JAIPKD010000060.1 GCA_021733835.1 Verrucomicrobiota bacterium
ATGAGGTGGACCCGGAGCTTCTTGACACATACAATAAACTGGGGATTCCCTTGGAGGAGCAGAAGGCATTGGCCGGTGTGGCGGTGGACGCGGTTTTTGACAGTATCTCTGTGGCGACGACGTTTCGGGAGAAGCTTGCCGAAAAGGGGATTATTTTCTGTTCGTTCAGCGAGGCGGTGCAGAAGCATCCGGAGCTGGTGAGGAAGTATCTTGGCACGGTGGTCCCATATAACGACAACTTCTTTGCGGCGTTGAATTCGGCGGTGTTCAGTGACGGCTCGTTTTGTTATATTCCAAAAGGCGTGCGATGTCCGATGGAATTATCCACTTATTTCCGGATCAATGCGGCTGGAACGGGGCAATTTGAGCGGACATTGATAGTTGCCGAAGAGGCGAGCTACGTAAGTTACTTGGAGGGCTGTACCGCTCCGATGCGGGATGAGAACCAGCTGCACGCGGCGGTGGTCGAGTTGGTCGCGTTGGATAACGCCGAGATCAAGTATTCAACCGTACAGAATTGGTATCCCGGCGATTCAGAGGGTCGCGGCGGAATATTTAATTTTGTGACAAAACGCGCAAATGCAAAGGGAGTCAATTCCAAGATTTCCTGGACACAGGTTGAGACCGGTTCCGCAATCACATGGAAATATCCCGGTGTCGTCCTTCAAGGCGATAATTCCGTCGGAGAATTTTATTCGGTGGCGTTGACCAATAATTATCAGCAGGCGGATACGGGTACCAAGATGATACACATTGGTGAGAACACGAGGAGCACTATTGTGTCCAAAGGGATTTCCGCCGGGCATGGTCAGAACAGCTACCGCGGCTTGGTGAAAATCCTCAAGGGTGCACGGAATGCACGAAATTTTTCGCAATGCGATTCCTTGCTTATAGGTGATAAGTGCGGCGCTCATACGTTCCCGTATCTGGAGACGCGGAATCCGACGGCGAAGGTCGAGCACGAAGCGTCTACGTCGAAGATCGGCGAGGATCAAATATTCTATTGCAATCAGAGGGGCATTTCCACGCAGGATGCCGTAAACATGATTGTCAGCGGGTATTGTAAAGAGGTGTTTAAGCACTTGCCGATGGAATTCGCTGTTGAAGCGAATAAACTGCTTGGTGTGAGCCTGGAAGGAAGTGTCGGTTAATACGTTCTAATTTAAAAAATGAAATTGCTGGAGATTAAGAAACTTGAAGCCGGAGTGCAGGGTAAAAGAATCCTGAAAGGCGTCGATCTTGAGGTCAACGCCGGTGAAGTCCACGCAGTCATGGGCCCCAATGGAAGTGGTAAGAGTACTTTCGCACAGGTGCTGGCCGGGCGTGAAGGTTATGATATTATATCGGGCGAGGTACTTTTCTACGGAAAGAACCTCCTCGACCTCGCCCCGGAGGAACGCGCGCATGCGGGACTTTTTCTGGCGTTCCAGTATCCGATAGAGATTCCCGGTGTGAATAGCACATATTTTCTCAAGGCGGCGCTGAATGAAACGAGGAAGGCGCGCGGCGAGGAGCCGCTGGACGCCATGGAGTTTCTTAAACTGGTCAAGCAGAAGATGAAGATATTGGAGCTGGATCAGGGGCTTCTGAATCGGCCGGTGAACGAAGGGTTCTCGGGCGGCGAAAAGAAAAGGAACGAAATATTCCAGATGGCCGTGCTGGAACCGACGTTGGCCGTGCTCGACGAGACGGACTCGGGCCTGGACATAGACGCTTTGAAGATGGTTGCAGAGGGCGTAAACAAACTGCGAAGGCAGGATAACGCCCAGATTCTTATCACTCATTATCAGCGGCTCTTGAATTATATTACGCCCGACTATGTTCATGTCCTTTATGACGGACGGATAGTACGTTCCGGGGGGAAGGAGCTCGCATTCGAGCTGGAAGAACGCGGTTACGATTGGATCGTAAATGATAAAGAAAAGGCGGGTGAAGCGCTCGACCGGTGATGATTTTGAAGGAATCCAGACTGAATATGGCGTCGACCAACAATGCAGTTAAATCTCAAGATTTAAATCCCGCGCCGCAAGGATTGGAGGAGTTTGTTCGGGGGGTAGAATCCGGTTTTCCGTCCTGGTTGACACAGGAACGGCAGGCGGCCTTCGAGCGGCTTAAGCGAACGGGATTTCCCACCGATTCTTGGGAGGAATGGCGGTTTACGGACATCTCACCTTTGCTTCGGCTGCCTATTACTCAAGCGCCGGCAAACACCGCCGGCGGCGCCGAAGTGAGTAAGATCCTTTCACATATTGCAGGTGCGCGGGATGGATCGCACGTCCTTGTCTTTGTCAATGGTCGTTATTCTGAAGCGCTTTCTTCGTTTAGGGGTTCGGATAATTTGCCAAGGTGCGGTTCGCTTCGTGAGGCGTTGTCAGAAGGTGACGAAGACGGGCCATTGCGTTCGAGTTTAATCAAGGCCTTTCGGGCGAGCGATGAGCCGTTTGTAAATTTGAACGCCGCTGTTTTTAGTGATGGTGCGTTCGTTCATGTGCCTAAGGATTACGAGTCCTCGATACCGTTGCATCTGGTATTTTTAACGTCGGAGTCTTATGCGGGCGCGACATCTTCGCCGCGAAATGTGATTATCGGCGAGCCCGGAAGTTCCGCCACGGTTGTGGAACACTATTTAAGCCTTGGTGATGCGGCGTACTTCACGAATGCATTCACGCAGATACTGCTTGCCGAAAATGCCGTGCTCAGGCATTGCAAAATGCAGGAGGAGAGTGCCGCGGCTTTTCACATTGCATCAACCAACTGTATTCAGGGTGCAGGGAGTAAATTCAGTTCATACTCGGTTTCACTCGGCGCGCGTTTATCCAAGAGTGAAGTGAATGTTGCGCTGAAAGAACACGGCGCCGAATGTAAACTGGGCGGATTGTATATGGTCGGGGGCAAGCAGTTGACCGATCATCATACGAGGATCGAGCATGAGCATCCTGGATGCAGGAGCGAGCAGCGTTATCATGGTATTCTCAGCGAAAGCGCGCGAGGCGTGTTTACAGGCCGGGTGGTTGTTAATGAGGGTGCGTTCAATACCGACGCGCGCCAGATCAACCGGAACCTGCTGCTTTCCGATGACGCGCGTGTCAATGCAAAGCCGCTTCTAGAGATATTTGCGGACGATGTGAAATGCGCACACGCTGCGACGATCGGCCAGCTTGACGAAGACTCTTTGTTTTATTTGCGCGCGCGTGGAATACCGCTGGAAAACGCGCGGCGCATGCTCGTGCACGGGTTCGCCTCGGAGATAATCGACAGAATCCCGGATGACGCATTGAAACAGTACGTGGGCGAGGTTATCCTCGGTGGGAAGGTGTTGAAGGGTGGATTCAAATAAACACATTGATTTAAACATGGGTGTAATATGTTCGGTGACCTAGATGACTTGTATCAGGATATTATTCTGGATTACAGCCGTAATCCACGTAACTTCAGGAAGATCGAAAGCCCGCCGGCCAGGGTGGTGGAGGGGCATAATCCGCTCTGCGGCGACGAGCTGACGCTTTACCTATTGATGGACGGCGACGTTGTCCGTGATGTCGCCTTTGAAGGCGCCGGTTGCGCTATATCGAAGGCCTCCGCATCGGCCATGACCACCGCCGTCAAGGGTAAGACGCGCAGCGAGGCGTTGAAAGTTTTAGAGAATTTTCATGATATGGTGACTTCCGGGAATGCGGAGGTCTTCGAGGACGATAAGCTTGCCGCTTTTTCCGGCGTTCATAAATTTCCCGCTCGGGTGAAGTGTGCGATGCTGGGTTGGCGCGCGCTGGAGAGCTCGCTTTCATCTACTGATGATGAATCCGGGGCAGGCGTTTCGGTTGAAAAGAAGACTATCACTACCGAATAAAGTGTTATGGAATCCAAGAAAAGCGCTCAATTACAGAGAGATTGTGAAGCATTGTTGATACCCTCCGGGGCGCCGGTCACGCTCCTGGCCGGAGAAACGGTGCATATCGTTCAGTCATTGGGTGGAAGCTTTACCGTTATGATAAACGGTAACCTGGCCCGTATCGACGGTAAGAACGCAGACGCCATCGGCCGGGAAATCCCACGTGAGACCAAAGAGGATTCGGAAGAACGAGTGGAGAATGCCGGCGAGTTCGCTAAACCTGTTGATGAGAAGCTCGTGTGGGATCAAATGCGGGAATGTTATGATCCTGAGATTCCTATCAATATAGTCGATCTCGGGCTTGTGTATGATTGTAAGATATCTTTATTACCCGAAGGCGGAAGCCGTGTTGACGTGAAGATGACGCTTACCGCGCCGGGATGTAATATGGGGCCGGTTATTGCCGAGGACGTAAAGACGAAGGTGCTTTCCCTGCCCGGGGTGAAAGAGGCCGAAGTGGAGCTGGTTTGGGATCCGCCGTGGAGCCAGGACATGCTCAGCGAGGCGGCTAGGCTTGAGCTCGGCCTTTTCTGAACAACTCAACGGGTGCATCCCGATAGCGTATTATGCCCGAAACAACATCATCCCAGAAAAAGAATGCCGACGCGGTGGACTGGCGGAAGTTGAAAAAAGATTTTCCTATCCTGGATCAACAAGTCCACGGCGTTCCGCTTGTTTACTTTGATAACGCGGCGACCACTCAGAAGCCGCGGGCGGTAATCGATTCCATGAGTTCATATTACCTCGAGGACAACAGCAATGTGCACCGTGGTGTCCACGAGCTGAGTAACCGCGCGACAAGCGCTTATGAATCCGCCAGGAAACGCGCCGCCGAATTCATAAATGCCGGAGATACGCGGGGGATCATTTTTACAAGGGGCACTACCGAGTCCATAAACCTGGTCGCTCAAGCATGGGGCGACGCCAATTTCAAGCCGGGCGACCGGATACTCCTGACCGAGATGGAGCATCATAGCAATATCGTCCCATGGCAATTAATCGCCGAGCGCACGGACGCCGAGCTTATTTATGTGCCGGTTACAGGCGATGACGGACGTCTGGACTTGACGCGTCTCGAGGAGCTGCTTTCGCGGAATGTCAAGCTATTCGCTTTCACACACGTATCGAACACACTAGGGACGATCAACCCGGCCGCCGAACTTTGCGCCATGGCGCGTAAGCATGGGGTGACTACGCTTGTTGACGCCGCACAGAGCGCCGGGCATATGCCGGTTGATGTGGCTGAGATAGGTTGTGATTTTCTGGCGTTTTCAGGACATAAAGTCTGCGGGCCGACGGGGATCGGTGTTCTTTACGTTAAAGGCGAAATGCTCGAGAAATTACCGCCATGGCAAGGTGGCGGAGAGATGATTTCGAGCGTCGATTTCTTTAAGACCTCATGGAATGAACCGCCTTACAAGTTCGAGGCCGGCACGCCGAATATCGCCGGCGCCGTCGGATTACATGCCGCAATGGATTATTTGGATGGAATCGGGCGCCGGAATATATTCGAGCACGATAGGGAGTTGGGGCGTTATGCTTGGCGGAGACTTTCGGAAATACCCGGCATCCGCTTGCTGGGTCCCGCCGACGAGAGGATCGGGCTGGTGAGTTTCCTGTTGAAGGATGCGCACGCGCACGACGTAACCACTTTCGCCGATCAACGCGGTTTCGCCCTGCGCGGCGGGCACCATTGTAATCAGCCGTTGATGCGCAAGCTCGGTGTCGCTTCAACCGTCCGATCGAGTTTCTATTTTTATAACGACACGGACGAGATAGACCGTCTGGTCGATGTACTCATCCAGATACAGAAATTCTTCGCCGGCTGAAAACGGTCTCTATTATTCTATTATTTCCCTTCGGCTGCGAGCGCGATCGAGTACAGTGATGTCCGCGCTGTGATGAACAGTGTCCGATTTTCAGGGCCGCCGAAGCATAAGTTGGCGGGTGTTTCCGGTACGAGTATCTTTCCCAATAGCTCTCCGCTCGGGGCGAACACGTGTATACCGTCGCCGGCTGTGGAATAAAGCCTGCCCTCTGCGTCAACGCGAATGCCGTCCGGAGCGCCCGGATTGATCTTACAGAATACGCCCGCGTCCGACAGCGAGTTTTCTTCGGACACGGAAAACATGCGAATGTGCCGTGGACTCCCCGAGTCGGCCACATACAAGCGCTTCTCATCGGGCGAGAAACAGAGGCCGTTCGGTCTGTCAAAGTCATCGGCGACGATAGCGAGGACTCGAGTCAATGGATCGAACTTGAATACATAATTCTTGTCTAGCTCGCGCTCTCTGCCTTCTAGTCCGTAGTCGGGATCGGTGAACCATACCGTGCCGTCGGACTTGACCACGACGTCGTTGGGTGAATTAAACTTCTTGCCGCCGTAGTTATCGGCTATAGTTATAACCTCGCCGTTGTGCCTCGTTATTGAAATCCTTCTTCCGCCGTGCTCGGCGGAGACGAGGCGGCCTTGGAGGTCGAGCGTGTTGCCGTTTGCCTTGCCGCTCGGCTTGCGAAAGACGTTCAGCCCTTCTTTTTCGCTCCAACTCATCAGTGAATTAGCCGGAATATCACTGAAGACCAGGAAGCCATCATCGCGGTTAAGCCAGACCGGCCCTTCCACGAATTGCATGTCCCCCGCCAATTTATCGAGTTGCGTGGCCTCTCCGATTACGTCGTTGAACGCGGGGGATTCCGCTTTAAACGGGGATTCGGCGAAGCCTGCGGTCAGGCCCGTCAAGACAGCAATAAAACATGCGAATACCTTCATAATAAAACCTCCGAAATTGGTTCTCGTTTTTGAAGAAGTTTAATGATGCTCACGCCGGTTTCAAGAAAATAACCTATGTTCCCTTCGCGTCCCGCCGCGCAGACGATGGAGTTGGGCATAACAATGGCACCTTACAAGGCTGGACGTTTTCGCCGGGCTGCGTTAATCTTGTATTTCGAGTAGAGCTGTTTCGGATGAAGTTAAGAACAGCCGAAAAGAGGCGATGGCGTTTCCGAACGGAGGGACTTAAGGGACTTTACCCGCCGTATACTCGGAATCTAGCCGGAACCGCTGAATGGAGATTATACTTTTGGAAAAAAATGAGAATTGACAGAGAATCATTGAGAACCGGTATTCCAATTATCGACCGTCAACATGAGGAGTATTTCGGTCTCGTTGAACGGTTTTTCGCGATGTCCGAGCATAGCAACACGGAAATTGGAAGACTGGAATCCGAGGTGGATAAGGTTATCGCTTATGCGATTGAGCATTTCGATGCGGAAGAGTACCTTATGCAATCAGCGAATTACCCGCATTACGAGGAGCATTGCGCAAAACATAATGTTTTCCGTGAAAAAGTGGATACCATCGTTTGCGGTCAGGATAGGGATGCGCTTGCCTTGTATATAGCGGAATTGAGTAAGTGGCTTATCGATTGGTTTAGCGATCAGATTTGTAACGATGACAAGAAATTGGCCGCTTTTTTGAAGGAGCAGGGAGAGGATAAACTATTATCATAGGAGGTGGGAACAGAGGGGGTAACAGGACGCTTATTCGTGTTGATGTGAGCGATTCGGGTCTTGCCGCGTCCATACTACGTCCGGACGCCTCCGAGGTTGGCATGTGCCGGATCGATGCCGATAACTGATCTCGATTCATACCGATAGTGCGTTGAGATCGAGTGCTTCAATCTATTCATGAATTTGTCATGGCGGATGGGAACTTCACGAGGATTATTCTGGCGGAGCGGGCGATATTTATATAAAATTAGGGCCTATGCAAAAAAAGACTTTCAATACTCGAATGAATCGCAGACGGTTTTTAACCGTTGCCGGTGCGGCGGTTGCCGCGCCTGCTATTATCCCGAGCAGCGCGCTCGGGCGTGACGGGAATGTTGCGCCGTCCGAACGCATCGTCATGGGCGTAGTCGGTTGGGGGATGATGGGGCCGGGGAACACGAATGCATTCCTCGCGCAGAACGATTGCCAAGTTGTTGCAGCGTGCGACCTGGACAGCGAACACCTGAAGCAGGCCGTTGGTACGGTTAATAATAAATACGGTAATAAGGATTGCAAAGCTTATCACGATTATCGCGATATGATGGCGCGTGATGATATTGATGCGGTGATGCTTGCCGTGCCGGATCATTGTCATGCCCTTGTAGCCGTGGAAGCCGCAAAGAGGAAGAAGGATATTTACGGGGAGAAGCCGTTGGCGCGCACCATCGCCGAGCAGCAGGCGATAGTCAAGGCCGTGCGTGAAAACGGGCGTATCTGGCAGACCGGCTCTTGGCAGAGATCGGTCGAAAACTTTTGGAAAGGCGCTGAGATTGTCCGCAACGGCCTGATCGGTAAGGTCAAGGAGGTCGAGGTCGGATTGCCGTCGGGTCACCATGATTTTGCCGGCACCGGTGATAAGCGCGATGTGACCGAACCGCCGGAGCGGCTCGACTATGATTTCTGGATCGGCCCTTCGAAGATGATGCCGTATATCGAGGCGCGCGTACACATGAACTGGCGCTGGCATTATAACACCGGCGGCGGCCAACTTTTGGACTGGATCGGGCATCATTGTGACATTGCGCATTGGGGATTGGGTTTTGATGACACCGGCCCGTACGAGATCGAGGGTACCGGCGAGTTCCCGCCGAAGGACGCCGTTTGGAATACATGCACGAAGTACAGGATCAATCTGAAGTATCCGAAAGATGTAAACATGACTATTGCAGGCGGGCATTCGGACATTCGCGGCGGTACCAAGTGGATAGGAACCGACGGCTGGGTCTGGGTCAACCGCGGTGGATTCGATTCCTCGAATCAAAAGTTCAAAGAGATGTCACGTTTGCCGGACGAGCTGCGGAAGGTGAAGCTTTACAAATCGAATAGTCACCACCGGAACTTCTTGGACTGCGTGAAGTCACGGAAACCGACTATTACGCCGGTTGAAACGGCGCATCACTCGGCTGTTCCGGGGCATCTGGGTCTTATCGCTATGCTTGTTGAGCGCAAGATCAAATGGGACGCGGACAAGGAGATAATCATCGGCGACGACGAGGCGAGCAAGCTCATGAGCCGCTCGTACAGGTCGCCGTGGGAATTGGGTTAATCATAACGGAATTCTAGGCCGGATACGAGGCGCGGTCTCGAGATGCCTGTGTCCTGTGGTAATCGGCAAAGCGCCGGGGATTTTTTAGTCCCCGGCGCTTATTTTTTTGGAATTCAATGAATGGCGATTATCATTCCGGTATTGCCTCGGCCTTCATCAATTTGCGCATGACGTATTGGAGTATTCCGCCGTGGCGGTAATATTCGAGTTCGATCGGTGTATCGATCCGGCAAAGGACAGGTATCGTTTCGGTCTGCCCGTCTTGTCTCTTTATTTGAACACTAAGCTCCTGTTGTGGTTTCAGGTCTGCCTCGAGGCCTAAGATATCGAACACCTCGGTGCCGTCGAGGTGCAGGGATTCAGGTGACATTTCGTTTGTGAACTGGAGTGGAAGCACGCCCATGCCGACGAGGTTCGAGCGATGGATACGTTCGAAGCTTTGGGCGATGACGGCATTTACGCCCAAGAGGTTGGTGCCTTTGGCCGCCCAGTCGCGGGAGCTGCCCGTACCGTATTCGCGGCCGGCGACGATGACGAGTGGTGTTTTGGATTCGGCGTATTTGACCGCCGCATCGTATATGGGCATGACTTCGCCCGTTGGCTGGTGCTTGGTGACGCCGCCTTCGATGCCGGGCGTCATCAGGTTTTTGATCCGTACATTGGCGAACGTGCCGCGTGTCATGATGCGGTCGTTGCCGCGCCGGGAGCCGTAGCTGTTGAAGTCGTTCTGTTCTACGCCTTTTGAGATGAGGAACTTGCCTGCCGGCGAATCCGGCCTGATGGCGCCTGCCGGCGATATGTGGTCGGTGGTGATGCTGTCGCCGAATATGCCAAGGAGCCGCGCGCCTTTGATGTCGGTTATCGGCGGTGGTTCGGGGCCGAATTCCTGGAAGAACGGCGGTTCCTGGATATAAGTGCTTTCGGGTTCCCAGTTGAATACCTTTTCCGATGTGGCGGGGATGTCGTTCCACAGCGGGTTCTGCGAGGCTATGTCCGAGTAAAGTTGTCTATAGGTTTCCGGTTTTAGTGTTTGCCTGAGGTACTCGGAAATCTCGTCCGCGTTCGGCCAGATATCGCACAGGAATACGTTATCGCCGTTGGTGTCCTGTCCGATGGGTTCGCTGGACATGTCGATATTAATCCTGCCGGCTATAGCGAAAGCGACGACCAGTGGGGGAGACATGAGGAAATTGGCGCGGATATTTTGATGAATCCGTGCTTCGAAGTTCCTGTTGCCCGATAGCACGGCGGCCGTGACGAGTTCGTGTTCGCGTATGGCGTCTTCGATTTTCTCGTTCAGCGGCCCCGAGTTGCCGATGCATGTCATGCATCCGTAACCTGCAAGGTGGAATCCGAGTTTGTCGAGACTCTCCTGGAGTCCGGTGGACTGGAGGTATTTGGTTACGACGCGTGAGCCGGGCGCCAACGATGCCTTGACGGCGGGGTTGATAGAGAGGCCTTTTTCAACCGCTTTTTTGGCCAGGAGTCCCGCCGCGAGCATCAGCGATGGATTCGACGTGTTAGTGCAGCTCGTGATTGAGGCGATGACGACGCTGCCGTGTTTCAACTGCAAGGGCTCGTTGTTATCGAGAGTTATGTCGGCACATGCATTGAGTTCTTCGGGTTGTTTGTTGAAGCCGTTATTCTTTGCGGATTTAGTCAGTGCATTATCGAAATTATTTTTGAGCTCGTAGAGTTCGATCCGATCCTGCGGACGTTTCGGCCCGGATACGGAAGGTGTTACGGAAGTCAATTCCAGCTCGAGTTCTTTGGAGTATCGGATTTGGCCTTTACGCGGTATGCCGAACATGCCCTGGGATTTGTAGTAATTCTCGTAAAGGCGACAATGCTCTTCGCTGCGACCGGTGTCGTTGAGGAAATCGACGCATTTTGAATCGACTGGGAAGAAACCCATTGTAGCGCCGTATTCCGGTGACATATTAGCTATCGTCGCCCGATCGACTACATGCATTGCCTCGGCGCCCGGGCCGTAAAATTCGACGAATTTACCGACCACGTTTTCTTTGCGGAGCATCTCGGTGACGCGTAACGCCGCGTCTGTCGCCGTCGTACCGTCCGGCAGAGAGCCGGTGAGGTGCACGCCTACGACGTCGGGGGTAAGGAAGTAAAGGGGTTGTCCTAGCATCCCCGCTTCCGCCTCGATACCGCCCACGCCCCAGGCGACTATGCCGAGGCCGTTGATCATGGTTGTGTGCGAGTCCGTCCCCGCCAATGTGTCGGGGAAGCATAAATTATTCTTTTCGATCACTCCTTTGGCAAGGAATTCGAGGTTAACCTGGTGAATGATACCTATTGCCGGGGGTATGACGTTGAAAGATTTGAACGCGCTTGTACCCCATTTAAGGAAGCGGTAACGCTCGGCGTTGCGCTTGAACTCGAGTTCGAGGTTCTTATTGAATGCATCTGGAACGCCCGCGAAATCGGTTTGAACGGAGTGATCGATAATTAAGTCCACGGGCACGATAGGCTCGATAATAGCCGGGTCTTTGCCGAGGCGCGCCATGGTCGAGCGCATGGCGGCCAGGTCGACCACGAGCGGTACGCCGGTGAAGTCCTGACACAAGATTCTAGCGAGGTTAAAAGGCACTTCGTCGGTGCGTTTGCCGTTCGGCTGCCAATTCGCGAGTGCGCGTACATGGTTCTCGGTGATTTCATTCCCGTCATAATTTCTTAATACGGATTCGAGTATGATTCGCAGACAAACGGGCAGACTGGAGATGGGGCCGATATCCTTCTCCTCGAGCGCCGGAAGTGAATAAAACCGCGCTTCGCCTCCATTGCCGCGGTCAAATGAACGTAGAGAATCGAACAAACTGTGAGAATCTTTCATAATGCCTATCAATTAAAATTGGAAGAGACCGGTAAAACCGGCCTGCTATACATGTATAATCGATTTTATCGACTGAATTTCAAGACAAATACGTACGGCATTAGTCCTTGAAAAAGGGTGAGTTTATGGATAATACTATAACTTGCAAGTTACAATAAATTGCACCGGAAGCCGGCGGCATCCGGATGAACTGCTCGAGTAGATTCTATGGTTGATTTATTAACGCATCCTTTCTCGTGGGGACTAGCGCTGGGTTTGGTTTTTTGCCTGATTATCTGGGTCTCGAAGATACGCAAGTGCAGGGACTTGAACAAAGAAATCAAGCGGCTTAATTCATTTGTGAGGACGCATATGGATGTATACGCCCAGGGTGAACAGGACAGGAGTAAAGAAGTGGATGAGCTGCGTCGTTACAATGAGAATTTGAGAATAACCGTCGAGAGCCTCAAGCATAAGCCCGGCAGGGCGGAGTTGGAGAAGCTTTTTGTCTATGATAAGGCCGTTCATGTCATGTACGGCAGGGCGCCTGGGTTTGCGCCTGCCTGGGAACGCGCCGTCAGTGAGGCCGAAAACGAGGTGCGTAAGTCTTCGATGGGATTAATCCCCTTGGTGAAGAAGGTCTTTCGCCCTTCGTTGAATAAGGGCGGCGGGATTGCTTCCATTGAATCCGGGCATGACGCGGACATCAATCGCGACACTATTGAAGGTGATGAGGGGAGTCCCGGTGGAAGACGCGAAGATTCGTGAGAAAAATAACCACCCGGTCGGGTTTGGTATACATGGAAAATGCGGGGTACACGCGCGAGAATCGGGGTTTTGGGCATAGACCGACACGAGTATATGGATTATTATAACCGTGTCCTTCCAAGGTATGGAGGATCGGGATCGATAAGGGTTGGAATATTGAAAATTAAGAATTTATAGAAGCTTATGGAATGTAAACAGGAACGGAACATGGATGTATGCAACTGCTCATACGACCCCTGCCCTCGTAAGGGGATGTGCTGTGATTGTATTATCTATCATCGTGAGTCGCGTCAGCTTCCGGCATGTTTTTTTCCGGACGATGTGGAGCGAACATTTGACAGATCGTACGAGCGCTTCACGCAGCTTGTACGTTCGGGAAATGTTTAAAAACGTCTCACTATTTTCGCATGGGGTAATGTTGAGTTGCGGTGCCTGGAGTAGTGGAATATTGTAATTTGAATGGACAAGGTCATCGGGTTTCGTCCTAAGGCCGAAGGAACCCGTTTTTTTTTGCTATTATTAAGAGCGTCAGTTGCAGATTGAGATGGAATCGATTTTTAGTTTATTGGCCCAGGTGTGGGAAGTGATTTATGTGGTGGGCGCCGTGATATTATTATTCGGCGCGGCGATATTCGTTCACGAGTTCGGACACTACTGGGTGGCCCGCCGATTGGGGATGAAGGTGGAGGCCTTTGCCATTGGGTTCGGGCCCAAGATAATGAGCTGGGTCAGGGACGGCATTGAATATTCCTGGCGTTGGATACCCGCCGGCGGTTTTGTGAGGTTGCCGCAGATGATGACCTCGGACGCCCTGGAGGGGAGTGCCGAGGGCAAGGAGCCAGTGCCGCCCGCGTCGCCTTTGTCGAAAATCTTGGTGGCCTTCGCCGGGCCGTTCATGAACGTGGTATTCGCGTTTGCAATAGCTGTGGTGATCTTCTTTGCGGGCCTGCCTAAGGTCATTAATCCGCCCGTGGTAGGTTATGTGCCCCCCGATTCGGCTGAGGCGGAGATGGGAATTCAGAACGGTGATACGATTGTCAGGGTGGCCGGAAAAAAGACCGACGCCTGGCAGGATGTTTATGAGATTGCCGCGCTGACGCCTACGAATGTCCTCGAAGTCGTGTTCGAAAGGGACGGAAATTTATTCACCAATCACCTTGCGACAGTCGAGAACGCGGCTGTCGGGCTTAAAGTGTTGAATATCGAGCCGCGTGACCATCCGGTTGCCAGCTCAGTACTCGAGGGACAGCCCGCCGCGGAGGCGGGTATAGAAGATGGCGATGTATTCGTTAAATTCGCCGGCGTGCCGATCTATAGCCGGGAGCAGTTGATTGACCTGATCAGCAAACGCCCGGAGGAGCCGACCAAGACCGTTGTGCGCCGTGGTGAAGAATTGATCGAATTAGAAGTGACCCCAAGGCTGGACTCCGCAACGGGTCGGGGGCTGATCGGCGTCATGCTCGGTTCGGGAGGAGATATGACGTACGAGGTGCAACGTCCGGGCCCTCTGCCGTGGGAGCAGTTGTCCGAAGTTTGGAATAAGATGGTCATGACGCTGAACGCCCTGATCCATTCCAGTGAGACCGGCGTCGGCGCAAAGGACTTGAGCGGGCCTGTGGGGATACTGGCTATGCTCGCGCTTTGGGTGAAGACCGACTGGCGGCTTGCGCTGGATTTCTTGGTGCTTCTTAACGTCAACCTTGCTATCTTGAACCTGCTACCGGTGCCTGTATTGGACGGCGGGCATATTATTATGTCTGTTATCGAGCGTATTTGGCGTAAGCCGCTGAACGCCAGGATTGTCGAATGGACGACTACGGCTTTTGCGCTGCTGCTTATTTCATTTATGTTGTATGTGACATTCTTCGACGTCAAGCGGGTGCCTTTCTTCAAGGAGCTGTTCGATAAAACACCTACGGTGGAGAACGTGAAAAGTCCCGGCCCGGGGCAGGCGGAAGAGGTGGCACCGGCGGATTCCGCGCCATGAGGTATTGCCACTCACCTTATCGCTATAGCCGGCGGCGCACGCGCGAGGTCGCTGTCGGCGATCCGGACAATGGCGGCATTCTAATCGGCGGCGATAACCCGATTGTAGTCCAATCGATGATTTCCGTGGACACCCTGAACACGGCCGAGTGTATCGATCAAAGCATCCGATTGGCCGCGGCGGGCAGTCAATTGGTACGGATAACCGCGCCGACGGTGAAGGCGGCGGCGAACCTGGCCGAGATCGTGGGGGGCTTGAGGGAACGTGGATGCCGGGTACCGGTGGTTGCGGACATTCATTTCAAGCCGGAGGCCGCATTAGAAGCGGTCAAGTGGGTCGAAAAGATTCGGATCAACCCGGGTAATTTCGCGGATAAGAAGAAATTCGTCGTTAAGGAATACACTGATTCGGAATATGCCGCCGAGCTCGAACGAGTCGAGAAGCGGTTCCTGCCGCTTGTAGATAAATGTAACGAGCTGGGACGTACAATGCGGATAGGCGCGAACCACGGTTCGCTTAGTGATAGAATAATGAACCGCTACGGCGACACGCCGCGCGGAATGGTCGAAAGTGTAATTGAGTTCGCGGCGATAGCGCGCAGGCGCCGGTTCCATAACATCGTTTTTTCACTCAAGTCCAGTAATCCCAAGATAACCGTCGCCGGATACAGGTTGCTTGCCGCCAGATTGGCCGAGCTTGGTGAGGACTGGAATTATCCGTTTCATCTGGGCGTCACCGAGGCCGGCGAGGGTGATGACGGCAGGATCAAGAACGCCGTGGGGATAGGCGCTCTGATGGCGGATGGTTTGGGCGATACGATCAGGGTTTCGTTATCCGAGGATTCTGTGCGCGAGATACCCGTCTGCGCAGGGATAATATCCGAGATACCGCGCTTGGTGAATAACTCTTACGATATCGCTGAAATCGAACCTTCATATAATCCCTTCTCTTTTGAGCGCAGGCCGTCGGTGGAGGCGGAGGCCTCGCGTGGTTTTAAAATAGGAGGTAATCGCGCCATCGGTGTTGTCGCCGAGCGACGTGTGTTCAATGACTTCAGCGAAAAGCCTGCCGCCTTCAAGGACGTCGCGCCGGAGGCGGTTTATGAAGAATTGGAATTGGAGGAAGTGAATCCGGTCGAGGGCGCGTTGCCGATCTCGTCGAACAAGCCGGTAACCATCGAGGACGGGATAGGGTTACCCGCGATTCCGGCGTTTCGGTTGTTGGCGGCGCGGTTGAAAAAGGAAGGCCTGCGAAATCCAATACTTCTTAAGGATGATTTATTGCCGCGACCGGGATCGGTCGATCCTGATACCTCGTTGTTATGCGCATCCATTTCGCTTGGTGCGTTGTTGGCTGATGGGATAGGCGATGCAATCTTAGTCCGTTCGGACAGAGATTCGGTTAGGTCGCAAACGCTGGCTTATAATATTCTACAAGCCGTCGGCGCCCGGATTTTTAAGACCGAGTTTATATCGTGTCCATCGTGCGGCAGGACATTATTCGATTTGCAATACGTGATCGAGAGCGTGAAAGCAAGAACACGGCATCTCAAAGGATTGAAGATCGCGGTAATGGGATGCGTGGTCAATGGCCCGGGTGAAATGGCGGACGCAGATTTCGGTTGCGTCGGTGGCGCCCCGGGAAAGGTGAATGTGTATGTCGGTAAAAAACCCGTGCGATTCAATATTCCACAGGACGCCGCCGCGGATGCGCTAGAGGATGTTATCCGTGAGCACGGGAAGTGGATTGAAGTCTGACTACGGTGCGTATGACGACAAGGTTGATAATCCGATAATGCCTGTTTTGTAACTGAGATGCACACGATAAAACACGGAATATTTTTATTGAATGAAACGAGCGGTCAAGTGTATTTTAAGCATATAAAAATAGCATGATATTAAAAGGCACCGCAAACTAAGTATTTCAATATGGCTAATAGAATGCGACCCAAGGGCGGTTATCGTAGTACCGCCAGTTTTCAGACGGCCACGATTATCTACGACGGAACCTATTGGTTTTGCGAGAAGTTCCTCGACCCGCGTTCGCGTACCGTCGATCAGATGGTGCAGGCCGCACGCTCGGGTCGCCAGAATATTGCCGAGGGCAGTCGCGCAGCTGCGACTTCCTCGCAAACCGAACTGCGCCTGCTCAACGTCGCGCGTTCCAGCCAGGAAGAGCTCTTGCTTGACTACGAGGACTACCTACGCCATCGCCGCTTGCCGCAATGGGCGTCGGAGAGTTCCGAGGCCAAGGCCGTGCGCGACGTGCCGCGGCGGTTTAAGCAAGGGCGTTCGGATCAGACTGATCTGACTAATCTGACGGATCATGAGCGGTGGGCACTGTATGCGCCATGGCTGGAACACAAGAATCCCGCAGTGCGCGCCAACGCGCTGATTTGCCTGATTAACCAGGCCAATTTTCTCTTGGAC
>JAIPKD010000061.1 GCA_021733835.1 Verrucomicrobiota bacterium
CTCCCAAAAACCGGAGATCAGGAGGCATAAATGCGAATTCAGCCTTTGTGTATGATCCAATGCGGCGGACTTAATACCGCTGAATTAAAGGATTCGAATACATCGGAATCCTTATCGAACGACACGGCACGGGACGACACTCCTGCTCAATACAGTTACTTGAGTGGAAAGAATCCGTTCTGAGTGTTGTCCGTGTCGAGAACCATCTTCTTGTTTCATCTTCATTTCTTCTCACACTTTTGTCGGTGTGCCGATATATTCACCCGGGACAAGGCTTTCATTTATACGATTTTCTGTTATTAATATTTGCGCGCAGACATGAAGGATGTTTCGGGAAATTCGAATAGCGGTACGCTTTATCTTGTAGCGACACCGATAGGTAACATGGAGGACATCACACTTCGTGCGTTACGAGTGCTTGGAGAGAGTGACGTAATCGTCGCCGAGGACACACGACGAACCGGCATTCTTCTCAAGCATTACGAGATCAAAAAACCGCTTATAAGTTATCACGGCTTCAATGAAGCGCGAAGGACGCCGGCGATAATCGAACGACTTTTAGGCGGTGATGATGTGGCCCTTGTTTCAGATGCGGGTATGCCCGGCATAAGCGACCCGGGATTACGCATTGTTCAGGCCGCAAGACACGAAGGTATCCGCGTTGAACCGATTCCCGGGCCGTGCGCGCTTGTTGCGGCGTTATCGGCAAGCGGACTGCAAACCGACGAATTCCATTTCATTGGATTCCTTCCCCATAAGTCCGGCAAGCGCATGAAACGGCTTGAATCGCTCAAAAGCATACCTGGAACGCTGGTCTTGTATGAATCCCCTTACAGGATCGAGAAACTTTTGAGGGAAATGAACGAAGTCTTTCCCGAGCGCCGGATCGTGCTAGCTCGTGAGCTAACCAAGAAATTCGAGGAGTTTCTGGCCGGGACTCCCGGTGAATTGCTCGATACTTATTGTTCACGCAAGATCAAAGGTGAATTCGTGGTTCTCGTGTCGCCCATGTAGATATTGTCCTCGGCGATCACCGCTATAAACCGGCATAAGAATTTTGAGCCGGCGCGATTGTTAAAGCGTCTTTCTAAATTTAACCGATGCGGTACATAAAAATACGAGCGCAAGCGCCGTTTGTGCAAGCGCCGCCGGCCATAGTATATCCAGGCCGGAACCCTTGGCTATTATGCCGTGCATTATCTCCAGGAACCAGCGCATCGGATTCAGCCAATCGATGTATTGGACTATGATCGGCATGTTCCGCACAGGGAATATGAAACCGCTGAGCAGTACGTTGGGTGTAAGGACGAGAAACGCGGTAAGCAGCGCCTGTTGTTGAGTATATGCGGTTGTACTGATGAGCAGGGCGATCCCTAAGTTGCCCGCCAGATACACACCCGCAAGGACATAAAGGAGAAACCAACTGCCGTTTACACGAATCCCGAAGATCAGGATGGCGATGATAAACATCAGCGTCATCGTAATAAACCCGGTTATCCAGTAGGGCAGTGTCTTGCCCAGGATAAACTCGATCTTGCGTATGGGAGTGACCATGATTTGTTCGACGGTGCCTATTTCCTTTTCGCGGACGATGGCGATACTGCTCAGTAACATACTTACTACCATAAGAACGACCGCTATCATGCTCGGTACATAGTAAAACCTGGATTCGAGGTTGGGATTGAACCATGAACGGTGCTCGATCTCGACGAATGGTATTTCGAGCATCGAGCCGCGAGTCCTTTGCAGATACTTGATCCTGAGGATGCCGTTGTACTCGGAAATGATCTGATTCGCGTAATCCAATATTATCGCCGAATTATTACTTACGGTTCCATCGACTATAAGTTGCAGTTCCGCGTTTCTACCGGCTTTCAGATTTGATCCGAATTCGGCCGGGATAGAGAGCGCCGCGCTGACCGTGCCGTTATCCAACAATCTGCGTATGCCGGTTTCGTTATCGAGTGAAATAGTATGATTGAAGTAGCCGGCGGCAGTGAATGCCTCGATAACGCGCCGGCTCGACGGCGAACGATCTCTGTCCAGCACAGCCAGGTTGATATGCGTCACATCCGTCGTCAGCGCAAAGGCTATAACCGCCATCTGCAATACGGGCATGGCGAACACGACCATACGCATCCGCGGATCCCTCAGGATTTGAAGGAACTCTTTGACGAGCATCTGTCTGAGTCTGAGCAGCATTGCTTATTCGATCCGTAAGTTTAGTTTTTTGTGCGCCAGGATAACCATAAAAATAGCGTAGACAGTGAGAATTATCGTATTGAGCCAGAGTATTTCGAGGCCGATGCCCTTGAGGAAAATCCCCCGGAGTATCTCGATGAAATACCGGGCGGGGACGAAGTACGTAAGGCACTGAATGGCAAACGGCATATTCTCGATGGGAAACGCGAATCCGCTCAGCAGCATCGTAGGGAGGTAACTCGATAAAATCGCTATCTGATTGGCTAAAACCTGCTTCTTTAACACGATGCTTAAGGTAAGACCAAAAAAAAGAGCGCCGCAGAGGAATACGGATGAAGTAAGGAAAACGAGCACTGTGCTGCCGCGCAACGGAATACCGAACACCGCTTGTCCGAATACTATCGCAATAGCCACGTCGCATACGCCGATGACAAAGTATGGGGCGACCTTGCCGAAAATAATCTCCGGAATGCGAACGGGTGTACTGATTAATTGCTCCATCGTCCCCAGCTCCCACTCGCGGGCGACGGTGACGCTGGTAAGCATTGCAGCGATTATCACCATTACGACGGCGATGATACCGGGGACTATCGTGTTTTGACTGCGCATGTCCGGGTTGTACCAGGCGCGTGGACGCAGGTCGACGGAGGGTGCGTCCGGCGCGATACCTTGGAGTTCCGCGTAGCGCATAGCCAGTTGCGAATTATAGACCATGCCGATGGCCTTCGCATAACCCGAGGCCAGCCGCGCCGTGTTCGCTTCGCTGCCGTCGGTGAACACCTGTATCTCCGCCTTACGGCCGGCCTGAATGTCATCCGCGAAATCATAGGGGATAACTATGCCCACGAGCGCTTTTCCGGTGAGGAGACGTTCATCTATTATTGCATAATTATCGCAGTATTCGTTTACCGAAAAGTACGGCGAACCGTCGAAGCGGCTGACCAATTCTCTGCTCGACGGAGTCCTTGATTTATCCAGGATAACGGTGGGTACGTCGTCCAAATCCATATCCAAGGCATAACCGAATAGGAGGATTAGGATAATTGGAATGGCGATCGCCAGGGCGAGGCTTCGCCAGTCGCGGAGTATGTGAATGGATTCCTTATGCGCGATTGCGCATGTGCGTTTGAGATTAATCATTTGCGCCCCCCTGTGGCCGCCGATTCATCTGTTCCCGATCAATTTTCTCGATTAAGTAAATAAACACATCTTCTATACCGGGCTTGATCTCTGTGACACGCTCCGGCGGCAGACCGTGTTCCGACAATACATTCTTAACGGCGGCGCCCGTTTTCTCCGGCGTCGATGTCGAGACATGTATACTCGCTCCGAACAATGACGCCTCGCGTACACCGTCGATTTGTTCGACGAGTTCCAATGTCGGCTGTGGTTGATCGGTCTCGATTTCAATGATGTGTTCGCCCATTATATCGAATTTCAATTCATCCGGTGCTCCCATGGCCGCCATTCTACCTTGGTATATCATGGCCAGGCGGTTGCAGTACTCGGCCTCTTCCATGTAGTGCGTGGTGACGAAAACGGTGACGCCATTGTCGGACATTGAATAAATGAGTTCCCAGAACCTGCGGCGGCTGATCGGATCGACGCCGCTTGTCGGTTCATCCAGAAAGAGTATCGGCGGATGATGAAGGATGGAGCAGGCGAGGGCGAGGCGCTGCTTCCATCCGGCGCTCAGAATACCGGCCGGCGAGAACCTGTGCTCATCTAGATTAGTAATCTCCAGCGCCCAGCGTTTGCGTTCCTCTAAACGCCTACCGTCAAGACCATAAATGCCGCCGTAGAATGTGAGGTTTTCATCAACGGTCAAGTCTTCGTAAAGCGAGAACTTCTGGCTCATGTAGCCGATATTTTGCTTAATTAGCTCCGCTTCGCTGTGGATATCGAAACCGAGAACGCTGCCTTCACCTCCGGAAGGCTTTAACAAACCGCATAACATGCGGATAGTTGTGCTTTTGCCCGCGCCGTTCGGGCCGAGAAAACCAAAGACCTCGCCCGCCGGTACGCTGAAGCTTAGACTGTCTACGGCGGTAAAATTACCGAAGCGGCGGGTAAGTTGTTCAACCGTCACCGCATCGGTCTCGGCGTCCATCGCCGATCCGGGCGAGGGCATTATTCCGGTGATATTGTTGTTGAACGAATCGGTTCCCGCCTTTTGTTGGGTCAATACGTTTACAAACACGTCCTCGATCGATGGAGTTTGTTCATGCAGTTCCCGGACTTCAAGCGACGCAGAATTCAGAATGCCGTGGATGATGGTTTTATCGGACTCGAGATCACCGGAGACGACATGGACGGTGGCGCCGAACAGGTTTACGTTTGCGGCGCCGAATTCGCCGCGTAGGATGGAATTTGCCTTCTGTGGGTTCGATGTGCGGACGGAGATTATTCGGCCGTCGAGCATTTGTTTGATTTCGCGCGGTCGTCCGATGCCTATGATATTGCCTTGGTAGAGGAGGCCGATTCGGCTGCACCGTTCCGCCTCGTCCATGTATGCGGTTGTGGTAAGGATACATACGCCGTCGCTGAGGAGCTTATAGAGTATTCGCCAAAAATCACGCCTGCTCACCGGGTCAACGCCGTTTGTCGGTTCATCCAGCAAGAGTACTTTCGGTGTATGGATAAGCGCACAGGTGAGCTGGAGTTTTTGCTTCATTCCCCCCGATAAATTTCCTGCGAGCCGGCGTTTAAACGGACGCAGGTTGCTGAAATCAAGCAGCCGGTCGGTCTTCTCGTGTCTGGTCTTACGCGGTACGCCGTAGAGATTAGCGTAAAAGTTGATGTTCTCCTGAACGGTAAGATCGTTATAGAGTCCGAAACGTTGACTCATGTATGCAATGTTATCCTTAACCTTTTCCGGCTGCGCGCTCGCAGAATAACCGGCGACGAATGCCTCGCCGTCCGTGGGCTTTAGTATGCCGCCGAGCATTCGCAGTGTCGTCGTCTTCCCCGCGCCGTCGGGCCCGACTAGTCCGAATATCTCGCCGTACTCGATGTCGAAAGAAAGGTCTTTAACGGCGATAAGAGCGCCGAACTGCTTTGTGAGGTTGACGGCGTTAACCGCGTGCGGCGATTTATCCATGTCCTTACTCTTCCAAGTGTATTACGGCGTCGGCGGGCATTCCCGGCTTGAGTTCGTGTTCCGGATTATTAAGGTCTATCTTGATACGGTACATGAGTTTTACGCGTTCCTTAAAGGTCTGCACCGGTTTCGGAGTAAATTCGGCGCGGCCGCTGATGAAGCTTAGGCGGCCTTTGTATGTTTTCCCAGAATACGAGTCCGTCGATACCGCCGCGCTTTGTCCGAGTCGAATCCTGCCGAGATCGGTTTCACTGACGTACGCGCGCAGCCAGACGTTATCCAAATCTCCTACGGTTAAAACGGGTGTACCCGGATTCATGTATTCGCCGGGCTCGGCTGATTTACTGAGGACAACGCCGCTGAACGGCGCGGAAAGGGTGGTGTATTCTAGGTTGAGTTCTGCTTGTTCGAGCTTTGCGTGAGCGCCTTCGACTTGTGCACGTGCCTGATCGATCTTCTCCTTTCGCGGCCCTTTTCTAAGGAGCTTGAGGTTTTCTTCCGCGGACTTGACCTGCGCCGCCGCCTGCGCGCGTGCGCCTCGTGCTGTTTTAAGTCGTATTCGGTATTGATCGTATTCGCTGACGCTGATGTTCTTATTCGCATATAATTCTTCGGCCCTTTTGAAATCGAGCTCGGCGCCTTCGAGTGTTGATTCCGTCTTTTCAAGCGCCGCGCGCGCGGCCTCGAGCTCGGCCTCGGCGGCATCAAGCTCCTCGGGACGCGCACCGTTTTCGAGCTCTACTAGTTTGGCTTGTGCTTGCTGGAGCTGGGCCTTTGCTTGTTTGACGGCAATCTCTTGTTCGCTCGATTCCAACAGCGCGATTTCCTGTCCCTTCTCAATAGTCTCGCCTTCATCAACTAGGCGTTTTGCAAGGAGACCGGGGATGCGAAAACCGATCTCGGCGTCTGTGGCTTCAATGGTTCCCGAAACGCGGATAATGCCGTCACCGCCGTTATTACGCGAATAAATAAACGCGCCAACGGCGACAACAGCTATTATCAGGGAAAAAATTATGATGACCTTCTTCATAATGTTATCCGAATCAGGACAACCATATTTCGGCAGAACATCCTTATACTCAAGTTCAAAAGTTGTCCGGTAACTTAACGCCGACTTGCTCCCCGGATTCATTGAATCAAACAGAAACCGGGTACCCGTGAGAGAATGGTTTCAAGAACACACGGAGCGCGGCTGTGTCCGGAGGATCAGCCGCAGTGGCTTCGAATGCCACGGCTTTATTCGATTACCGGGTGCAACGGCTTTTCGAGACTGCTGCGGCTGGCTTTCAGCACAGTCGCGCTCCGATATTTGCATTTTCGTCCGGCTTTTCCCGTAACGCTGCTGCAGTCTCGACGAAAATAAATGGGAATGACGGCCGGGTTTATGAGTGGAATGTCCGCCATTGCTAAGTCGCCGAAAGCAGCTTACTGTGGCGGACATTCATATCCCGGCCGCGGAAGATTTTGATAAATGAACCAACTGAAAGGCCTGTGATTTTATTCGGCCTTTGCCGCCCATTGGCAGCCGTTGATAATGATCTTTTTGACCGACGGGTCCATGATCGCCTTCCGGTCGTGACCGAAGGTTTCATGAAGAACGCGGCCCTTGCCGTACTTCCTGGTGAATACCAGCGGCTCTGTGTTTCCGCTCCAGTCGGACTCGGCCTCCACAAGCACGTGAATATCGGCGTCACCTTGGAGCTTGGCGTAAAGTTCATCGAAGACCCTGAAGTCTTCGAGGCCTTCTGTGATTGGATGATCCTTGTCCTTGATCTGCGCCTGGAAAACGCCTCTCGGCCCGTGCCCGGACGTGCCCATTACCCAGTACCGTCCGCAAAGCTCCTTGAACTCGGGCCATTCCTTGAACGACGCGCTGGTAAGATGGCTAATAATTATCCCCTTACCGTTCTTGACGAAGTTCAAGAGGTTCTCCTTGGCCTCGTCGGAGATCGTCGGTAGTGACGCATTATATATCGACATGAAAATGGCGTCGTATTTTTCGAGGGCCGCGGCCGATTCCAGGATCATCGGGTCCTCGCAAACGCGAACATTGAACTTGCCTGAGTCAACCAGCACCTCGCGTGTAGCTTGTGACATTCCGTGCCAGTCATGGAAAGGCGCTACATCATCGCCGGTTACGAGCAGTATCTCGGTCTTCTCGGCTGTATCCGCTGCGTTTGTGAACAGTGCCGTAGTAAACATTACGGCCATGACTAAAGAATATGTTAATAGACGCATATTTAACCTTGTGTTTAAAATGAATTTCATAAGTTCCGGTATAGGGAATACGCTCTGATAAGGTTTAGGTCAAGATTATTGCGAACCAAGCACGAGAGTAATCGGACTGTGCCCGATGCAGCTCCGCGAATTCGGAGAACTCGGTGATCAAATATCCGGCTATACACGATTATCGTTGCCCGATGTTTTCCTCAGCGGGACACAAGAATTGTGTGGCCACCCAGTCGGCAGTTCGCAAACCACGTGGTGTAAGACGGAACCTGTCGCTTTCCAGGATACCCAGACCGTTTGAAACGAGCATTCGTATTTCCTCGGGCCAGGTTTGTAGCAGGTCGTATCCCGTTTTTTTCCTAAATTCATCGAGCGGCCAGCCGGCGGCCATTCTAAGACCGAATGCGGCGGTCTCGCCGGCCCTGGCGGGCGGAGACAGCCTTTCTTCGTATTCAAACGCGCGACGTCCGGTTTCTATGATTGCACAATACAGATCGGTATTGGGCAGGTTTCGCGTTCGCACCCCGTTTGCATACCCGGCTGCGGAAGGCCCGAGTCCGTGATAAGAACCGCCGCGCCAGTAATTTATGTTATGTCTACAAGCAAAAAATGGGAATTCCGCCTTATCGGTTCCATTGTGTTTCGCGGTATTGGAGACTTCGTATAATTCGTATCCATGATTTGCAGTGTACTCCAGAAAATCTTCGTACATGTCACACGCGACATCTTCATCCGGTTTGTATCCACCGGATTCGAGCATATCGAATAATTCCGTATCTTCCTCGAAAGTAATCTCGTAACAGGAGATATGTTCCGGCTGTATTGCAATCGCTTCGCAAAGACTGCGGCGCCAGGCCGCTCGTGATTGCCCGGGTATGGCGAACATCAAGTCCAGGTTAAGATTGTCGAACCCAGCATTTCTCAGGATTTTTATGGTCTTGATTACATCGGAGACACTGTGTACGCGACCCAGCCGGCGGAGTGTCGCATCATCAAACGCCTGTACACCTACCGAGACCCGGTTGACGCCATGTTCACGCCAGACACGCGCCTTTGATTCGGTGACCGTTGCCGGATTGCATTCAATCGTGAACTCGGCGGCGTCCGACCAACCGCGCTTTTCGAAGGCGTTGAATATACGTATCCAGTTTGAAACGCTGAGAATCGAAGGCGTCCCGCCCCCGAAGTATAATGTCTCAGGCGCCTCGGCCGATGGGAGCATCTCCATTTCCGTGATTAGTGAGGAAATAAAACGTTCGATCTTCCGCTTATCCGCCGGTTCCGAGTAGAAAGGACAATAACTGCACCAACGCGCACAAAACGGTATGTGTACGTACACATTGCCTTTCCGTTGAACGGACAAAACATCCACGATACAAGAGTACCCGCGCTGCCGTATTTTTAAAGCCGGAAGTGACGGATACTCGTCGAGTCTGCGCTATGTTCCGTTTCTCAGGATGCGTCGATCTGAACGTTCTTCGCCTTCGGCCCCTTGTCCCCTTGCATCAGTTCGAAGGAGACCTCCTGTCCCACATCCAATGTCTTGAATCCGTTCATCTGAATGTCGGAATGATGTACGAACACATCGATATCGTCTTCATTGGCTATGAAGCCGAATCCTTTACGGTTGCTGAACCACTTAACAATTCCTTTGGCCATAAACTCTGACTTGCTTAATCTTAAAAAAAAATGCAAGACCGACCCATGCCGCTGGACAATACAATCATAAAACGGCTCGAATCGCGATATGCATTTTATGTTAATGTGAACAAGCACGGAGAATACGGAAAAGCCTGAATGCTGTCAAGCGTTTGCGCTGATTCCGGCCGATTTTTTTAGCGCCTGCGATAATTCATGCTTTACACGTGGTTGTTAATCTGGTAATGATCTACATAATCCTGGGTTTTTAATAACGAGCGTATGATGAGAATGATAATCAGAATGGCGAATTTCGATCCCTCAGATCGGGTGTTGGGCATTTTGAAATCATTCCATCCGCAACTCTTTTTGAATTTGAACCGCGGGTTTACGACGGTTTATTACTCGACGCCGATTGAATCTCCGTGTGCCGGCTTCGAGTACATTCCGAGAACGAGAACCAGGAGAAACCCAAACAAGTGATAACTTCACCCGTTGTAAGCCCCGCGGTTCAATTAATCCGACTTTTAATAAGCCCGGTTTCTAACCACCGCGCCGGCGCCCGCATCTTTATCCCTGTCAACGAGATGTCAAATACAGGAAGTTTACACATCGGCGTTTATAGTCCTTCAGTATAAATACGTTGTTGAATCGAGGTTTTTGTTGCGAATACTGTGTTTGACGCATAATTTTCGGTCGTGAAGTTATCGGTCAAAAGCGATTACGCAATACGGGCGGTCTTCGGACTTGCGGTTTCATTTCACGCCGGGAAGCCGCGGCGCGTCGACGACATCGCAGACGAATTTAATATACCGCCGAATTACCTCGTCCAAATACTGATTGAACTCAAGTCGAAGCGGATTGTGAGAAGCCATCGAGGAAGGGTAGGGGGCTACTCCCTTGCATGCCCGCCGTCGGAGATTACTTTGGGGGACATTCTTAGATGTATCCACGGTGCGGTATATGATACACCCGCCTTGAATGATCCGAATTGTCCACGGATCATTAAAAACGCATGGACGCGAATAAAGGAGGCCGCTGAAAACACGGCAGATGATATCGACTTCCAGAAATTGTTGGATCAATCATCCAAAGTCGGTAACATTTATTATATTTGATCCACGAAGGGCCCGAAGAAACACTAAGAAAAAGCCTTCGTGAACCTTCGTGGATGTATTCTCAGGAGCATGTCCTTCCGGCGCGTGCTTAGATAATTCATCGATTGGAATGTTTTAAACGCAACGTGTGTCAAAGGAGTCGGCGGAATGCGATCCCTTGCATTTGTTACAGACAACGATAAGATTACGCCTGCTGCTCGTTGCGGCTGAATAGCTGGGGGGCGTTTTCACGCGTTATTTGTGGATTGAACATACGTCGGCTATAGCAGCCGGACTAAATGAATGAGAACCTGACAATTAATTGCTGTATTACCAAGGGATAACAATTAGAAGTGAGAATAGAATCAAAGCCGGATAAGGAGCTCAAGCCCGGAGCGATCCAAACGGGTGTCGTCGAGGATATCGCCTTCGGCGGTGAAGGCGTGGTAAGGATCGATGAGGCCGTTGTCTTCGTGCCGTATGTCTTAATCGGCGAGGAGGTGTCTTTCAAGATTATTGAGGTTAAGAAAAACTACGCAAGGGCCGAACTGCTAAGGGTCTTGAAGAAGTCCCTCCAGCGCGTGCGCCCGGTTTGCCGGTATTTCGGTATGTGCGGAGGATGCCAATACCAGCACATGCAGTATGCCGCGCAGCTCGAGCTCAAAAGAAAACAGGTCACCGATATTTTCCAAAGAATCGGCAAATTCACCGAACCCGATGTGTCACCTGTAATACCTTGCCCGAGTCCTTATGGATACAGAAACCGCATTATGGTGCGGGCGCAGTGGAGTAAATTCAAGAAGGACATGAACCTCGGCTTCCTGCGGCCGGATTCAAGGCTGGTGCTGGATATCGAAAGATGCATCATTGCGGAACCCGAAATAAATGAAGAACTGTTTGAAGCAAGACGGAATCCGCCGCGGCGCAACGGGGAAAAAGTGGCCTTAAGACTCTTTCCGCCCGATTGGCATGTCCCCGATAACTCGTTCTTCCAAAATAACTTCGCGCTCTTACCCGAATTAATCGACGTGGTTCGCGAGCGGTTGCATAACAATAGAACGCGTTTCCTTATAGACTCATACTGCGGCGTAGGTTTCTTTAGTATCGCATTGGCCGATGACACGGAAGAATTCCTCGGTATAGAACAGGATAGGCAGGCGATTCGCGCCGCGCGTGCAAACGCGGAACGTAAAGGGAAGCATAACGGCCGGTATGTGGAAGGTAAAACCGAAGAGGTACTGCCGCAATTGTGGGATCACTTTCCGGCCGATAGAACGTGCCTTCTCCTCGATCCGCCGCGAACCGGATGTAAACAGCCGACGCTCGATATGATACGGCGTGAGAGGCCGTCGCAGGTGATTTACATCTCATGCCATCCCGCCACTCTCGCGCGGGACGTGAGTGCAATCTGTGAAAACGGCCCTTATGAACTAAACGGGGTTGTGCCCCTGGATATGTTCCCGCAGACCCAGCACGTTGAATGCGTCGTCGACCTCCGCATCCAACGTGACCTGAGATAGATGGTCTTAGCCCTCCCGGTTGGTCATGGGGCGCCATGGAATGGGCTACACCTGCAAGGCGCAATGTTTGAAGCCGGCTCACTCAATTGTCGGACTCGGACTCGGAGGCGATGGCTGCATCGATACGTTCCACTCTGAGCCGCTTTTTGTTATTATCGAGCTCGATTTCGACGGTATCGCCGGGCTTGTGATTTAATAATGCTCTTCCCACGGGGCTTAAATAGCTGATGATACTCTTTTCATCATCGAAGTCCCATGCGCCGAGAATGGAATAGATTTCGTTTTCGCCGTTGTCCAGGTTGGTTAGTGTGACGGTTGTGCCGACGTTAACCGAATCGGTCTGCGGATTTTTGAAATCGGTGCCTCGCGCGTGGACGAGTTGGTTTTCGAGTTCCGCCTTTTGTTTCATAAGGAGTTTCTGCATTTCCTTGGCGGCCTTGTATTCATGGTTTTCGCTCAGATCGCCGTAGCTGCGCGCTATGGCTATCTCGTGTGAGTTGGCGGGTATCTTTTTGTGAACCAGTTTGTCGTAGTCCTTTTTGCGCTGATTAAGGCTTTCCCATGAAACTATTAATGCCGTATCGGTTACTTGTTTTTGGTCGCTGGAAATCATGGTTTGTGCCGCCGGTGAATGCTTGACGATCCTGCCCAAGAGCGAACGCTTGTCTACATCGTTGAAACATGACGCGAATTGGAGTGCGCGTGTGAGGTCTTTTATAACTTCGAGATCGGCGCTGTCGAGGAGTTGCTCGAAAAATGTGGAGTCGGCCAGGAGAAAATCGCCGAGGCGATTGGACCTCTTTTCACTGAACTGGTCACGCTCGATGGCGGTTAGTATGGCGCGGAAGACCTCCGGCCCGAGAATATCGGCGAATGCATCGGAACGCGATTTTGCCAGCCATAGCAGAAGTTCGCTCTCCGCTGTATGTTGATTTATGTGACGGGCGATAATCTCTTTTAACTGGTCGAAATACCCTTCGCTAATCAGCGCGTCGGCGTACTCGCCGCATAATTTGGCTGAGACATCGTTGATCGAGGTCATTAAGACATTGGCCCATTGTTCGGGGAATGCGTGTTTAAATGATTGTACCGCGTGTTTATATTTCAAGGCCTGGACGCCCTCCATTATTTCGTTAACTGAGAGTTCCTGTCTCCAGATATCGGTTTCGGTGACCTCATTCGGCGAATCGGGGAGGTTAGCCGCTTTCCTGATATCGTTGCGTAGAAAAACCGCCTCCAGTGCGATCGAAGGCTGCGTTCTCTTATGCGTGTCTATTTCGGCGTTCATAGCGTCGACTATTTCCGAAGCGGCGGAATGCTTGTCATCCAGATCATTGAGATTCTTCAGTATTTCAGCGGCGACGATCATCCGGGCCTTAAGCCCTTTTGCTTTACGGAAATCGGACATCAACTGTTCCTGCAGCGGTATTTCTTCTTCGTGGAAAATGATGGGATCGCTCTTTTTAATGGGCATTTTGAAATGGCCGTCCTTGCTCAGCGCGCGTTTGACGCTGTCCCACCACTTTTTCCAATCCGAGTCGATTACTTCGGGCACCAGTGTTTTCTGAATCTGGGTTACGGTTGCCTTGCCTGCGAAGCTATTGATTACAACGCGGACAAGGTCGACCGGAGTAGCCGCCGCCATTTGGCGGAGGGTGTCTAAGTCCGTGGCCTTGAGCGCGAGAATATGGTCTTGCGGTATGGGTTTCAAATTCTCGGCTGCGAAACTTAACGCCATATGGTGTCCCGGCTTGGATTCGAAGTCGATGGTCATCCGCCCTAACACTGTATCTATTTCGAGTATCCTGCCGAATCCCCAACTGCGATGTTGGCAATAGCCGAATTCGTTCAACTTAAGAATAGGTTCGATATGGCGACGGTTTATCTTTCCTGATGCGGCAAGTTTTTCTAATTCTTCTTTCATAGTACTTTTATAATGATTAAAGCTTCACCCCATGACATTATGGACCAGTGAGTTGTTTAAAACCAAGAGAAATCACGGTTAGAATTCTTCTCGATGCAGAAAATGAGCGGCGTCGCATTGACGAGTTATTACCTAAATACCTGGATAACAACCGGATAGCCAAGGAAGACAGGGCACTGGTCTGGGAAATGGCGCACGGAATCGGACAATGGAAGAGTGCTCTGGATTTCCTAATTGACCGGAAAACCAGGCAGCCGCCCCGGAACAGCGCGTGCCGCGCAATCTTGAGGCTGGGCTTGTACCAGATGTTCTGGCTGGATCGCATCCCCGATCATGCGGCGGTTAATGAAACAGTCGGTCTCGCGCGTAATCTCGGTATCGGCGGGTTCACCGGCCTGGTGAACGGAATCCTGCGCGGCTATACCAGAGAACGCGAGCAGACACGGCGGCTTTTGGAGGAGCTGAAGACGGTGAATCCGCCGATCGGGTATTCGCATCCGGCCGGATTATGGAAGCGCTGGATACGCAGGTGGGGCGAAACCAGGGTGCGATGGTTGATGGACTGGAACAATACGCCTGCACCTGCGTTTGCGCGGATCAATACTCTGAGGACAACCGCCGATGAAGTGACTCACAAGTGGGCGGGCGAGGGTGTGCAATTCGAACAACAAGAATTTGACTGGACGCCGCCGGACCTCGTGTTCAGATTCGATTCATATCCTTCCATCCAGGTATTGGACAGTTTTAAACAAGGGATGTTTTATATTCAGGACCCAAGTACGCTGTTATCGGTAAATGCCCTTGATCCGCAGCCGGGTGAAACAATACTGGATTTCTGCGCCGCGCCGGGAGGGAAAACGTCGTACATTTCCCAGGTTATGAGAAATAGCGGGCGCGTCATAGCCGCCGATACGTCGCCCGCCAGATTGAAGAGGCTCGACGAGAACTTGACCAGACTCGGGATTTCCAATGTACGAGTCCATGATCAATCCGCCTATGCTTTGTCGGAGCACACCGGCGCCATTGATAGGGTGTTGGTGGATGTGCCGTGCTCGAATACGGGCGTACTGAGGAGAAGGATCGAGGCAAGATGGAACTTTGAGGAATCACGCATTACGCGCCTGGCGGAGCGGCAAAAAGAGATACTAGAACATGCATCGAGATTTGCGAGGAAAGGTGGCCGGCTTGTATACAGCACTTGTAGCATTGAACCGGAGGAGAATGAAGAAGTAGTGCGTTCATTCCTTGAAGGGCATCGGGATTTTAAAATTGTATCCGATCGTACCTTGCTCCCGTTCAATGAACATGTGGACGGCGCGTATGTGGCGATAATGAAGAGGGTGGATTAAGCTAATCCTCCTCTACACCTGCGCAAAAAGAAAAACCGCATCCGGACGATGCGGTTTTGCTGCCACTCCCAAATACTGCGTTAAAGTGTGATAAACTTATCGACAGCGGCCTTTAGGTCGCGCTTGTTTGTCATACCGACTATCTGGTCGACGACCTCACCGCCTTTGAATATAAGGAGCGTCGGAATGGCGCGAATACTGAACTGCGATGCCAGCTCCTGTTCTTCGTCTACGTTCACGTTTCCGACCTTTGCTTTTCCGTCATATTCGAAAGCGAGTTCATCGATGATGGGCGAGATCATTTTACACGGCCCGCACCATTCCGCCCAAAAGTCGACCAACACAGGCACTGGGGAATGGATGACTTCTTCTTCAAAATTAGCTTTTGTCAATTCTATCGTTTTTCCGGTAGCCATAACAGTAACGATTCTGTTTAAGAGTGAATTTAAAGTTTAGTTTGATCCGATAACTTGTGCAATCTCTGAATATCCTTTAACCGTAATTCAAATCCTATGAACCCAGCAAGAAGACTCTAATAAGTACGAGCAGGCAAATAATCGCGGTGCCGACCGCTAATCCAGTCTCGATCGGTCCGACCGCCGGCGCGGATGCAGCCGGTCTCGGACGCGGTGCGGGGGCGGGTTGAGGCGCCTTTTTCGCGGCTGCTTTCGGAGCGGCTGCGGCGCCCGGCGCTGAAGTTCCCGGTTTCGCCTGTGCTGACGGTTTTGGCGGTGTAGGCGGTTTGGGTGGTGTCGGCCCACCGGAGGGCGCTGCGGTTCCCGGCTTCGGCGGCGCAGCTTCGCCTTCCTTTTCTTGCGCACCTGAAGGGGCGGCATCTTCGGGTTTGCGTCCCGGCATCTTGACGGTTGACGGGCCCGAAGGTTTAGGTGGCAATTTGATCCGCACGGTTTCCTTC
>JAIPKD010000062.1 GCA_021733835.1 Verrucomicrobiota bacterium
CGCCTTCGAACGCGGTGCCGTGGGTGAGGACGGTTCGGTATTTCTTTTCGAACGACGCGAGGTTGTTCATTTTGGAAATTACCGAGTACCCGTTGGGGGTGCCGAAGAAGTCGGCCGTGACGCCGTCTGAGCATTTAAAATTGACCCACCACGCAATGGCGGTATTACAGGCGCCGATTGTGGGTATGACGGCGCGGCCTTCGGCTTCGAGGGGGCCGGCCATAAACGCGTCGGATCCCCAGAGCGCTATATCAAGTGGATGCACACCCCAGCCGGCGATAAAGCCGAGGGCGTAGTCGTAATTGAACCACCAAGTTTTATTGGAATCAGAGCACTTGTTTTTCGTGTAGGGCGTATAAGGCGCGGGACCGAGCCATCTGTCATAGTCTATTCCCGGGGGTACGGGCAACGGATCGGTGGCGCCGCCGGGATGACTTGCGGGCGACCAGACATTGACATGTTTCAGTTCGCCGATGTAGCCGTTGCGCACTAATTCGCAGGCGCGCCAGAAGTTTTCACCGGAGCGCTGCTGTGTGCCGAACTGGAATACGCGTTTGTGCTTTTTGATTGCTTCTCTGAGTATTTTGTCTTCGGCGACGGTGAGGCCCATCGGTTTCTCCACGTACATATCCTTGCCTGCCTCGGCGGCGGCGACAGCGATCGGCACGTGCCAGTGATCCGGTGTGGCGATGAGGACGACGTCTATGTCTTTGCGCGCGAGGACTTCTTTGAAGTCGCGGTATGTTGCGCAGTCGGAGTTCTTGTAATGGCCGTTGACGGTATCCCGCGCGATTTTGAGTTGGTCGTCCTTGACGTCGCAGACGGCCGTCACTCTGGCATCGTTTTGGGCGAGGAAGTTCCACATTACGCCGCGGCCTTGCGGGCCGGTACCGATACAGCCGACGTTGATTTTATCGTTCGGCGCGGTCTTACCTGCGGCGCCCCGGGCGGACGACGGGATTACGGCGGGGAATCCCGCTACGACGGCGCCGAGGGCGGTTTGTTTGACGAATTCTCTCCGGTTCATAATTTCCTTCATGGTTTTCGGTTATCTTGTAATGAACATTATTAATATTGATTCGGAGCGTAGTTTAGCAAATCGCTTGCGTGTTGTGCTTTCGGATTTTAATATTGGTAAATATTGAACATTTTGAGAGCTATGGCGGGATCAGCGGTATTCAAGAGCGAGAGTGGGGTGTTGCATGCCGATAAGTGCGAGATGCTGAGGCGCGCGGCTGAGCGTGGGGATATTTATATGGAGGCATATTGCAGGCGTGGCTATCCAGGGAAGGTAATGCCGCCGCGTGTTATGCCGGAGATTTCGTCCGTCGGTTTTTGGGACGCTGCGAAGCCGCAGGATTGGGGATTGGACTGGCATCGGAACGAGGGGATAGAACTGACCTTTCTGTCGCGGGGGAAGGCGCAATTCTTTGTGGATGACAAGGAGTATATGCTCGAGAGCGGAGACCTGGCCATTACGCGTCCGTGGCAGCGTCACCGGATAGGCGCGCCTAATATAGGCCCAAGCAGGTTGCATTGGATCATCCTGGACGTCGGCGTGCGGCATCCGCATCAGCGATGGAATTGGCCGTCGTGGTTTATCATGTCGTCGGAGGATCTTCGTAAACTTACCACCTTATTGAGATACAACGAGCAGCCGGTATGGCGCGCAGACCGGATGGTAGGGAGTTGTTTTGAGAAGATATCACGTTTGGTCGAGCGCAGGAATATCGGTTTTGTGCAGACGCGGCTTAAATTGCATTTGAACGAACTATTTGTGGCGTTGTTCGAGATGCTGGACAGCAGGAATATGGATTTGGACGCGGGCTTGAGCTCGAGCAGGCGGACGGTGGAGATATTTTTGTCGAGACTACCGGGGAGCCTGGACAGGGACTGGAGTCTCGGAATGATGGCTGAAGGCTGCGGGCTTGGCAGGAGCAGGTTCGCCGACTACTGCCGGAGGATAACCAATATGACGCCGATCGATTATCTCAATCAATGCAGGCTTGATGCGGCTGTGCGCATGCTGGTGGAGAGGCCGGAATTGAGTATAACGGAAATAGCGTTGGCGTGTGGTTTTAGATCAAGTCAGTATTTCGCTACCGCTTTTCATGAGCGCATGGGGCATTCTCCGAGTGTGTATCGGAAGTTGAAACGTAATGCTGAGAAGCGCGGGTGTTGAGGGTTAAGATTTAAGATTTGAGATTTGAGCAAAGTAGCGCATCGAGTCCGGGGTGGCTTGCGGGAAGTGTTACCACCAGAACCGTGGTTCATCTGTGGTGCGAACTTTCATATCACTGAAGTTTCGCCACTCTACATGGCCGTCCAGGAAAAGTATATTACCGCCTGCTGGATCGACACCGTTCATATGACTCGTGCGGTGGTAATCCGCCCAGCCGCCTTGGACATGGTTAAAATTATCATTGCCCTCGGAGAGTGTGGCGTCTGCCACTAACGGTCTGGTTGACGCCTTGGGCACATATGACCTTCCGCGAATCTTGATTTCCTGTGGTGTAATTGTCTCGTTAATATTCGATGTCGCCACCCTCCCTGAATTCTTGAATGTGAGTGCGTAGCCGAGTACGCGATAATCCTCGGTGAACTCCCATAATTCGTCCGTATTCTGGAATTGAAAGGAGGGACAGTAAAAGATATCCCTTTGCGTTCCGTGCTTTGCGAGTTCGTCACAGGATTTCTGATCTATATCCCAGGGCCAATATACGGCCGTACTCAATACCGGCAGGTTACCGTCGTATTCATCGGCATAAAGTTGACATGCAATGCCGACCTGACGGAGGTTGCTAAGGCATTGAGTCCTTTTCGCCTTTTCCTTGGCGCGAGCTAGGGCCGGCAGGAGCATGCCCGCAAGTACGGCGATTATGGCGATGACGACGAGGAGCTCGATTAGTGTGAATCCTTTGGGCCTGTAAATATTCAGTTTACTTTTGATTTGGTTGGTGGTGATCATAATTTCTTCACACCTCGTTTTTATTGATGGTTAATTTTTTTGCTGTAAGTAAAATATAGATATGTCGCTCTATACCCACAACGCCATAATGCGTTAAATGATCGCCATTTTGCGCAAAATACTCCAATTTGCGAAATTCAGCTGTGGGTGGTTGGCGGTTGTGGACGGACGTATGAAAATGTGCCGTTCTTTCTTGAAAGGCGCCCAATTTCACGTCCGCGTACAAGTAAGGTAAGGCGGCCGCTTATATTAAGAGAGCCATTTTATTTGACCGTTTACGGCGAAGACAGTTTGATTAGGTTAGATATATGTGCCGGTGATGGTGTTGATTTACAATCGGACAAGGATTCCAGCGGGAAGGTTTATTTATTTCATGCGATATATTATTTTTTTGATACTGGCGGTAATATTTGCGGTACTTTTTCCGAAGTGGTGGAAACTACTGAAGGGAGAAATAAGAAAATTCCGTCGGGTAAGTCATGGAAAAGATTCTTCCGAGAGCCGGCGATACTATGAAAAGGTACTTCAACTCGAGGGCGACTACACACTGAAGGATATCCAGAGTAATTATAGGAGGATGGTATCGGAGTATCATCCGGATCGCGTACGGCATTTGGGTAGGGACTTGAGGCATTTGGCTGAGAAGCGGACAAGGGAATTGAACGAGGCTTACGAGTATCTACGGCGCAGACGGAGGTAATGATTCTTCTGTTTAGTTTGATTTAAGCTTCATCGCTCTGCGGGTTTTCTGAATTGGAGGAAATTCTCCTGATAAACTGCATTATGTTGATTGACTTTTGCGAAATGTGGGGTTTGTTGCATCACCGGATTTACCGGTGGGGTTAAAGGGCAAAGGTTTGATAGACGAGAAACTGAAAATATAAGAACTAAGAATGCCTATGTGTGAGAATGCAGTAATAACGGTCGGCATGGAAGTGCCTGAATTTGAAATGGACACATACAATCCTGCCGAGGGTACGTTCGGCAAGGTTTCGTTGAAGGAGTTAAAGGAACAGAATAAATGGACGGTATTGTTCTTTTATCCGGCGGATTTCACGTTTGTATGTCCGACGGAGCTGGCTGATTTAGCCGAGAGGTATGAAGACATCAAGAAGCTCGATGTGGAAGTGATTTCGGTTTCGGCGGACACGATGTTCACGCATTTGGCGTGGAGGACATCGGAGAAATTACTGGAGAAGGTGCAGTTCCCGATGGGTGCGGACCCCTCGGGTAAAGTGGGCAGGATGCTCGGTGTGTATGATCCGGAAACGGGGTTAGACTTACGCGGCACGTTTATGATCAATCCTGAGGGTAAGCTTGTTTGTTCGGAGGTGAATTTCTATAACGTGGGTCGGAACGCGGACGAGCTTTACAGGAAGATGGAAGCCAACGTGTATCTGGCCTCGCATCCGGGTGAGGCATGTCCGGCGAAGTGGAAGACGGGTGCAAAGACGTTGAAGCCGTCGGAGAAGCTCGTTGGTCATGTATATGATGCGCTTCAGTAGGGCGTGTACAGTTTAGTGTTTTGATTACCGGCACGCCGGGCTTGATTGTGGTTTTTCCGGATAAGATAAGAACCGCGTCCCGGCGCGCCGGTTATTTATATCAACTTTCGTTGTCGGATTGTTCTTCTTCATTTTCGTCGGGATACACATTGCCGGGGAGTTGTCCGCGTCGTATCAAGTCGTGGAGGTCGCGGATAATGGTTCGGCGTGCGACTTTGAATTCTCTAGCCAGGGCGCTGATATTCGGGCGTGTAGTGGAACCGCGGAGTTTCCGCATGATCTGATTTTGCCTGCTGAGTCTATCGGTTGACCTTGTGAGCAGTGTTTCGGCATCGACGCGATTGGAGTGTTCGATAGCGGTGAATTGCCGGATTATTTCTTCGGGGCCGCATTCTTTCAGTGCGATTTCTACAGTGGAATTCAATTGGTCAATATCAAGGGGCTTGGGAAGGCAGTAATGAGCACGGCGCGGGCCCTGGAGCGCTTCGATTTGTTGTTGGACTTCGAGTGCGCCGGAGACGACGATTATAGGGACATGCGGGAGGATTTCCTTGAAATCGGGTAGGTATTCCAGTCCAAGGTCACCGGATTCCAGGATATGATCCAGAATGATCAGCGACGGCAATGCTTTCGGGATAATCTCGAGTGCTTCGGCGCCGGTGCGCGCTCTGACGAGGTCATAGTCGGTCAGAGCGTCCTCATAAATCTCATACTGGAAATCGTCGTCTTCGATAACCAGGATTCTCGGTCTTGTTTTAGATTCGTTCATTCCAGAAAAATGCTATAACGATTCATCTTTTTCAAGCGCTTCGGGGAGGGCGGAGCTGATGTTGACGGGGATATAGATAGTGAAAACCGTGCCTTTATCCGGGTAGGATTCCACATTCAGTCCATAGGCCAGGGCCTTGGAGAATTCATAAACCATCGAAAGGCCGAGTCCCGTGCCGCGCTTTTGAGAAAACGATTTGGTCGTAAAAAACGGCTCGAATATCCTCGACATAATTTCCGGAGGGATGCCGTTGCCGTTGTCTTGGACTTCGATGGTAACGTACTTGTCATCTTTGTCCGGCTGGAGGACGAGCTGATCGGGGAGCTGATTTATTAAGCCTGTGCGCAGCGTTATTGTGCCGTTGCCGTGTACCGCGTCGGCTGCGTTGAACAGCAGGTTTAGGAGGATTTGCTGTAAAAGGTCTTTAATGACGGCGACTTTGGGGAGCGCTTGATCCGGTTCGAATTTGATTTGAATCTCTTTGGTAAACCGGTCGCCGAGCAATCTGATTGTATCGTGTACCAGGTCATTGACCTGACATCGGGTGGGCGCTTGCTGAGACGGTCGGCTATAGCCGAGCATTGCCTTTACGATACCGGTTGCCTGTTCTACGACCGACAGTATTCTGCCTGTGCGTTTAAGGATTCTTTCGCGGTCATCCGGGTGGGCTTTTATTATTTGGGCTGAGCCTTTTATGATGGAGAGTATATTATTGAAATCGTGAGCGATACCGGCGGCGAGGGTGCCGAGTGCGCGCATTTTCTGGCTATGCAGTAATTCCTTGTAAGCGTTCTCGAGTTCTTGAGTGCGTTGCTGAATCTTGAGTTCTATCTCCGCATAGCTTTTAACGAGGCGGAGATGCCGGTTAACCGCCAGGACTGCGAGAGCGATAATAATAATCATTCCGAGTGAGGAAATTACGACCAGGCGCGTTTCTTTATACCAGGGCAGTTGAACGACGAATTCCCATGAAGCGGGTGTGGTGTCGAAGTTCCAATTCCTGTCCATTGCGCGCACCTCGATCATGTGATTGCCGGCGGTTATATTGGTCAATAATACATAGGGCGATTCGTTGAACTCAGACCAATTCCCGTCGTCGATCCTATGCGAATACAAAAGCCGGTGTGTGGGGGTTAAATTCCATTTATCGCGTCCGTCGAAATAAATTCTGAAGGGCTTCCCGTGGTCGAATTGGTTTGCGCCGGGCTTGTTTCGGACTTCCGTGACGGGCGGATCGATATCGGTGGAGGGAAAGAACTTAGCTGCGCCGCGACTGGTGGCCGCCCATACACGGTTTTGATAATCAGTGCAGACGCCGTACACGGTTTCGCCGGGTAGGCCTTCTTGGATACTTTGCGAAACCCATGAATTAGTGTAATACCGGAATAAACCCGATCCGGTACCTACCCAGACGCTGCCGTCGCCGGCAATGTCCATGGTTGTGATCCTATCGAACCCGGACTTGACGATGCGCCATTTCTTGCCGTCGTAAGAGGATATGCGGGTTCTTTCAGCGACCCAGAGTGAGCCGTCGGGGATGTCCATGATTGCGATGCACTCACGGGGTGTATCGCTGTAGTTTGGATCGAACTCCTCGAGTTTGCCGTTATTGATTACCGAAACGCCGTTCGGGCCGCCGACCCATATTTTGCCGTTATCGGCCTGGCAGCATACGCGCGCATTGATCAAACGTTCCGATGCGGTTTCAGGTTCGAAGACAGTGGAGTATGAGTCGCCGTCGAATTTTTTTAGTATAACCGATTCATCTGTCGGCGTGTCCGGATAATCCAAGACAAACAGCGATTTATCCGCATCCTGACCGATCACGCGTCTATTTCTGGAAGCGGGGTGGGTTTGCTTCGAAAACCGATTTTCAGATGGATCGAACAGGAAGAAACTCTCTGCGGTTGTAACCGCCAGCCTACCGTCCGGCAGCATATAAAGGTGGTCAAACGGCTGAAAAAAAGTCTCCGCCTCATTGGGATATGGATAGATTCCAACGGAGTCGTCTTTGAGATTTACAAGGGAAGAGGACTGACTGAACCAAAGTCCGTTTTGGTCACCTTTAATTACGGCATACAGCGATGTATCGAACAAGCCCTCGCTCCGGATCGTTTGCCACAGCGTCGGCGTATGCATGGCGAGTCCTTCGGACGTGGCGAGCCAGAAGACGTTGTTATTTCCGACGGCTACATCGTAGTAAAGGCCGGCCTGAAAACCTCCATTAAACGGTATCTGTTCTCCTTGGCTGTTCAAGTGAAATATCCTACTGATGGAATGCGTCCAGAATCCGCCGTTGCCATCGGGCCATGCGTTGCGAATTTTTAGATTCCCTACATTCAGTATGACGGGTGGTTCGAAAGGATTCGTCGCGTGCAATATGACGCGTTCTCCGGATGCGGTGGAGTCGGCGACCATGGTCAGTGCACCCGAAGAATTTTCGATCGGACTCCTAATGTTAGTGAGCTTAGAGTCGCCGGCTAATATGTATTCTTTAATCCGGGGAGGCTGGTTCCATACTTCATCCTGCTGTGCTGTTACCTTGCACCAGCCGTTTTCGCCGGTTATCCATGCACCGCCCTTCTTCGACGCCCGCATGTCACTCCATTTACCTATTTCGTGTTGTGCGGCTTCGGCGACGACTCGGGATTGACGGGCGTCTACGTTAAACGCCATAAGCCTATCGCCGATCAGGAACAACAACGTGCCGTTGCCGACCGGCACAATCGGGATCGGGCGTACGCGCCTGATGGGGTTTTGCGTCATTTCCGTATGGATGGATTCTATAGGGAATTTTTCCCAAGAATGCCCGCGCAGCACCTGGATGCCCTCGCCATAGATCGACCAAATCCAGCCGTTTGTATCCTGATAAACATGCAGGTATCCGGGGCCCGGGCTTTCGAACCAGGTTATGCTGTATCCGTTAAGCCTGCTCATTAGCTTTGCTTCCGCATGTTTTGCCAGGACATCACCGGCGGGTGTGATCGATACCGATAAGGTGCGTGATTCGGGAAGCCCGTCTGTGGCGCTGAAAATTCTCCATTGCGACGAATCGGATCGAGCCGTTAAAGGCATTATGAGGAGTAGTGATAGAATGAAGAGATAAATCCACTTTGTGCGCGGTGAAATTATGGTATATATGCGTTGGTTGGGAGTGACAGGAATAATAGAAGATTCATTGTTTGTAGGCATCCGGACGCCTTGATCAACGACATAAACATATTGGCTTGCATTCAGCTGGTTGTACATTTATCCATACCTTATCAAGTTATATAAATACATATACATCCTTTCACTGGTAAAAGGCGCCTTTATTCTGTCATGGAAGTTGTATTATTAATTAACACTTATGTGCCCATAAGATTTGTCATTTAGGTTGGCCGCGAGTATTTGCATTCCGGTCATGACTTTTTTGTGCTGTTGCCTGCAACCAAAAAAACAAGGAATAAAGCTCGCTCGTGAACTCATACTCACCGCGTGGTGCTTCAGGCGGCTGTGAAATAACACCCAAATTCTTCATTTTTTGTAAGAAATTATGTAGAACTTTAGATTCATCAGGTGAGATTCTTTTGGAGAGGTCTTGTTTGGAAAACCGGTGTTCATCGGGAGCTCTGACGATTTTCTTGAGTATCGCTCTGTATCGATCGCTTCGAACTGTAGCCAATACCTTAGGCTCGATATATTTCGCTCCAATGGCTTCCGCAGACCTTACTATTCCCAGCATTGCATCTTTGTGGTCGATGTTGTCGTCTTCATCTATATTGAAAACTGCATCACCGATTTCGTGCATAAAAACCGGATGTCCGCCGGAATAACGGCATAGAAGCTCCATAGCTTTCTTTTCAACTTTGACATTAATCTTGGTAAAGGATTGATCGAAAAACTTTATAGTTTCGTCGTTTTCAAAACGCTTTACTTGTATCATATTGAATACACGATCCAGAGATGGCTGGTTATTAATTAACTGGCGGCGTCTTTCAGGGATACCAACAAGAATCAAAAGTACCGGCAAGTGGATATTCGAGGTTGCGACTTCATCAACGAAGCTTTTTAACCAATTAGCGAAATCAGCTGATCCAGCTAATCCGTTTAGATCATCCAAAATGAGGATTATTCCTTTCTTTTCGTCCTTTAGTTTTTCCAACAAGTTCTTCAAGATATACGGGAATTCACTTATTGATTTTCTCAGATCGCTGGGAGAAGCTGTAAATTCCAACATAAACCCGAAAAGTCCAACCTGCTTGACATGATTTCCGAAGAAGTCCTTAACTGTACCAAACCAATTTTTATCCCGACTATTTCTCAATAAACGCTCGAATACCATTCTCGCCATCTCTTCCAGTGTGTTAACTCCACCCAGATGTAAGTGAAGACCGAGCACATTGTCTTCGGCTTCAGATATGGCGGTTGCCATTTTACAGAGAGAACTCTTTCCCATACCCCTCTCTCCCGTTACGAAGATGCGTTCGAGTGAGTTCTGAGATATCGATTTTTTTGTCGTTGCGATTATTCCTCGAAGTTCATTATCACGACCAACGAAATATTCGACAGGAACAGGTATGCCCGGTGTGAAAGGCGAATATTCTTTCATTATGTCCTCCTAAATAATGATGTAGTTATATGTTAAATAATGGAAACGGAGTCTGGTGCGAACAGAATCCAATCATAATTATTGTTCCGTTTCAAGAATTTGATTGCAAATACGCTTTCTATGCATATGTTATAAAATATTCTGATTTGGTTTAGATTAACATCATCCATCATTATTGCCGTTATCCGGGCTCCAGATTCTGTATCTTTTTGATTCCCCTTTTCCAGTGAGACGATGTGTTCAAAACGACTTACCGCTTTCTTTCAAATTATTGCCCAAATATTTACAGCCGTTAACAACAACGTATGTCAATTTAAGTTCTTATCAAGAGAGCGTAAAGTAGAAAACACGGAGGCTTTTTTACGTCATTCGATCGGAGCGCGCCAGGTTTCGGAAGAGAGGGTTATCGCAGGCGGGAAAGAAGCGTGAGGAAAACCTCGAGCCGGAAATAAAAAATGGCTCCAAAGGTAGGACTCGAACCTACAACCCGTCGGTTAACAGCCGACTGCTCTACCATTGAGCTACTTTGGAACCCCAAAGCGTGTATACTGTACAAAATACCACCGGTTCACGTCAACAGCAGACACGAAAAAAGTGACACTTTTTTAATCCATAATCCTGATCCTCGATCCATAATCACATGGCAAAGTGACCGGATTCATGGCATTGCGAGCAGAGTTTCTCGCGGGTGTTGATAAGCAGTTTCGGGTGAACCGCGCCGTGTGGGTCGTGGCACATTAGGCAATCGTTCAGCGGTTCCATAACATGGCCGTGTAACATTCGAAGATCGACCGGCGAGTGGCATGTCTTACACGATTCATTTGTGTCGGCCGCGCCAAGTGTGTAACAGTCGTTTGCCTGTTTAAATTCATGACACATCCCGCAGGAGGCGGTTTTTTCCTCTGGAACGACCGGCGGGTGCGGGGTGAAGATGCGGGAATCTTCCTTTACGGACCCGGGATCACTGCGCGTAATCACGATGGTTGCCGGGCCGATACTGATCTCGTGTTTACCCGGTGTAATGGAAAGCTCGGCGAGCACGAGTGTCGTGTTATGCTTGTCGTCCAGGTGCGGCGCCCATCTTGCTTCTGCGCCGGGGCTGGTCAAGAACGACATGACCGGTTTATCGGCGAGCGCAGCTGAAAAGCGGATAGTTTTAAATGGCACCGGGTCGCCGTCCATGTACGCAGTTAATTTCGCGTCCGGCTTCTTGTTGACCGCCAGGACGGAAATGACGCGGTTTGTGACCACCGACCGGTGATGTGGATAGAGGACGGCGATATGCTGATCGCGTTTTTCGTCCTCCGGCACTTCTGCGTCATGATTCATGGTATCCGCCGGTGCGGCGGCGAATACGGAGAAGGCCAATACGGCGGTCGACACTATACCGGCTATGGGACTTCGGTATTTCATTTATCGGTATTACTGAGTGGGTTTGGACTATGCGACCTGGCCGTACCTTGCCAACAACCGGATATTCTGGGCGAGTTCATCTTTGTACTTCGGCCACATTCCGATAATAACGGCGTCGGTCTTCTTGATTTTCGACAGCGCGTAGGCGAACGCCTCTTCGACCGACCGATCGGAACCGCAAAGGCGTCCGGCGCCGAGCAGTTTGAATGCAACGCATGGTTTATCGACTTCGCGGATGACGTCGAGCATATCGTCGCGATCTTTCTCGAGGAACGGTTCGCCGAGCATGGCGGTACCAAGCTTGGCGCGGATTTCTTCTTTCGGTCGGGTTATGTAGTATAGGCAGGTTTGGTAGAAATCGACTTCCCAGCCTTTATCTTCCATGTACTTGACGCAATCGGGATTATGACACGAGACGCCGGCGACGATGCCGAGTTCGTCGTGCACTTTCTTGACGAAGTCATGGACTTGTTCATGTTTGCCGGCCCTGAACAGAAAATCGGTTACGTTCCCATGATGCACGTAAAAGATGGGATTGTAGTCCTTGATATTACCTTTCATGCCGGACTCTGCGCCGGACAGGTTCCCTTGGTTGTCTATTGTGCCAAGGAAGTAAGGTCTTATTTTCGAACCCTGTTCCCAAAGGATGCGTAGCGCCTTCAGCGGTTTCTCGTCCCAGTAACTGAGCCATACGTCCAGCCCCGCCTTTTCGCATCTCTTGATAAATTGAACGGTTCTATCCAACGTAAAGTAATCGGGCATGGCAAGGGATAGATTACGCACAGCATGACTCCAGCCGCCGATTGGATTCGAGCCTATGAACATCCTCGGTACACGGACGCCGCCGATTGTGACATGCGGTATCTTTTCCGGAAGATCATCGGGTAGGGGATTATCAACAAATTCGGCCTGTGCCGCCGGCGCAAACGTTGAAACCCCGGCTGCGGCGACTGCGCCCGTGCTCAACGTCTTCAGGAATCCGCGCCTGGATTGACCGGTGTGACCGGCGTCTTCATTATCCGAACCGTGGTCTTTATGTAAATCTTCGTTGTTCATAGCTGTCTCAGGTTTGTTTTACTTTTTATTATTTAACCAATAACAAATCGATAAGCCAGAAAAAATTATCCGGCATACATTCCTTCCAAGCCGAATTATCTGCAAAGCTTACTCCATGGAGACGCGGCTCAAGCATGTACACATACAAGACAAGAGTAAAAACATGAAAAGGATGGAATGTATCTGAAACGGGAAGTCTGCAATTGCGTGTACAAGACAACCCGCCAGTGCGAGGAATATCATCGAGTAAAACGGCCAGACCGACGGCATGCCGCCGCCGGTGTAGATATGCGCTATGGCGGCGGCCAGTGCGATGAGGATAAGCAGCGTGCCCACCCAGCCGAATGTGATCCGCGTTTCCAGCCAGTCGCAGTGCAGTTGCGCCTCCCATGTTTGATCCGGGTCAGATCTGTAAAGTTGATACAGCGCGCCGAACGAGCCGGGCCCCGAGCCCCAGACGGGGAAGTCCCGCGCCATCGGCAGCGAGTTCTCGTAGATTTCGGATCTCCCGCTCATACCGGTATCAAAAATCTTCTCCAGCCTGGGCTTAAGTCTTTCCCATCCGAGATATCCCGCGAATGCAATGATCGAACAGAACAGTCCCACTATCCCCAGCTTGACCACCCAATGTCCCTTTTTGTTGGCGATGATCAATAGAATTGTCGCCGCTAAAAGGAGGCATGCGGCTACTATCGCGCCGCCGCGACTGGTCGAGATTATCGGCGCCGAAGCCATTATTACGATCGCAGGCAGGAGAACGGATTGCGGGCCTTCGCCGATGCGCCTTTTTACGCCTGATTTTGTGTCGGCCTTACCAAGGAGCCACCAGAATCCGAGCGCCACCGGCCATACGAGATTAAAGTATTGTGCCGCATTGCTCCTGTAGGCGTATGGCCCGAACTGCGCTTCGGCGTTCTTGTTGATCCGTGGTTTGACTAAAAACAGCAGGTTCCCGGAGCCTTCAAGACGCTGGAACGTGCCTTCAACACCCAGTAGCGCGCAGTTGATTGAAAGCACCCAAAGGAGCCTTCGCAGGCGCACCGGCAGGAAGAACCTGCTGCCGCGGGCAGGGGAACTCGTCTCCTCGTTCTCCGCTATACCACCGTGGCCGTGCATTCTGGAGCGGCGGCGTTCGTTCGCCGTCTTCCCGAGCAGCCAGTCGCGAACCGCCCAGAACGTGAGGCCGAGTCCGAGATAAGTAAAAAAATAGTACCACGAACTGGTGTAGTCGTAGCTATGCGGCAGCCAGGTTATGTAATTATCGTAATAATCGAATGCCAATTTCTCGCTTTTATAATCCGCGCGCGCATTTAAGGCGCTGATCAAGCAGTAGAGGAGAATGACGACCGTTAATACGGCGAGCGTGCGGGTGAGTAAGGTTCGGGGCATGCTCCTCCCTGTGTCCCAGCGGCTTGGACGGTATCCGGTTTTCCACATCACAAGCCACTTGGTCACTAGCACGGCGCCCATAACGTATCCGGCGCAATTCATCACCCAGGTAGACCAGACCTGCGTTGTTCCGAATGCCCAAGGACTGAATACGATCATTGCGTATAGGAGCCATTCGGTTATCCAGTCGCATACCTTATAGGTCATGGGCGTTCGTATCGGCAGACTTGCAGAGAGCCTCTTAGGACGGCTCGACTTTCCTCCATTGGAAGTCGCGCGTGGCGCGCCGGTATTATCCAGGCCGTTGCTATCCATTTATGAGATAATGTTTAATGATTTGGCAATTGTCAGTCGATTCGATCCTCGCGCCATGCATCCATGAACTCGGATAGCTCGGATGTATTCGCGCTCTTTGCATTGCGCACGAAGAATCCGGATGAAGCGTTCCCGAGCAGCAGCCGGTTCTCCGTATCGAGGCCGAGGATCAAACCGGCTATATAACCTGCATTGAATCTATCGCCTGCGCCGGTGCTCTTTTTTGGGTTGGGACAGAATGGGCCGTCTACGCAAAATGTTTCCTCTTCGGTAGCGGCCGCCGCCATCTTTATGCCGTGTATGACGACCTGGCTGATGCCGAGTTTGGAGCGCAGCGTGTTCGCCTGGGCTTTTAGCGGTTCGTGTTCTTCTGTGGTCTCCGGAATCGAAAGGGCGCGCGCTAATACATTGGCTTCGGTACCGTTCAGGCCTAGTACTGTTACGCCGGATTTTTCGAAGCCGGGCAACGCTTCGGTCATTCTCCGAATATCCGCGATAGCGCGGCTCGAGGGATCAACAAGGTCAATGAAGAAGTAAGGCTTATGCGTCAGCGAAGAATAAATCTCCTCCTGGAGCTTGTACCAGCAATCGGTCATGTGCGGGTAAAGCGTCCAATCAGTAAGCGCAATCACCGGCGCTTCGGAGCAAGATTGTTTATACATATTGTCGCTGAGAGTTTCATCCAGAAGCGATGTGTTGAATTCCGATAATTGGGTTACGGCGCTGAACATGAGTTTACCGTCGCTGAATTCGAATGCGAGGGTTCGTCCATGTTCCTTGCCCCAGGAGACGCAATTCCTGCAACGCCCGGCGAATTCGTCGAAGGCCGCATGCCTTGGCGTTCCGAGTGTGGCAAAGCAGTCAAGGCCAAGCCCCAGACCCAGTAATCCGTCGCCGAGGTTAACGGCGCAGCCGCCCGGATCGGTTTTGTGTACGACTATCTCGCGCAGACTGCTATGGCCCGCGGCTTGTTGGATCAACGCGCCGAATGTGGTTATGTCCTTAACCGGCGTCCATTCATCGAGCCCGGCACGCTCCTGAACCACCGAAATCATTTCATCCACGAACCCATCGAAGCCCGCGACTACGGTTGTTTTTTCTAGTTGCTCCGCATTATTACGTAAATGCGCCGACAATTCCTCTAGGCGTTTATTATCCGTCATTATTAACTCCTGGTAATGAAACCGTTCTATTCGAGTCTGTTATATTACCGGAAATAACAGACGAGAATCAATCCAAACTACGGCAATGTATCGGGATAAGTATCGAAACCGCCGCAACCTATAGGCCATTTTTGTCGAGTACGCAATGAAGGTGAAGGGGAGGGAGGTTTGAGTTTTAGATGAGAATAAAGTTGGTTGCGGGAGCTGGATTTGAACCAGCGACCTTCAGGTTATGAGCCTGACGAGCTACCGAGCTGCTCCATCCCGCTAACCAGCGACACGCGTTAATCTAGCGATAACCGGTTACCAATGCAAGTGCTAAAAGGGAGTTTTTACAAAAAAAATGGGGGAATCCGATTATCGGCGTTTTTCACGAGTGAATATGGACGATTTTATCATTCAATAAAGTAAATTCTATCCTTAATACCGGCTATATTGGTTACTCAACTAGGTTTTATCCTGTATTTTGCCAACTTTTTCAAATTCATCATTGCATTTGAGCTGGTTAGTGGGAAGATTTAATGAGGTACTACACGTGCCTTTAAAGGTTATCTTAATCGATGAAAAATTTTGCTGAACTTCTCTTCGATCTTCAGGCCTTGGAAATGGGGCCGAATGAAACAAAAAACGAAAACGCCGGTAAAATATCCAGCCTCAGAGAAAAGATACCGGCGCCGGTCTTAGCGCACTATGACAGATTGGCTAACCGCGGAAAGAAGGGGATAGCGTTGGTCAGGAACGGTGTTTGCGGTGAGTGTCACATGCGG
>JAIPKD010000063.1 GCA_021733835.1 Verrucomicrobiota bacterium
TTTCGGATTGACCGGGTATGTTTCACCGCATTAATATGTCGACAAAAGCCGGGCAAAGACGAACCGGCGGTTTTTTTGAACTCAATACAACCCCAGTAATTTTATGACGGCAAAAAGAATTCTCACAATAAGCGCAATCTCCGTATCGCTCCTTTTAGGTTCGTTTTCTCTCACAACCGCACAAGAAGCAGCGGAACTGGAAAGCGATTACAATGTCAAACCGGTGCCGTTCAACAAGGTGAATGTCGGAGACGCCTTTTGGACGCCGAGACTGGAGACCAACCGGCAGGTCACCATCCCCTATGCATTTCAAAAATGCGAGGAAACGGACAGAATCTCGAACTTCGAGAAGGCCGCCGGTCTTTTTGAAGGCGAACACAAAGGCATCTACTTCAACGATTCCGACGTATATAAAGTCATGGAAGGCGCGGCCTATTCGCTTCAGGTGAATCCGGAAACCATGATGCGCCTCTACCTCGATAAATTGATAAACATCATGTACGGCGCACAATGGGACGATGGCTACCTCTATACGTTCTTCTCAACACCTGAAAAGCAACCTGAAAAGCGTTGGCGTAATATTGAAGCGGAACACGAGCTCTATTGCATGGGGCACATGTACGAAGCGGCCGTGGCCCATTATCAGGTTACAGGCGATGAATCATTCCTGGACATAGCCAAAGCGAGCGCAGACCTTGTATGCGATGTTTTCAACGACCAGCGTCGAACCGATCCGCCCGGACACCAGGAAATCGAGATAGGCCTTTGCAGACTTTACCGCGCCACAGGTGATAAAAAATATCTCGACGAGGCAAAATTCTTCCTCGACCAGCGCGGCCGGCCGGGCAACCGCGGCCCCGACGGCAACATCGGTCTTTACGGCAAGTATTCGCAAGACCACAAACCGGTCGTCGAACAGACCAGGGCATACGGCCACTCGGTACGCGCCGCTTATATGTACACCGGCATGGCGGATGTGGCGGCGCTGACCGGTGATATGTCGTATGTCAACGCAATCGACACTATATGGAAGGACGTAGCCGATACCAAGCTCTACATAACCGGCGGAATCGGCGCCGCAGGCGGACACGAAGGATTCGGCGGCGCATACGAACTCCCGAATCTAACCGCTTATTGCGAGACCTGCGCGTCCATAGCAAACATCTTCTGGAACCATAGGATGTTTCTGATGCGCGGCGACGCCAAGTACATAGACATCCTCGAGCGCACACTGTATAATGCCGCGCTCTCCGGTATTTCGATGAACGGCGACAGGTTCTTCTATCCGAACCCACTCGAATCAACCGGCCAACACCAGCGCAGTCCATGGTTCGGATGCGCTTGCTGTCCTTCAAACGTGGCCAGGTTCATTCCTTCCATACCGGGCTATGCATACGCATTCAAGGGTGAAAACGTTTATGTAAACCTGTTCATGAGCGGCGAAGCGGTCGTCGCCACAGACAATAACAACGTTAAGCTAACCCAAACAACCAGGTATCCATGGAGCGGAAAGGTCGATATCACAGTCGAGCCGGAGAAACGCGACAAGTTCTCAATATTCGTCCGGATACCCGGCTGGGCGCGAAACAAGCCGGTTCCCAGCGATCTATACCGGTTCCTGAATGAATTCGACGCACAAGCCGTGGTAAAGGTCAACGGCAGGCAAGTCGAACCGAACATTGAAAAAGGATATGCGCGCATAGAACGTGAATGGCAGGCGGGCGACACGATCCGGCTCGAGATACCGATGCCGGTGCGCAGGGTTATCGCGCATCCGGAGGTTGAGGAGGACATCGGCAAGGTCGCCCTGCAGCGGGGGCCGGTCATGTATTGCCTCGAGTGGCCCGATAACGATGGGAAAGTGCTTAATCTCATGATCCCCGACACCGCAGAATTAAGTTCCGACTTCCGTCGCGACCTCCTTAACGGCGTTACAGTCATAACAGGCAACGCCAAGGTAGTCCGTCGAACCGTCGACGGAGGGCCCAAGCCCGGCGAAAAGCAAGCGTTCACCGCCATCCCCTACTATGCTTGGGCACATCGCGGCGCCGGTGAAATGACCGTCTGGCCCGCGCGTACGCCGGAAGCCGCAAAACCCGAACCGGCACCCACCCTTACCTATAACAGCAAGACCACCGCTTCATTTGTCCACGTCTCCTTGAACTCCATAAAGGATCAAGTGGAGCCTAAATCTTCGAACGACGGCTCGGCATTGCAACTCGATTTCTGGCCGCACAAGGGAACGGAGGAATGGATTGAATTCGAATGGGACAAAAAACACGGGGTGTCGAGCATGAAAGTGTACTGGTTCGACGACACCGGCGCCGGTGAATGCCGCGTCCCTGAATCATGGAATGTCGATTACCGCGACGAAAACGGACAGTGGAGACCGGTCAATAACACCACCCCGTATACCGTTGAAAAAGACACCTTCAACAAGGTCGAATTCGAGACGGTCGAAACGGACGGCCTTAAACTGAACATTAAACTCCAGGAAGACTGGTCGTCCGGGATCATCGAGGTGGTTATCGAATAACCGGATCGCTCGGCTGAATTTTTGTTCAGGGCCTTTTTGCTTTGACATATTCAGCCGGGGGATATGGAATTTTTTTGCAAACGAAGTAAATGAGCGTTTCTTGCGCCATCAATTAAAAAAATGAGAAATATGAAAGCTATACGTTTATTAGGTTTGAGCGCGGCAATGGCCGCAATAATCGCCGCGGCGAATACAAATGTTACGGCGGCGGAAATTCCGGAACAATTCAAGACAGGCGGGTTCGCCATTGGTTGGCAAGCTTACAGTTTCAACAGGTACACGGCGTTTGAAGCAATTGAAAAGACCGCCGAGGCCGGTGGAAAGGTTATCGAGTTCTATCCGGGACAAAGACTGAGCAATGATTCCGACGCCCGTGTCGACCACAACACCTCGGACGAGGTCATCCTTAAACTAATGGAGCAACTCGATAAATTCGGGGTCAAGGCCGTTAATTACGGCGTAGTCGGTATTCCTAATAACGAAGAAGCCGCACGCAAGATATTCGAGTTCGCCAAAAAGATGAATATGTACGCAATCACCACCGAATCGGTGAACGCAATCGATACAATCGAGAAACTGGTCAAAGAATATGATATCCGCGTCGGTTTCCATAATCATCCGCGCAGGCCGAACGATCCAAGCTACAAGGTCTGGGACCCCAACTACATCCTGTCGGTGGTCAAGGATCGCGACGAGCGGATAGGCGCCGCGGCCGATACGGGACACTGGGTGCGCTCGCAAATTAAGCCCATAGAGGCCATGAAACTGCTTGAAGGGCGTATCATCAGTCTGCACATGAAAGACCTGAATAAATTCGGTGACGGCGCGCACGATGTCCCCTACGGCACCGGCGTTTCAGATATTCCCGCTGTTCTCAAACTCCTCCAGAAACAAGGATTTGAAGGAAATATCTCGATCGAATACGAATACGACTGGGAAGGCTCCGTACCCGAAATCGCACAATGCATCGGCTTCATACGCGGTTTCGGCGCAAAGTAAATGTCTCCACGCGGGTTCGGAAACACTATCCGGACCCGCTCTTGCCCGTTTTTCACGCAATCAGTAAGTGGATTATCGCCCTCGCATAAGCAGGCGGCGATTTTTTGGTACTTGACGCATTTTTCGTACGGGATTATGTTTAAATCGAATTGAGCAAAGCTTGCTAGACCATTGAGTGGTTAGGGCAAGGCGAAGTCGGTCGGTTGATTAATAACCGGCTTTTTTGTTCCCCCAACCGGGGACGGGAGCGTAATATGAACGCCGAGTTTTTAGCCGTATTAGAATTTTGGGAGCGTGAAAAGGGTATCAGAAAAGATATCCTACTTCATGCCGTCGAGGATGCACTGGTCTCCGCCGCGAAAAAGGCGATCGGACCGGCACGCAACCTTCGTTGTACAATCGACCCAAAGACGGGTGATATCAAAGCGTTCGCGCATCTGGTTGCAGTCGAAGAGGTTAAATCACCACACGACCATGTACATATTGATGAGGCAAGGAAATTAAACCCGGATATCCAGCTCGATGAGGAAATCGAGGTCGAAGTCACTCCAACCAACTTCGGGAGAATCGCATCGCAATACGCCAAACAGGCCTTGATGCAACAAATTCGCAAGGCCGAAAAGGACCTTATCTTCGAGGAGTTCAGAGACCGCGCCGGCGATATTGTGAGCGGAACGGTCAGGCGTTTTGAAAGATCGGATGTGATAATAGACCTCGGCCGCTACGAGGCGATCATGCCAAACAAAGAACGTGTGCCCACGGAAGAATATCAACCGGGCGAACGGATCAGGTGCTACGTCAAGGCGGTCGAGAACTCATCGCACGGGCCGGACATCATACTCTCCCGTGCCGCAACGGAATTCGTCCTCAAACTCTTTAAGCTCGAGGTCTCCGAGATCAATGACGGCACAATCGAGGTCAAGGGCATAGCACGCGAACCCGGATTCAGGACAAAAATCGCGGTATATTCCGATGACGATAAGGTCGATCCGGTCGGCGCCTGCGTCGGACTCAGAGGTCAACGCGTGAAAAACATCGTTCGCGAACTCAATAACGAGAAAATCGACATAATCAACTGGTCGCCCGACATCTGCACATACATTGCCAATGCCCTCGCACCGGCCATGCTCAAGTCGTTCCAAGTCGATGAGGAACGGCATCGCGTCAAATTACTGACCACGGAAGACCAGTTATCACTGGCCATAGGCAAACGCGGACAAAACGCTCGGTTAACTTCGAAATTGACAGGCTGGCAGATTGATATTGAACTCGAGCATGTAGAGAAAATGGGGTTTGATGAGAAAGTAGCTCAAGCCATAGAAAAATTGGCGGCCATACCGGAGATAACACATGAACAGGCGAACCAGCTTGTTCACAGCGGGTTTCCGAGCCTGGAGGAACTGCTCATGGCCGAGCCCGATGACTTTGAAGGCATACCGGGCCTCGAAGAAAACGCCGAATCAATACTCAAGGCAGTTAAAAATGAAGTTGCCAGACGTAACCTCAATATAGGAGAAACCTCCACCGTCTGAAAACACGCACTCGAACTATAGCGAAACTGTTGTATTTTCGCTCACTTTATTGATACATTAATTATATATGCCGGTTAGGATTTACGAAATCGCCAAAAAATTATCTGTTGAAAACAAACTAGTCTTAGCCAAGGCGAAGGAGTTGGGGATTACTAATGTCCGCGTACCCTCCAGCTCCCTCGATAAGATCACCGCCGAGTACCTCGAAGACCAGATACGCTCAACCCTGCCCCCCGGCGGTATTACCCCCGTCGAATCCGAAACCAAAAAAGCAGCGCCCAAGAAGCGTAAGACCAAGTCCACTCAAAAGAAGAAAACCAAGACAACCAAATCAACCACCATTAAAAAGCCGGAAGCAAAAGAAGCCGATACAAGTCCGGAGACGTTGGCTGACAAGGAACCCGAAGAAATTGTTAAGCATGAAGAAGTCGAAACAGAATCTATAACGGAAAAAACCGAGGAAGAACCTACTTCTACTCCATCCGTTGCATCCCCCGAACCCGCCGCTGAGGAGCAACAAATTGAAGTCAGTAAAGAATCCGAAGAGATCGAATTAATCCCTGAATCAACCGAAGAACCCTTACAGAAAACACCGGAGCCAACAGTCGAACCGGCACAACCTACAACCGAATCTACTCAAGCCATTGAAAAAGAAGCGCAGCAGATACAGGAGCAGGAAATAGCCGAACAAACAAAATCCACCGAAACCGAATCGGAAACGGAAGAAATCGAAGCAACCGGTTCCGAACAAACCAGTACGGAGACAGACGATACAATTGAAACTGCGGAACCTATGCCTGCCGAAACAACCGAAGAACGCCGCGAAAAGGATAAACCCGAAGAACCTGAAAAACCGGCGACAGGGGAGAAAGTCGGATTCATTCAATTACCCCACAAACCCTCACCCAAGATCGGAGAAAAGGTCGGGTCAATAAAACTCCCACCCCGGCCGCCGTCCAGGATAGAAAGGGCAAAGCAGAAGAAAGAACGCAAAAAACAAGATAAATTGAATCAACGCCAACAAACACAAAACGGCGCTCCGGGTAAGCCCTCGCATACACAACAAAAACAGCAATTTCAAAAACAGCAAAAACCGGAGAGAAAACCTGCCATCCCGAGTTACGAGCCGCCCAAGGACGCCAAGCTCGTCACAATGAAACCGCCCATCATCGTCCGGCAGCTCGCACAGGTGCTCAATAGAAAGCCGTTCCAGATTATTGCGGATTTGATGGAATTCGGCGAATTCGCCAACGTAAACCAGGCAATCGACGAAACCACCGCAAAACGACTCAGCGCAAAATACGGCTTCAGATTCGAACTAGAAAAACGTGAACGCGGTGCCGGCATCGCCTCACCTTCCCCCACCAAATCAAAGCCGTCGGATATCGAAGACAAACCGGAAGACTTAAAGCCCCGGCCGCCGGTCATAACCATCATGGGACATGTCGACCACGGAAAAACCACACTCCTGGATGCCATACGCAAGTCTAACGTAGTCGCCACCGAGGCCGGTGAAATCACCCAGCACATCGGCGCATACACCATATCAATTCCAAACCCGGATAAACCGAAGGACCTCTGCGATATCACTTTTCTCGACACACCCGGACACGAGGCCTTCAGCGCCATGAGGGCGCGCGGCGCCGATGTAACGGATATAGTCATCCTCGTTATTGCGGCCGATGACGGTGTCATGCCGCAGACCATTGAGGCATTAAACCATGCGCGTGCGGCAAAAGTGCCCATTATCGTCGCAATTAATAAATGTGATCATCCCGCCGCCAACCCCTTAAAAGTGCGGCAACAGCTCCAGGAGCGAAACGTCGTTTGTGAAGAATGGGGGGGCGAAACCATTTTCCAAGATGTATCCGCGCTTTCACAAAAAGGCGTGGATAGACTTCTGGAAATGATCCTGCTCCAGGCCGAAATGATGGAATTAAAAGCCAATCCGACCAGGCGCGCCATTGGTAACGTCGTCGAATCCGGCATTGAAGCCGGAGGCCCGACCACAACGTTATTGGTTAGAAAAGGCACGCTTAAGGTAAGCGACGCCATTATCTGCGGTACACTCTGGGGCAAAGCCAGGGCGCTCATTGATCACGAAGGTAAAAGGATAAAATCCGCCGGGCCGTCCACGGCGGTCAAGGTACTCGGCCTGAACGGCGTCCCCCCTGCGGGACAGGAATTCGCTGTTGTGGAAAACGACAAGGTCGCCAAGTCCATGGTCGAGGAGAAGCTCGAGTCCGGGCGCAGGCCGGGAACCGAGGGCAAACCGAAAATGACCCTCGAAAACCTCTACGCCACACTCGCGCCTGAAGAAAACAAAGTGCTCAAGGTTGTGCTTAAGGCGGACACGCAAGGCTCACTCGAAGCAATCGCCGATGCACTGAAGAAGATTGAATCCAAGAAAGTCTCCCTTGATATACTGCATACCGGCGTCGGCGCGGTTTCGGAATCGGACGTAATCCTTTCCTCAGCGTCAAAGGCCATAATTATCGGATTCCACACGCGCATAGAAAATTCCGCGTCCGAAGCGGCCAAACGCGAAGGTGTTCAAATCAAGCTCTACTCGATTATTTATGAATTGATAGATGATATCAGGAACGCAATGGCCGGAATGCTCGAACCGGTATTCAAACCGATTACATTAGGCAGCGCTGAGGTACGGCGGATATTTAACCTCTCAAAAGGCGGCCCCGTTGCGGGTTGCATGATTGTGAATGGACGTTTTCAGAAAGGCCGTTGCCGCGTTATCAGAAACGGCGACATAGTTTATGAAGGCATGGTTCAGACGTTACGCAGGTTTCAGGATGAAGTCAACGAAGTCCGCAATGGTATGGAATGCGGTATCAGGGTAGACGGCTTCGGCAACTTTCAGGAGGGCGATAAGATAGAATCGTTTACTCTGGAAAAAGTAAACCAGCAACTTTGATCCAATTTCAGGAGGTATATTATGCAATCCCGTCGACACCGGCGCGTGAGTGAACTTCTCAAGCGCACTATAGGTGAAGTCATCCTAAAGAGTTTCCCCGTCGAGGAACATGGTCTGATAACTATCAGGAGTGTCGGTATGTCAGGCGATCTACACTCGGCTAAGGTTTTTATTTGTATCCCGGGAAGTAAGGAACATAAAGAAAAACTGTTCTCCTCGATCCAACAGGAACGCAAACAAATTCAGGCTATGGTTGCCGCGTTAGTCAAACTCAAGTACACACCGCAACTGGATTTCGTCTTAGACGATTCCATGGAACGTGGCGATCGCGTTATTCAAATAATCGAAGAAATAGAAAATTCATCATCATCGGCATGAAGCCGCTCCCAAAAGTTATCGTTCGCATCCTGGAAGCGCTGAAGAAGCACCAGGTCTTCTGTATCGTCGGACATGGGCGCCCGGACGGCGATTGCATCGGATCGCAAATTGCGCTGACGCAAGCGTTGTTGCAACATTCAAAAACGGTGTTTTGCTGGAATGAAGACCCAGTGCCGCAGAAACTAGCGTTTCTTGACCCGGATTCTCTCGTGCGCCCGCCGCGTTGCGATCTCAAGTTCGATTGTGTAATCGCGCTTGACTCGGCATCACTGGAACGTATCGGTAAGGCCGTGGATTGCATCAAAGAACGGCGGTTCCTAATAAATATCGACCACCATCCGAGTAATACCAAGTTCGGCGATATAAACTGGGTTTCCCCGAAAAGTCCGTCCACGGCCGAACTTGTATACCGCCTTCTCAAGGCCGGCAACTATTCCATTACGCCTGCCATCGCCGATTGCCTGTTCACGGGGATTTCCACGGACACCGGATCATTCCAGTACCCCACGACAAAGCCGCACACATTCACCATAGCGGGCGAACTAGTGAAACGCGGCGCGAATCTGGCAACGATCTGCGACGAAGTATATCAGTCTTATTCACTCTCGCGGATCAGACTCCTACAACAGGTGCTCAGCCGTTTTCACCTGGTGAACAATAACAAGGTGGCCTATTTCTGGCTGAAAAACTCCGACTTCGAACGTACCGGCTCCGACGTATCAGAAAGCGAAGGCCTCATAAATCATATCCGCGATATCGAACCTGTCGTCGTCGCATGCGTGTTCGAGGAAATCGAGCCTAACGTGATCAGAATCAGTCTCCGTTCAAAAGACGAAAATCTCAGCGTCGCTGAAATCGCACGTAAATTCGGCGGCGGCGGTCACAGTTCGGCGGCAGGCGCGCGTATTGAAGGCTCGCCGGAGACCGTTCAAAAACAGGTTATTAAAGCGATCGTCGAAGCATTGAACTCCTTTGTTTCCCCTGAAATACTGCAGTGATGCAACAACAATCCGAATTTAATTCAGACGGCGCAATACTGGTGGATAAACCCACTGGCCCGACTTCACACGACGTAGTCGCGGCAATCCGCCGCCGTTTCAGAATTAAGAAGGTCGGGCATTGCGGCACGCTCGATCCGAACGCAACCGGGCTCCTCGTCGTAGTAGTAGGCCGCGGCACTAAACTCAGCAACAAGATCATCGCCTCGGATAAGGCCTACGAAGGCGTAATCAAATTCGGAGAAATAACCAATACCCACGACGCAACAGGAGAAATCCTCTCCTCACATCCCGTACCGGAGTTGACAATCGAAAGCCTCAACGAAACCGCCGCCGGGTTTATCGGCGATCAAATGCAGATGCCGCCCATGCATTCGGCCATAAAGCAGAACGGTGTTCCGCTTTACAAGCTTGCCCGGAAAGGCAAAGAGGTCGAGCGCAAATCACGCCTCATACATATCTACCGATTTCACTTCACTGATTATACGCCCCCCTTCGGCGGCTTTGAAGTAACCTGTACAAAAGGCACTTACGTCCGAACCCTCGTCCACGAACTGGGCGAGATAATCGGATGCGGCGCGCACCTGCACGACTTACGAAGGACGATGTCAGGCCGCTTCAAGATCGAAAACGCCGTCGAATTCAACCGGCTCCTTGAAATGCCCTTACACGAATTCCAAAAGCATGTACTCCCCGTCTCAGTCATCCCGGAATACGCCGAAGCTCCTCTTGACCCATAGGCCGTCCTGGATCATAACAGTTCATTAATGAAGGTTATATCGAATCCAGCAGACCTCAAACCCGGAGATAAACCTGTATGTCTCACGATTGGAGTGTTCGACGGCGTACATCTGGGCCACCAAAAGATACTATCGCACACCATAAAACAGGCCCGGAATAACAGCGCAATCGCTCTTGCCGTGACATTCGACCGTCACCCTGCCTCGGTTATTGCGCCGAATAAGTCCCCAAAATCCATCTATCCAACAGAAAAAAAAATCCAGCTGTTCGACGAGCGCGGACTCGACGCCGTACTCATCTTGAAATTCAGTCACGAGTTCAGTCACAAGCCATGGAACGCGTTCATTCAACAACTCCATGACGAACTAGGAAAGATCGTCAGCATCACCGTCGGCGGCCATTTTCATTTCGGACACCACCAGAAAGGAAATCTGCAGCGCCTCAATGGGCTCGGTAACGAGCTAGGATTCAAGGCATTCGGTATCTCTGAGTCCACCCTCCACTCGAAACAAGTCAGCAGCACACGCATCCGCCACGCCATACGCAATGGGAATATCGAACTAGCATCCGAGCTCCTCGGCAGGCCATACTCGATCTTCGGCAAGGTCATTCGCGGTGACGGACTCGGCGGACGCCTGGGGTTTCCCACCGCGAACCTGGAGGTGACCGGTCTGCAGCTTCCGCCCGACGGCGTGTATCAAGCCGAGGCACAGCGCGGCGAATCTCGTCATACGGCAGTGGTCAATATCGGGCAACGCCCTACCTTGAATCTTCCGAACCCGAAAAAAAGCGTCGAAGTCCATCTAATCGGTTTCAACGGTGACTTATACGATTCCGAGATGGACGTCGTTATTCACCACAAACTCCGAAGTGAGATGCGAATGCCTTCGGTCGACGCCCTAATCGAACAAATTCGACGCGATATAGACGCAGTCCGGGACTCCAAGTGAAAACATCGCAATAATAATCAACATTCACGGCATCGCAGGCTTTTCAACGGCGCGTCCGTTATTTAATATCATTTAATGCGAGTTAAGCTGAACACGCCCTCACGGGCAGTTGTCCATCAAACAAACAACATGATATGAGTAACGCAATTGCATCCATAAACAACGAGGTCAAAGAAGCCGGCGCTTTCCTGAACCCGCTCTTCCGCGAAATCCACAGTGTCATTATCGGACAGAAATACCTCTCGGAAAGGCTTGTAATCGGATTAATAACCAATGGCCACCTGCTTCTCGAAGGTGTGCCTGGGCTGGCAAAGACACTCGCGGTCAAGTCCCTCGCTGCAGGACTCGATATCGGTTTTTCGAGAATCCAGTTCACGCCGGACATGCTACCCGCGGATATCATAGGCACGCAGATTTACAATCCCGGCACCGGCGGATTCACCATCCACAAAGGCCCGGTCTTCTCGAATATCATCCTGGCCGACGAGATAAACCGCGCGCCCGCCAAGGTGCAAAGTGCGCTTCTTGAAGCAATGCAGGAACGCCAAGTCACGCTGGGGGATCAAACGTTCTCACTGGATGATCCGTTCCTGGTACTCGCCACCCAAAACCCGATCGAACAAGAAGGCACTTATTCGCTGCCGGAGGCGCAAGTGGACAGGTTCATGCTCAAACTCAAGATCGGGTATCCAACCAAAGAAGAGGAACGCCTCATCCTCGACACAATGGCCAAGACCTCGGAAACACCCGTCGCCGAACCGGTAGTCGACGCCGATCAAATCTTCCGCGCGCGCAGGATGATCAATGAAATCTATATAGACGACAAGGTCAAGGATTATATAGTCGACATCGTCTGCGCCACACGCGACCCTGAAGACTACGGCCTGGAACTGCGGCAATTCATCCAATTCGGCGCCTCCCCCCGCGCCACGATCGCTCTCACACTCGCCGCCAAGGCACATGCGTTCATTCGCGGCCGTGGCTTTGTCACACCGCAGGATGTAAAGAGCATCGGCATTGATGTACTGCGTCATCGCGTGATAACCACCTACGAAGCCGAGGCCGAAGAAAAAGACAGCGAGGTCATCGTCCAAAACATATTCGACAACCTCCCCGTTCCGTAAAAAAAGAGAAATACCGGCAACCACATGATACCGCGTAACTTGATCAAAAAAATCCGGCAAATCGAGATCAAAACCAGCCGGTTCGTCAATGAAGCCTTCGCAGGCCGCTACCACAGCGTCTTCAAAGGCCAAGGGATGGATTTCGAGGAGGTTCGCGAATATTTCCCGGGCGACGACGTACGGGCGATCGACTGGAATGTCACTGCGCGGATGAACCATCCGTTCGTAAAAAAATTCACCGAAGAACGCGAACTCACCCTCGTGCTCCTTGTCGATATGAGTAGCTCAGGCAAGTTCGGCTCGGGCGAACAAACAAAGCGCGAACTCGCCGCCGAACTCGCATCCGTACTCGCCTTCTCCGCCATACGCAACAATGATAAGGTCGGACTGGTTCTTTTCACCGATAAAGTCGAAAAATTCGTGCCGCCCGCGAAAGGGAGGCGCCACGTACTGCGCGTGATCAGGGAAATCCTGTACTTCGAACCGGAACAAACCGGTACGAACCTCAATGCGGCTATAGAATTTATGATGCGTGTTCTCTCACGTTCGGCGATTGCAGTCGTAATATCCGACTTCCTGGTCAACCGCGTCGATACCAAATCGACCGCCGCCACCGGGAACGTGTTCCCCGTCTCTTCGGACACCTCCTTGGCGCACCTCTCGTTCAATAACCTCAAGCGCGCAAACCGCCGCCATGACATGGTTGTCGTGCATATCACCGACAAGCTGGAATGGGAGCTCCCCGCCCTCGGGCGAATTATCCTTAAGGACGCCGAAACCGGCGAAGTAGTCGAAATCAACACAAACGACGAGCACAAACGGCGCGGATTCAACGCGAGCCGCAACCGCGCTCACAAGGAATTCAAGAGGCTCATGGGCATCGACGGCATCGACGTAGTTCAGCTGCAGACCGATACACCGTATATCGCCGTCCTATCACAATTCTTCGAAACGCGAGAAAAACGCAGACGCCGCTTATGAACGTAGGGCTCCTTTCACAAATTCAATCCTCGAACCTATCCACCGCCGTTACCAGCAATGATATACGCGGAATTAAACCGCCCGAGCCTATAAATGATTTCCCGTTTTGGATCCTTATCCCGATACTGTTTATAACTTTGGTTCTTGTTTGGATCATATTGGTCAAGCTCAGGAAGACTGAACGGCAAGTCAGCGCATCCGGCACCGATATCCCCTTACACATCGCCGCACTACACGAATTGGAAGCACAGCGGAAATTCATGGATAGTCCATACATTTTTTGCGCACGCGTTGCCGACATTATAAGACAATATATGGAAAAGCGCTTCGAATTCCACGCGCCGCAAAGGACAACCGAGGAATTCCTGGACGAACTCCAGGTATCCGAATTACTCGATGCCCCGCAAAAAGAGTATCTGTCGGACTTCCTGCAAAGCTGTGATATGGTCAAGTTCGCCAAATACGAACCGCCGCGCATCGAGCTGGAATCCATATTCGAAACCGCGTGCCGGTTTATAAATCAAACAAGGCCGGCGGTTAAATCCAATGCAGGCGATCAATCAGTGAATCAAGACACACCCGTGCAAGAACGAATATGACGTTCGCGTATCCATATGTTCTATTACTGCTCGCACTCTTACCGGTGCTTGCCTGGCTCAAGGGCAGGCACGGCAAAGAGCCGGCATTTCTATACTCGTCGACTTTCCTGGTCAGGAGCTTCGCCGGACTTCGCCGCTCGACTGCAGGGCGTATTCTCCCGAAGCTGCGGTGGTTTGTTCTGGCGTTCCTGATAGTCGCGCTTGCGCGTCCACAGATACTCGATAAACATGTCCCCCTGAAGGCCAGCGGCGTGGATATCATAATTGCCATAGACTGCTCGGGGACAATGGCCTCAGAAGACTTTGAAATAGGCGGACGCCGCGCCAACCGAATCGAGGTCGCAAAGAACGTGATCCGCGATTTTATCGAGCAACGCCGCGCCGACCGCATCGGCTTAGTGGCCTTCGCCGGCAAGGCCTATGTCGCTTGTCCGCTCACACTGGACCACGAATTCCTCGTTAACAACCTGAATAGACTCTCACTTGATGTAATCACCGAAGACGGTACCGCTATCGGCTCGGCTATCACGGCGGCACTCAATCGCCTCCGTGAATCGGATTCCAAAAGCAGGATTGTTATCTTAATGACAGACGGACAAAACAACACGGGCAATGTCCCCCCGCTCACCGCCGCCGAAGCCGCCGCCGCATTAAGAACCAAAGTCTACACAATCGGCGTCGGCACCCGCGGCGTTGCGCCGTACCCGAGAAAAAACGCCTTCGGCCGTATCGTCTACGTACCGGTCGAAGTCGATATCGACGAGAAAACACTCAAAAAAATCGCCGCGCGTACAAGCGCCAATTATTACCGCGCGGATAACACACGTAGGTTGCAAAGTATTTACAATGAAATAGACTCGCTCGAAAAAACGGAGTTCGATCTGGACAAATTCCGCCGGCGAACCGATGTATTTCAATGGGCGGCATTGCCCGCGCTGGTACTATTACTGCTTGAAATCATCCTCGCCAACACGATATGGAGGAAGTTACCTTAAGAAATTCCGTCGGAGTAACATAAGACAATTATGAAATTCGCGAATATCCAAATGCTTTGGTTGGGCGTTGTGGTGCTGTTGGGATTAGTACTGTTCAGCATTTGGGCATGGTACCATAAGAAAAAGCTGATCCGCCAATTCGTGCGTTCGCGTTTGCTCGGACACCTCACCCTCGGTGTGTCGAAAAAGCGTCAGAAACTCAAGGCCGTACTCCTCGTCATCGCGGCAGGCTGCATCCTCGTCGCCTTAGCCAGGCCGCAATGGGGGGTCACCCGGCGAGATATAGTGGACTCCGGACTGGATATCGCTATCGCCTTTGACACGTCAAAGAGCATGCTGGCGCAGGACTCCAATCCGAACCGGCTTGAACGCGCGAAAATGGCCGTGCTCGACCTCGTCAGACAACGCCGCGGCGACAGATTCGCCCTCATTCCATTTGCAGGCGATGCGTTTGTTCAATGCCCCCTTACCCTTGATACATCGGCATTCATCGAAAACATCGACATCCTAGATACCGAAATACTCCCCTCGTCCGGCACCACCCTGGCCGCGGCCATTAATACCGCAATCACCGCGTTTGAGGAAGACTCGCCCAATTCAAAAGTAATCATCTTATTCACGGACGGAGAAGACCACGAAAAAGGCGCCCTTGAAGCCGCGCGAATCGCCGCAAACAAAGGCGCCCGCATTTTTACGGTCGGCGTTGGAACACCCAACGGCGAGTTGATAATCATGAATAACAGAAACGGGACGCCCGAGTTCCTCAAGGACGCGAACGGGAACGTGGTCAAATCCAAGTTAAACAGGGATATCCTCGAACGCATTGCCAATATTGCGGATGGATTCTATCTATCCGCCGAAAGCCCCAACAGTATGTATACGCTTAACACGCGAGGTCTCGATCCATTACTTCGCGGCCTTAATCCGCTCAAGACCGGCGAATCAACCATGACAGGCAATGCCCTCGAGGTCCCGCGTGAACAATACTTCTGGCCATTGTCACTGGCGGCGCTGTTACTGATTATCGAAACCTTTATCTCCGCCAAGACGTTACCCGCGGACTCCGTATCGAATATCACCGGCACTCGAAACGCCGGCGGTACGGCGGCCAAGACCGCACTAT
>JAIPKD010000064.1 GCA_021733835.1 Verrucomicrobiota bacterium
TTATAAACCGCCGCTCATACTCCTGGGCCATCGCATTGCCGGCGCGATCCTCCAATCCCACGCCAGCTATAAACCGATACTCACCCGGCTGCAGCGGCCCGTCGACCACCATTACCTGCATCGTTAATCCAGAGCTATATCCGCTGGATTCCAACGCGTACTCTACGTCATCGGCCGTATCATACTGCCCGTCCTCTCCGGCCGCTCTCAGCTCGTAGTTCGACGCATTGGTCATACTATCCGCCGCCATGTCCTCGCTGAAATTCAAGGTGAACCGGTCGATTACGTTCGAACTTGTCGTATCCTGTTCAGGCAGGCTTACGGATTGTATTTCAGGTGGGACGCCGTCGGTGATATTTACATTTAGCAAATATTGAGCGCGGATTTGCCGGTTCGTGCTTTGGACGCGCACGAAATAGACGTCGTCGGTATCAACGGTGAAATTCAGGGTGCCGGTATTGTTTGTTATCAAGCCTGTTCCGCTATCGCCGCCTTCACGTTCAATACTAAGTATAAGGTTACTGCCTGTGACGGTACTTCCGGCGGGAAACGATGAATCGACGCTGATGGCATTGCCGGTATTTAAGGTTTTAATGGAATAGTAATCGCCTGCAGAATCGGATGCAATCAACGCACCACCTACAAGCGCCTGCAGTGATCCGGGTGATGCCGTCAGGGTCAGCGGATTCGCATCGGACCTCGAGTTATTTGACTCCACCTCGAGTTGCGGACCGCGCGATACATCCAAACGCACTTTATAACCTGCCGAGCCGCTGTTTGGAAACAGCCTAAGGTAATAATCACCCGGACTGGGGATTTTGAAGTTCTGCAATTGTACCGTTCCATCACTGCTCCCATACTGCGTGGACTGATTCGAGCCGGCGGCGTTTTGCAGGAAAAGACGCGGGTAAATCCCATTCCGGTCGGCTTCCAGTCTGACGGTCAAGCGATCACCGGCCTCGGCGGAAAACCGCCAGTAATCAACATCATCGGAATCCGAAAACGTACCAATACCAAAACCACTTAAAAACCCACTCGCAGCAGGTGATTCGGTCAATGATAACTCGGTGGCGTCCTCCAATATATCGTTCGAGGTATCCTCGATATAACCCAATTCCGGAGCTTCAATGCCGAATTTATATGACAAAATCGTAACCGCGTTTCCCCCTGAATCAATGAGGCCCTCTTTAGTCAAAAAACGATACTCGCCCGGTTGCAACGGCGCGTTGTCGAAGGTAAATTCGACGGAGCGCTCGCTCATCAGGCTAGGCGATAAGGTATAAACAACATCGTCGCCATCGTCAAAAACGCCGTTCACACCTGCTGAGCGCAAACCGTAATTGGCGGCGTTTGTCGCGGATTCAGGATTTAAATTACGTGTTGCCTGAATTCGGAACCCGTCGATCGCCACCGCATTGGTCGCATCCTCCGCCGGCAAGGTCGTTTGGTAAATCTCCGTCGGCGGCAAATCGGATGAAGATATCACCTCCACATTGTCAATACCCCAGGACTCGTCATTGATACTCTGCAATCCGACCCCCTGAAACGCGATTTCGGATACTGAATTCGAGGCGGAGAATATGACCTCGACATTCCGATATATCGAGTCTCCATACCCCGAGAATCCCATGTCTTCGCCCCCTTCATCAGGTTCCACCGGATACGTCTGGTTCTCGTTTACATTGGCAAAGCTCTCTCTGAACACTTGCGATCCATCTACAAGTACCTCAAATTGATCGCCACCGCCGTCCCATGAATCAATTATGTATAGATCAAATAAAACGGCATAGCCCTCGCCGACCACCAGATTGGAGATAGTGATAGTCTGGCTATCGTTGCCGAAACGGCCGCTGAACTTTGTGAAGACGTTTGTCGTCGATTCATCCACTCTGTCCACGGCCCATTCGGGTCCCATACCACTTTCAAAATCCGTTGAATACGGGGGCTCCGCGGATTGGAGCGAGAGGCCGGTCATAACACTGAACACGGCGCACAAAAAACCACCGAGGCGACTATTTGTTAATTTCATGAGATTTTGGTGATTTATTTCATTTACGGCTAAACCTTCGACAACACTTCATAAAAAGTCAATTTAATAAGCGAGCTGAATTAAAATTATTACCTAAGCTAATACATCGTGTTCAGTTCGGCTTATCCGACCCCATTAATTAATGAATTCTTTATCATAATTTTTCCTTTTGATCAAACATTATCGCATAAAATATTACTGCACTAATGCACAGGGAAAATTATGCCGAACAGGAACGGCCTGGGTTCCTTAAAAATATATTCGGGATGATTTTCGCGGTTAAACAATCACCTTTACAGTTTTGAACCGCTCCCCACTCACGGTTCATCGCTTACGCTCACGGAAGGAAATTTCTATTTCGACCATGTGTTTTCGAAAGCTCATGCCTTTTAGGCAATAGCATTCAATTCCAATCCTTTATCCACCCTGCGACCGTGTTGATCCAGTGCGGATGATCGTTTAGGCATGGAATCAAGGTGAACCGTCGGCCGCCGCTGCTAAGAAATTTTTCACGTGCGCCGTCCCCCACCTCTTCCAGCGTCTCCAGACAATCGGATACGAACGAAGGGCAGATCACCGCCAAGTCCTTTACGCCACGCCCGGAAAGACGCAACAATTCATCGTTCAAATACGGCTTAAGCCACTCGCCTTTTCCGAGCCTGGACTGAAAAGCGTATGAAATCCGAGAACCCTCTATCCCGGTGACGCGCGCGAATGTTTTCACCATAGCCAGGCTCTGCGCCCGATAACATGTCTCAAGGGCGGCCCCCGGATTATCACAGCAGTCATCGGAACTCAGACAATGGTTGCCGGTCGGATCGGTCTTTCGCACATGCCTCTCGGGCAGGCCATGAAAACTAAATAACAGATGATCGAATCCCTCAGTCAGCGCAGGCCGTGCACTTGAAATCAACGAATTCATGTATGCCGCATCATCGAAAAACGGACGTTTAACGGTCAGGCGCATCTCGTCGTTCATCCGTCCCAACACCGACTTGACCTTTTCAATGGTCGTTTGCCGGGTCGACATCGCGTATTGCGGATACAATGGTATAAGTAGCAATTCCCGCACCCCGAGTTCGCGCAGACCGCCGATAACCGACTCGATCGACGGCTCGCCATAGCGCATGGCGAATCGGACGGGGATGGATACACGCTCTTGCACCGACTCAGCCAATGCCCTGCTTAAAGCAATGAGCGGCGAACCGTCCTCGCGCCAAATTCGTCTATATGCGCGCGCGGATTTCTTCGAACGGAAAGGCGCGATAATCAGATTAACGATCATGAATCGCACAGGGTAAGGCGCATCCAGGACATACGGGTCCATCAAAAACTCGCGAAGATACCGGCGCACATCCCGTATCGAAGTCGACGCAGGCGAACCGACGTTCACCAGCAAGACACCTTTACTCATGTTTATTTTCCGTATTAACGGCGCTTTGACTTTTCGCTCCGGATGCCCCGCCCGTAAACTCGCCGATACGCTCCGCTATATCATATCCCGAGATCAACGAATCGCTCAGCGCGATGCCGTCCCTGTAATGCCCCGCAAAAAACAGGCCCGGACATTGGTTCTCGATTGAATCCATCATTTCCTTGTATTTTCCGTAACCGACCACGTACTGCGGAATGGCCTTTTCGTAAAGTACCACGTTTTGAAACACGGGCCGCCCACTCGCACCGAGGAGAATCCGCAGATCGTGCATTGTCTTTTCGACCAGCTCGGCGGCCGGACGCAGCGCCAACTCGGGATTCCGCATGCCGCCGACGTAACTGGTCAACGTAACACACCCCTTCGGAGCACGGTCCGGGAATAATGAGGACGAAAAAAGCGTGCCCAGTATAGAGAAATTCTCGACCTTCGGTATCAGCATCCCAAAACCGTCGAGCGGATGTTTCACCTCATCCCGTCTCAGGCCAATAACCACACTGGCCACAGGCGGATATATTATATCGCCGAACTCGCTGAAACACGTACGTTCACAACCCGCAAGCTCCAATTCGGCGATACGATAAGCCGGTATGGCAAGGAGCAGTGCGTCATGCTCGATATCGGTTTCGCCCTCATCACCGGAAAACGTCAGGCGCCATCTCCCATCGACACGCTCGATCCGTTCCAGTTTCATGCCGAACCGCATCTTATCACCAAGGGCCGTTGCCAATCCCTCGGGCAGCACCTGCAATCCTTCATCAAACGAAATCTTCTTCGCCTCCTGCTTGGACACCTCGGCGCGTCTCTTCCGCTCGCGTGCGCCCAGTATTTGGCCTTTGATAAGAGACCCGTATTTCTGCTCGAGTTCGTAGAGTTTCTTGAATCCGTGTTTAACCGACAACCGGAACGGATCGCCGGCGTAAACACCCGCCACCAACGGATCAATCGCGTAATCAAGGAACTCACGCGTAAGCCGGCGCAACACAAATTCAGCCAGGTTCTCCTCATGCGCATTATCCCATCTGCGCTTAAACGGCTCTTTGAATAGACTTAATTTCGTCTTTGCGGAAAATAGATCAGTCTTTAGAAAACCGCCGAATGAAGACGGCATGGCAATCGGCCTACCGTACCTCACCAGGTATCTATTCTCCGCGTAATCATCGGAATACATCATCCGCGGCGAGAGGCCGGCATCACGAATAACTTCGTTTATCTTCGGTGAAATCTCGAGAAGCGTGTTGGGCCCGAACTCGGCGAGAAACCCGTCCTCGCCGGCGGATTGAATGACGCCGCCTGCGCGCCCTGAGGCCTCGTAGACACTGACGGGTACGCCCATGCGGCTCAACCTGAACGCCGCCGTCAATCCGGTAATTCCCGCTCCGATTACTCCGACTGTTCTCATATAGTCCTCGAAAACCTGCGTTCCTTGTCCTTCGGCAAATATGCGTCAAAACACATCGCTACGTTCCTGATCAGCAACCGGCCGACATCGGTAATTTCGAATCCGTCGTCACCGAACACGACAAGTCCATCCGATTCCATTCCCTTGAGCGCCGCTAATCCCTCGGCGAATTCCGCCTTGAAATCCATGCCCAATTTTTCCGACATCGCACGGTAATCCAACGATAGATTACACATAATCTCCATTATGACCGTCCGCCTGGTCTTATCCTCCGGCGTCACGATATAACCTTTCCATTGCGGCGAATGCCCCTCGTTTATTGCTGAGTAATAAGCATCCAGCTCCTTTACATTCTGCCAATACACGTCCTGTGTCTGCGAGATCGACGTCATACCGAAAGCGTAAATATCCACGCCGCCGCGTGTGCTGTAGCCCTGAAAATTTCTTTGCAGCGTCTTGTTCCTTTGCGCTACCACCAGCTCGTCATCGGCCTTAGCAAAATGATCCATGCCAATATATACATAGCCACCGGCGGTCAGCCTCTCCACTGTATGCTTCAATATGGTAAGTTTCGTCTCCGGCGACGGCAATTGTCCGCGCTTGTCGAGAATACGTTGTACGGGCTTCATCCACGGCACATGCGCATAATTGAATACGGCAAACCTGTCGGGATCAAACTCGAGAACCTCCTCCAGCGTCTCATGGAAAGACTCCACCGTCTGCAACGGCAACCCGTACATTAAATCTATATTCAACGAACCGAACCCTTCTTCGCTTATCCAATCAACCACCTTCCGGTTCAATTCACGCGGTTGAACCCGGTGTACGGCAGCCTGTACCTCGGGATTGTGATCCTGGATACCCATTGATATCCTGTTGAACCCCGCCTCGCGCAACGCCCTCAAGTGCTCTCGAGTCACACCCCGCGGATCGATCTCAACACCGGCTTCGACGTCGCCCGCAATGTTAAAGCGTTCTCGCACTGCCACCCCCAAACGGCGTATCTGTTCCGGCTCCAGGAATGTCGGCGTCCCCCCGCCGAGATGGACTTGAACCACACGCCGCCGCGCGTCAATGAACGGCATCATCATGTCCATCTCCCTGATAAGGTAACCGACGTATTTTTCGCCTTCTTCCTCTTTCAATGTAATCACCGAATTACAACCGCAAAACCAGCACAGCGAGCGACAAAACGGTATATGAAAGTACAGGGAAACATCGCGCCCGGGAAGATTGTTCCGTTCCACCTCCCCCTTGATGTCACGCCACGACATATCGGTGCTGAACCGCGTCGCCGGCGGATACGAGGTGTAGCGCGGCCCCGGCACGTTGTATTTCTTAACCAGATTAATATCTACATTTAATTTTCCCATGCAAATCCGCGTATAGTCTCCAACATCTTGGCTATATTTTCAATCCGCGACGACGGTTTTAGTCCGTGCCCCAAATTAAAAACATACCCGCGTCGTCCGTTCATTTCATTTAGAATCCGCCTCGTCTCGGACGCTACCTGCTCCGGAGAATGCGTCTCGAGGACGCCGGGATTCATATTACCCTGGATAGAAATATCCGCAGGTAAAACACGCCTCATCACCTCGAGCGATACCGTCCAATCTACGCTCAATACATCCGCGCCCGTGGATACAATAGTCTCTATATCCGGCAACCCGCCCCTATGAAAAACTATCACCGGCACGCTGCCCCGAATACTGTCGATAATCCTCTTTATCCACTTCCCGGAGATTTCGAAATATTCGCCCGGCGAAAGCAAATACGCCAATGAATCAAAGATTTGAACCGCGTCCACACCGGCCGATATCTGCATCTTCAAGTACTCTATCGTAGCATCCGAAAGCGCCTCCAGAAACTCAAAAAAAACTGTGCGCTCGGACGCCGCCCAAGTCTTCGCCTTCACGAAACCGCTCGAACTCCCGCCTTCAACCATGAAATTAGCAAGCGTCCACGGCGAACCCGCAAACCCTATAAGCGCCCTGTCACCGCCAAGCCGCGCACGAATCAGCCGCAGCGCCGACAAAACATAATCCGCGCGCTCGGCGACACCGGACCATTTCAATGCCGACACATCACGCGCCGAGCCGATACTGGAATCCATTTGTATCCCGCCGCCGTCCCTAAACCTGTACCCCTGCCCCAGCGCGTCCGGTACGGTCAATATATCACTGAACAGGATCGCCGCGTCGAAACCAAACCTCTCTACCGGCTGAAGTGTTACCTCGGCCGCCAGTTCCGGAGTCTTTACCAACTCCAAAAAATCATACCTCTTCCGCAATTCCCTGTATTCCGGCAACGCGCGCCCCGCCTGCCGCATCAACCAGACCGGCGGACGATCCACAGAATTACATTCGCAGGCATTTAAAAACCGCTCACGACAGCTCATTATTCTCATTTCCATATCATCATTCCAGCAACCCGGCTCCCGCCGTCTTCAGCCGCATATGGCTTCCCGACTAAATCTACACATCCACGACACCAAAAAAAATCTTTTCGGCGCCGATAATCTAAATTCATTTTTTCTTGAACCAAATCATGCACAACATGATCATAATTAGTAAATATGCCGACAAAAAAAGCCGCGAAAACGAAAAAAAATAAACTGAAGGTCGATGAACCGAAAAAATCACGGCCGCAGTCGAAGAAAAAGGCGAAGAAGCCGAAAACGGTCGAGCCCGAAGAGGTGTTGCCTATACCCGCAGAAACTGATGACGCCATAAAAGACGAGCCGGATAAGGAAGACCTCGAAGAAATCGAACAGGAGTTCCGCGCCGAGACGTCCGTGCCGCGCCAGGACGAAATGGACGAACACAAGGAGTCCCAGCGCTCCTCATACGATAAGGATACCGCCATAAAACTCTACCTGCGCGAAATCGGACAAGTCAAACTCCTCACGCCCAAGGAAGAAATCGAACTGGCCGCCAAGATCAAGAAAGGCGATAAAGAAGCGCGCGAAAAGATGATCAAGGCCAACCTGCGGCTCGTCGTCAAAATCGCCCACGACTACGAAGGCCTCGGCCTGCCGCTTTTGGACTTGATCAGCGAAGGCAACATCGGCCTCATGAAAGCCGTCGAAAGGTTCGATCCCTCCAAAGGCGGAAAACTCTCCACCTACGGCGCATGGTGGATCAAGCAATCCATCAAACGCGCCCTCGCAAACCAGTCGAAAACCATCAGGCTCCCCGTTCATCTCGTAGATAAAATATCGAAAATGCGCCGCACCGCCTTGCGCATGCAGGAAGAACTCGGCCGCGAACCGACCGATGAAGAGCTGGGCGAAGAGACCGGAATGACCCCCATGCGCGTCTCACAGCTCAGAACGGCCGCAATCAGGCCCGCCTCACTGGACGCACCCATAGGCGAGGACGAATCCAATAACTTTTCGGAGATCGTAAGCGACGAAAATGCGCACTCGCCGTACAAACAACTGGAGGATAAAACGGTCTATAAAATGCTCCAGGAAATGATCAAGACCCTCGACCCTCGCGAGGCAACCATCCTGCAATACCGCTTCGGCCTGGACGGCGGCCCCGAAAAAACGCTCGAGGAGGTCGGAGAAAAATTCGGCGTCACACGCGAAAGGGTCAGACAAATCCAAAACATCGCCCTAATCAAACTGCGTAAGATGATCCAAAAACTCGAGGCCCAGAAAAAATAATCACAAACCAAAGACCGGAACTATTGTTCTGAATCAATAACAAGTCACACATAATTCTCTCGATAATCGCAGCAAGTAAACAGCAACAAAGGAAAAACAATGAATCCCAATCAAACCAAAATCGACAACCTCACAAGCGCCATCCGGAATATCCCCGACTTCCCCAAACCCGGTATCCAGTTCAAGGACATCACACCCGTCCTTGCCGATCCACAACTATTCGCCGACGCACTCGAGCTGTTGACAAATGACTTCAAACAGGGCGAGATAGACTACTTCGTCGGCGTAGAAGCACGCGGCTTCATCTTCTCCGCCGCCGCCGCTTTGAAACTCGGCGCCGGATTCATTCCGGTCAGAAAACCGGGCAAACTCCCATACGACACCTACGAGGAAAGCTACGACCTGGAATATGGCTCAAATTCCGTCTGCATCCACACAGACGCCATTCGTCCGGGCAGTCGCGTCGTGCTCATGGACGACCTGCTGGCAACGGGCGGTACAGCCGCGGCAACCGCCGCGCTGATAAGAAAGTTCGACGCGGAAATCGTTCAAGTCACCTTCCTGATAGAACTCGCATTCCTCAAGGGGCGTGAAAAATTGCAGGGCTTGCCGGTGCGCTCGCTAATAACTTTCTAATCCGCCTTTTCCACTAAACGGTTATGGAAGACCTGATTAGTCTCGACCGCGATATATTCCGGTTAATCAACGAGTCGATGGTCAATCCGTTCCTCGACATAATAATGCCGTTCTTGAGCGGGAACGGCTTCTTTGTCCCAGCGCTCATTATTATAACCGTACTCGCGCTCTGGAAAGGTTCTACCAGGACTCGGCTCTGCGTCTTCATGTGCCTTCTGATCCTGCCGCTGGGCTACGACTTGATCTTAGACAATCTAAAACATCTCATAGACCGGCCCAGGCCGTTTGTCGACCTCGAGAATGTCAGGCTCCTAGTCGAAGACCCTCAAGGCCCCAGTATGCCCTCGGCACACGCCGGGAACTGGTTCGCGGCAATGATATTGCTGTTCATTTACTACCGTAGATCGATCCTCTTCATGCTCCCGATAGCGGCACTCGTCGGTTTCTCGCGCGTGTACAACGGCGTACACTATCCCAGCGACGTCATTGCCGGAGCGCTGATCGGCTGCACTTACGCCTTTCTCGGCGCAATGTTTATCGAACAAATATGGATATGGCTCGGACAAAAATGGTTTCCCATCTGGTGGCGCAAGTCTCCCGCACTCGTACCAGCCGGCGTCTGCGCCTCGTCCATTCCCGACAAGCAGGCTACCACACCGGAAGACGACCAAGCCGAAATCTCAGAGCTAAACCTCAAAAAAACCGATTCCCACTGGCGCAGACTCGGATACCTCCTGATCGGATGCGCGCTCTTGTTCCGGCTTGCATATATCGGCGCCGACAAGATCGAATTGAGCGAGGACGAAGCGTATCACTGGGTATGTTCCAAGCATCCCGCGATATCCTATTACAGCAATCCCCCGATGATCGCCTACACCCAGCTAGCCGGAACCAGCCTCTGGGGCGATACCGAATTCGGCATCCGTTTCTTCTCGCCGCTGGTCGCGGCGGCCATCTCTCTCATGATCCTCGGATTCCTGCGCCGTGAAGTCAACGGAAGAACGGGGTTCTGGGTCGTACTCTGCGCCTCGGCCACACCCTTGCTCGCGGCCGGCTCGATCCTGATGACTATCGATTCGTTGTCCGTTTTGTTTTGGTTGGCCGCCTGTATAAGCGGCTACTACGCCGTCAAAAACGACTCGACGGCGCATTGGCTCCTAACCGGCCTTTGGTTGGGCCTCGGTTTTCTCAGTAAATACATCGCACTGGCACAATTGATTTCCTTCGCATTGTTTTTCGCCCTACATAAGCCGGCCCGAGCACAGTTGAAAAAACCCGGGCCATACCTCGCCCTGCTGTTACTCGCCCTCGGCACATTACCGGTCATTATTTGGAATTACCGGCACGACTGGGCAACCGTCACCCACCTGGGCGAACGCGGCGTCCTTGACGAATCATGGCAATTCTCGCTCCGTTATTTTTGGGAATTCATCGGCAGCGAAGCCGTTGTGCTTAACCCGTTTTTCTTCTTGGCCATCACGTTTGCAGCGTTCGCGTTCTGGAAGAAATACAAACACAACCGCTTACTATTATATTGGTTTTGCATGGGCGCCCCCGTCTTTTTCGGTTACTGGCTCTTTTCTCTCGGGTCGCGTGTTCTCCCAAACTGGATCGCACCGGCCGTCATTCCACTTTTCATCTTAGCCACGGTCTACTTCGACCTTGAGTACCGAAATTCAAAACCCAGCTCACGACTCCGCACATGGACAAAGCGCCTGCTCACGGCCAGCCTCGGCCTCGGCTTGGTCGCCGTCACACTTATGCACGATACCAATCTGATCGGTAAAATCGCCGGACGAAACCTGCCGGCGGACACCGACCCCCTGCGCCGGGTACGATCCTGGTCGAACACCGCCGAGCTGGTGAAAAACCAGCGCGATAAACTCGCTAAAGAAGGCATACCCACATTCATCATAGGCGATCACTACGGCACAACCGGCATCCTCTCGTTCTACATCCCCAAAGCCAAGAGCCGAATCAAAGATGACCCGCTGGTCTTCTGCGAATCCTCGGATGAACCGGACAACCAATTCTACTTCCGGCCGGGTTATGAAAATCGAACAGGACAAAACGCCCTCTATGTGCGGCAAACAGCCTCCGAAGAACCGCCGCCGCAGAGAATCAAGGATGAGTTCGAGTCGGTCGAAAACCTCGGCCTCTTCGAAGTCGAATATCGTAATCGCCTCTTTCACACCCTCCAAATCTTCGCCTGTCGAAACCTGCGGTGACCACACAGAATAACAACGCCGGAATCCAATCCCGCACCTGGCGCGTACGCGACTATAACCTCGACGCCACACTCGACTCGGGACAAGCGTTCCGTTGGCGATTGCAGGGCAACGCATGGGAAGGCGTCATCGACAAAACCTGGGTGAGCCTCGAAAAAAACGCCGCCGGAATCACGGCCCGCGCCATAGCCGAACCGCCGCAATGGCGGGGCATCAAAAATTACCTCGCCCTGGACACCGATCCGCCGGCTATCCTAGCCGAATTCCCAAAAGACAACCTCCTGAATAAGGCGACGAGCAGCTACCACGGCCTGCGTATACTGCGTCAACCACCCTGGGAATGCCTGGCCTCGTTCATAATCTCATCCAACAAACAGATCACGCAAATTAAACAGATCATCTCCGAACTCTGTAGAAGGTTCGGCGACCCCGTCGCAGTCCCCCGTGGCAGCACCCCCGCCTTCGCGTTCCCGGCGCCGGATAAATTGGCCGCGCTCGATGAATCGGAACTGCGCGCCTGCAAACTCGGTTTCCGCGCGCCGTACCTGCTTGAAACCTCGCGCATCGTGGCTTCCGGCAGACTTAAACTAAACTCGCTCCGGCACCTCGAGCTCCGTGAAGCCGAAAACAAACTGCTCGAACTGCCCGGCGTCGGCCCCAAGATTTCTGCCTGCGTCCTGCTGTTCGCGCTCGGATTTAATAACGCATTTCCTATCGATACGTGGATATACCGCGGCCTTGTTAAATATTACTTTGACAACAAAAAGACACCCAGGAAGAAACTGCGGGGATTCGCCGAATCATACTTCGCCCCCTACGCAGGCTACGCGCAACAACACCTCTACCATTACCTCCGGATGCATGAGACCTTTTAGGAATTCGGGAAACACACGATGTTTTCTACTGTACCGAATTCGAATACTTAGGTACTCTCACCGATATAAGAATGACTCGTTAACCAATTAACCGAGGAAATTATCATGAACCGGCGAAGGCTTACTACACTATTCACGACAGCTTGCGCATTCACGCTGCTGCTCAATTTAAATATATACGCGGCAACGACCGAAAAGAAACCGAACATCCTTTTTGCGTTTGCCGATGACTGGGGATGGCCGCACGCGGGCGTATACGGAGACCAAACGGTTCAAACGCCGGCATTCGACAGACTGGCAAAAGAAGGCGTCCTCTTCACACAAGCATTTATATCTTCACCATCATGCACTCCAAGCCGCGGCGCAGTGCTCACCGGTCAACACTTCTGGCGACTGGACGAAGGCGCTAATCTTTGGTCGTCTCTGGATAAGGAAATACCCGTCTATACCGAGCTTTTGGCGGACGCAGGTTATTTCGTCGGTTACACTCGCAAAGGCTGGGGTCCCGGCAGGATTGCCGACGGCGGACGCGACCAAAATCCGGCCGGCCCGAGGTTCAATAGTTTCGAACAATTTTTGAAGGATCGCCCGGACGGACAACCCTTCTGCTTCTGGTTCGGCAGTCACGATCCGCATCGCGGATATAATCCCAAACTAAAACAACAGATGGGGATCAATCCCGATTCCGTAATAGTCCCTCCATACTTCCCCGACTCACCGGCTGTTCGCGAGGATATAGCAGATTACTACGCCGAGGTTCAGCGCTTCGATAACGACGTAGCGCGCCTCCTCACCGCCCTCGAAGAAATAGACGAGCTGGATAATACACTGGTCGTTGTCAGCGGCGACCACGGCATGCCCTTCCCCCGTTGCAAAACGCAACTGTACGACAGCGGCGCCCGCGTACCCCTCGCAATCCGCTGGCCGCAAAATATACCCGGCGACCGCGTGGTAAATGACCTTGTCAGTCTGACCGACCTGGCGCCCACGTTTCTCGAAGCCGCCGGCATGGAACCGTTGGAAATCATGACCGGCCAAAGCCTCCTCGGTATTCTTACGTCAAACAAAGAAGGCGTCGTCGATGAATCCCGAAAATATGTCTTCTTCGGACGCGAACGCCATACCGTATCACAAGAAGACCCGATTAGCGGCGGATACCCGATGCGCGCCGTTCGATCCCGGGATTTTCTATATATCCGTAATTTCATACCCCAACGCTGGCCGTCGGGAACACCGGACTTCAAAAAAGCGTACAAGGACAATGCATGGTTGAGCGACTGCGATAACGGCCCCACGAAATTCTTCATGTGGGCGCATAGACTCGATCCGAAAATAAAACCGCTATACGCGCTTGCCTTTTCCAAAAGACCGGGCGAGGAGTTGTACGACTTAAAACACGATCCGTATCAGACGAATAACGTGGCGGCCGATCCGGATTACGCCGAGATTAAATCCAATTTGAAAGACGTGTTGACTACGGAACTTCGGCGTACAGATGATCCCAGGATTCAAGGCAAAGGAGATAAGCTCGAACAATACCCATATTACGGCGGCGCTCCCGCCTGGCCCGGCCAAGATGTTATTGATCAATATAAATAATTCTCGAATCAGGTGAAGTTATGTCGGATATAAACCCAATTATTCGCCGGTGTTTAAACACGATGGTTGTCTCACTCTCGTGCCTGCTCATAGCCGTCCCGGCTAGTCATTCAAATGCCGAGTCGCCGCCGCGACCGAATATAGTCATCATCATGGCCGATGATATGGGGTTCTCGGACGTGGGATGCTTCGGCGGCGAGATCCGCACGCCGAACATCGATTCACTGGCCTCCAACGGCCTTAGGTTTACACAATTCTACAACGCCGCGCGCTGCTGCCCTACCAGGGCGTCTTTGCTTACCGGACTATACCCACACGAAGCCGGTATGGGACACATGGTACGCGGCGGCAAGACCGACAAACCCAATCCGTACCAGGGATACCTGAACCGTGAGTGCGCGACTATTGCAGAAGTCCTCCAAACGTCCGGCTACCGCACCTATATGTCCGGTAAATGGCACGTAGGCGAGTTCCGCCCCGTCTGGCCCGTCGATCGCGGATTCGACGCATACTACGGCCTTATCAGCGGCGCGATGAATTACTTCGATATTCGCAAGGCAAAGCGAAAAGGACTCCACCGTCATTTCGCAATCGATGATAAGGAAATCACGCCGCACGGCGATGACTTCTATACGACCGACGCATTCACAGACCACGCAATACGAATGCTAGAGGAGAACGCGGATAAACAATCGCCGTTTTTCTTGTACCTGGCCTACAACGCGCCGCACTGGCCGTTGCACGCGTGGGAGGATGATATTGCGCGATACGAAGGAGACTACATGAATGGCTGGGCACAGCTTCGTAAGGAGCGCTACGCCGAACAACTGGAAATGGGAATCATTAATCCGAAGTGGAAGCTCTCACCGCAAGACCCCGCGGCGGCCGATTGGAATTCACTGGACGAAGAGAAACGCCGGGAAATGGATCGGAAAATGGCCGTCTACGCCGCACAGATAGACCGGATGGACTGGAATATCGGCAGATTGATCCAGCGCTTAAAACAGATGGATTGCTTGGATAATACCGTGATTTTCTTCCTCTCAGACAACGGCGCATGTCACGAGAGCGGAGCGCTCGGACGCAACTTTCGCAAGGACTTGACCGGCCCGATCGGTACCGTCAACTCGTACCACAGTTACGGACGCAGCTGGTCGAACGCATCAAACACGCCGTTCAGACTCCATAAACATTGGACACACGAAGGCGGTATCTCAACTCCGTTGATCATCCACTGGCCGGCCGGTATCCGCGGCAAAGGCGTAATACGATCGCAAGTAGGACATATAATCGACCTCGCGCCAACATGCTACGATTTAGCCGGGACCATATATCCAAATAAAATCAAAGGGCATGACATTAAACCACTCCGCGGCATATCACTGGTACCGTTCTTTAACTCAAAGACCACGCGTCCACGCACGCTGTTCTGGGAACATTCCTGGAATCGTGCCATGCGTAACGGCGACTGGAAACTGGTCGTCAACGGTAAGCACGGCGATTGGGAACTCTATAACCTTGCCGATGACAGAACGGAGTTGAACAATCTGGCGGACACGATGCCGGAAAAAGTGGATGCACTCGAGAAACTCGGACGCGAATGGGCGGCGTCCTGCGGCGCGCATTGGATACCCTGATTTCGACACGGCGAATGGCCTAACTTACGAAAAAAACAACACTCACCTCTTGATATCCCGGCCTCGACCTATAGCGCTCACCGGAATTGAGCCGGGGCTGCTCACGAAAAATGAGCCATATTGTATTTTGCTGTAATGGGAATTAGTCCTCGTCTTACCGCTGGACGCCGAAGCGTTTATCAGGTAAGACGAGGATGTGCACGAACA
>JAIPKD010000065.1 GCA_021733835.1 Verrucomicrobiota bacterium
GGCCCCAAGCAAGGCAGAGAACACCCATCTTCTATGCCGTCTATGATCAGATATTTCGCTCATCGTCCCGCTTCTGCCGTAGATTTTGTCTGTAAATACCACCACCCCAGGTACTTAGCTAGAACTGAATGACCCTGTGGCGGGGATATACTAGGCAACGCTTTGCCTTGATTCCAAAACCGGGGGGCGTAGAATTTGGCGCGTCATCGTTCATGGCCACGGAGAGCTTTGCCTTGATTCCAAAACCGGGGGGCGTAGAATTTTCTGGATTTGAATGCGGATATAATTCTTGCTTTGCCTTGATTCCAAAACCGGGGGGCGTAGAATCGCGACACAATGATCTGCGTACTTCCCGCCGCTTTGCCTTGATTCCAAAACCGGGGGGCGTAGAATGCGGAACATCTTTGCTATGTCGCTATATGTGCTTTGCCTTGATTCCAAAACCGGGGGGCGTAGAATATCGACCTCGATACGCACAAGTTCGATTCGGCTTTGCCTTGATTCCAAAACCGGGGGGCGTAGAATTCGTCGTTCACTTTCGGGTTCACTTCTATCGCTTTGCCTTGATTCCAAAACCGGGGGGCGTAGAATATTTCAAAGTGGAACAAAGAAATCGTCCAGCTTTGCCTTGATTCCAAAACCGGGGGGCGTAGAATCTCTCTGTTTTCTACGAGTCATATAACCAGGCTTTGCCTTGATTCCAAAACCGGGGGGCGTAGAATAAAGTTGAGAGTAATTATAAAGAATTCCGTGCTTTGCCTTGATTCCAAAACCGGGGGGCGTAGAATTTTCTGCTGCATGGCGCAAATATTTTAGTTGCTTTGCCTTGATTCCAAAACCGGGGGGCGTAGAATCCAGATTCATATCTTGTGATTCGCTGTGCAGCTTTGCCTTGATTCCAAAACCGGGGGGCGTAGAATCTCTGATACAAGACTTTACAACACTCCATAGCTTTGCCTTGATTCCAAAACCGGGGGGCGTAGAATTATTAATCATTATATGAATAACAATATGGAGCTTTGCCTTGATTCCAAAACCGGGGGGCGTAGAATGTGAGTCCGGTCTCCTCATCGCTGACCATAGCTTTGCCTTGATTCCAAAACCGGGGGGCGTAGAATTCGGCGTGGCGCCGGTCTCATACCTCATCAGCTTTGCCTTGATTCCAAAACCGGGGGGCGTAGAATAGGCGCAACCCGGACTCAATCAGCCCCCGTGCTTTGCCTTGATTCCAAAACCGGGGGGCGTAGAATTTTTGTTTGGTCGTCGCGCAACAGCGCGAGGCTTTGCCTTGATTCCAAAACCGGGGGGCGTAGAATCCAGATTGCAAAAACCCCGAATCCAAACTGGCTTTGCCTTGATTCCAAAACCGGGGGGCGTAGAATTATTTGTTTTTTTCATGTGTTTCCTCCGTCGCTTTGCCTTGATTCCAAAACCGGGGGGCGTAGAATGCCCGAAACGTTGGCCATGATACCGCCCGAGCTTTGCCTTGATTCCAAAACCGGGGGGCGTAGAATCAGCACCGTCGCGAACGCCCCGACATACCAGCTTTGCCTTGATTCCAAAACCGGGGGGCGTAGAATAGGTGATTGTAAGTCACTGATTTTATGCCCCTTATGCTTATTTTAATGTTACCAAATCTGGAGTTGTTCAGGGATTTCTTCAGGTTCCTGAATAGTAGCCGGTGATCCACGAATGATGGTTGCCCTCTCCCATTGTGCTCTCGTAATGAAAACGATCCAGACGTTACCTTCTGATGGTAATTGTTTTCTAACTCGATCAATATGTGTTTCCTGGCGCGCAAATGTGACGCATGATCTTGCATACACGCTGAATTGCAGCATTTGAAATCCGTCATCGAGCAAATATTTTCGGAAATCAGTTGCGATTTTTCTTTGCTTTTTGGTGCCTACCGGAAGATCGAATGAAACTATCAGCCAGCCCATTTTGTATTTGTCGGTGTCCATGGTTTATACAATCGAGCCTTGTTTTCAAGAACAGCCCTTCTGAAGCTTCGTATAACTCCTTCGATTACACCTTGGATTTCAAGTGTGAACTGCAAGTAATCAACTCGTTCCAAAGGGAAGCCTGTAACCCACTTCCTGAATTCTTTCGTAATATTCCATTCAGAGTTTTCATCATTATTTCGAATCCATTGGATAACTCGCCAATCCACACAAGGCCTAAATGGCTCCATCAAATCATAAGCTAATGGGGTGCTGCGCTCTCTTATTGCGTGGGAAATACCAAATGTCGGATCGAGTCCGACACTGAATAATTTTTGTAAAATGGATGAAAGTAAGACCGCATAACCATAATTCAATAGGCTATTTAAACCTCCTGTTGCGCGATCTCTGGTAAACTGCTTGCAGCCCAAACTTCTTCCAAATATTTGCCAAAATAATTTTCCGCAAATTGCTTCTTTATGTTGTTTTTTCCCTAATGCAACATTGCGCAGTTGCTCGAGATTGCTGTCTTTTGGGGCAATACGTTCAGCCAGCAGTAATTGGTTTAAACATTTGGCATCGACGGTTTTCTGCCAAAGGTTTTCCTTCGTTCTATTTGGCAGTTTTAATGTCGCTTTTGTCAGAAGTGTATCTGTTGACCGATTTGCAGGTAAGACTATACTTGCGGGTTTAAACGCATTACAAATGATTAATGCAACACCGTTTCTTGCTGCTTCAAGGATAAGATGGCTGTGAATGGATGCAGAGAAACTGGTGATTACAATTGATGCAACGTCTTCCAATGGAAGTCTTTTTTCACCTTCTTCAGTTCTACATGTAAGCTGGCCGTCTCTGCAACTAAGCGAACATGAAGGTGCGTTTATGCTGACGATGTGGTAAGACATAACATTTCATGCCTGTGGATGCCCTGTGAGTTTCTTTGGTAAGATTTTTATGTTGTCGATACCTAGGCTTTTCAGTGAAACTTCGCGCCAAACATTTGGACCTTTACTTTTTACTTGAACTGAGTCAACTGCTATAAAATCGATATGTAATGTTCCCTTCACTGATGCTATTCGCCATATACCATCATGCTTGCTCTTAAATGTATTTTGAAGCCGCACAAGCATCCCTTTCCGGAGTACTCTCGGCCATTTTCCGTTATTCTGCTTTCGTAATTCTCTTAAACGAGGATATACCTTGTGGAAGCGGATTATTTGTGGTTCCGGATCCAATGCAAGGCCGTAATTCGTATTGATTATTTTCACAGCCTTCAGGCGTTTTAATGTACTTTCATCGTCATTTTCCGGCGTTAAACCGATTAATTTAGATTTCCATATATCTCTATATATCCATCGCCATATTGCTGTTTCGTGAAGTGTTTCACCAGATTCATCTCCTGCTTCAGATTTTCGCTTTCTACAGACAATTAATACGTTGTTATCTTCAGGTACCGGTATTTTTTTTAATTTGTTATTTTCGACTAATTGTTCGAACCATTTTTTAAGTTTATGAGCGGAGGGGTGGTTATCGTTTGGATCAAATACACGCCATACTGTTTCTTCTGCCGCCATACCGGACATTTCAGACGGGATATGCTCGAAAACCCGACGCTCGGCAAGCCGTGAGCGGATTTGGTCTTTTAACGAATTTGGTAAGTCCTTTAAACCGAATGTTCCGTCTGATCGAATTTCACAAAGTCCCTTTGTTGCGGCTTTCAATCTGTGTTGGTCATCCTTGGTCAGGTTCCGCTTTACTAATAATTCCCATACATTGCCATCACGAGGAAGATAATAACTCGCGAGTCCTAAAACACAGGCATCAAGAGCGTGATGAAGATGGGTAATGTTGCGTATTTCTGTTTTATTTTTTGGTTTTCTGTTTTCATCGAGTACATCAGGATTTGCGGTGCTAAGGCATCCTATAAGGTTCCAGTTTTTCCTTACAAATCCAGTTACGCTTCCCGGCATTGAAGTGACTATAGGAATATGCTGATTTCGCGTTGTTTTTGAAGTATATGCGTTTTGAATCGTAAGGGCTGCAAGTCTAACAAGCTGCGAAGTCTGTGTTAGATCGCGAGGTAGGAATTCGGTCTCGACATAATCATATAATTGCAGTAATTCTTTCCTTCGCTTTTTTCTGCGTATATCGGCATCATGTCCTTTTTTCGCGTCTAATTTATTAATAAAATCAAAATAATCCTTTGCGTTTCGGATGGTCAAGTTGGGCATGCCTTCGACTTTTCGAGCCTCGAATTCTTTTATGAACTGCATAGCGGTTCGTTTCCCTTTCATTCTATTGACTTCAGGGAAGGTAATTACGAGAGACTCCAGACTATCACTTGGACGTTGACTCCGGGGGATAATATGATCTTTATCAACTTTTCCATGATATAAGTCGAAAGGACAGAAATGATGGCCGGTGTATGGGCATGTCCATTTTAGCTCATCGGCAATACGTGCTTTACGAATTAGCCCGGCACTGATGTTGACATCCTTTTCTTTAAGAGCGTCCTTAAGTTTCTTCTCGACGGATTTAAATTCTGAAAGTTGTTTCCCTACTTCTTGTTTTATTTCTTTATTAGATTTTCCGGAGAGCTTTCGGATTTCACGGTTTACTTCAATCGTAATTCGTTTAACACAGTTTTTGTTTCCTGATGCAAATTCATCGATAATATCCTTATGGAGAAGATCCAAGATTCGTAGTCTGTGCCTGAGTAAATGGTTGTTAGTTTGCTCATCAATATTTCGATCAATTTGTTCCTGACGAATCGACTCAGTTCGATATAGGCAGCCGCCTTCCTCATTGGGATGAATGCCATTGTTCATAATCTCATCATAGGCCTTCTTCATGATATCGCGGTGGTAGGGGGCTCGTCCGCTAAGGCGCTCAATATGATAGGCTTCGTCAAGAGCATCATCGTATTCAATATGTTTAGCCTTTTTCCTTTTCTTCGTATTTTCGGAATCTATGTATCGCTGAATTTCTGATTCTAAATTAGATTTTTCATTGTCAGGTATAGATTCCAATAATTCACGGATTGTAATTGTCTTTCCTCTGCGCAAACGTCCTTCGGCTCTTTTTCGACATGACAATGGAAGCAGAGGCCAGATTCTTGATAAACAGCGTTTTTCTTCTGATACCAGTTTTTTTGTCGGATTGAGTACGAGAGCTTTATTTGCATCGGGGTGCATCATCATTTGTTCGAGGTTGTCGGAGACAGGATTTGTGGTCTTCCTGACAGCGTCTCTAAACTCTTTCTTCGTTAGGAATCCATTTTCTTCCATTATGGAGTTGATATTATGCCGTTCATCGACTGTGAGGGTTCTTGGTTTCGAGGAGTTTGGTAACACAATTTTCACATTAGCTAATTGCATGGCCCATCTGAACCGATAAAATTCTGCACATTCTTTGAGAGGTACCTTCGATTGTTTTTTAGCCAGGTGAGTTGCTTTGTTGTGGTCTCCGGTTTCGTCAAGGGCGGCCTGGTATACTTCCTCGAACTTGATAGGGCAGGTGGATATGATCCTGTTATGGAATCTCGGATGGAGTTGTCCAAACAACAGACCGCCATGATAACGTAGTGGAAGATTCAGATTTGGACATGATATTGCTGACCAATCATCGAAAAGTGCGGAAATGAGTTTTTGATCGACCTTGGGAAGGACTCCTTGATGTCTGACAAGGATTTGCTTTACTTCTGCTACAACATCTTCGCGTGGGAATGCCGCTTCAAGGTTCTTGTACCGTATTTGAGAGGCTTTATTTTCTCCGAGTGGGTCTATTTCCATAACATGACAGATTGTTTCTGCCATAGTTCGTACTCCATACTTCCTAAATAATTCGCGGGCTTTATCTAATTTTGCGTAATCATCAACATCATCTTCATCGTTTCCCGGTTGATTGCTCCAGGAGCGGTTACTGTCGTAGCCACGGTTATGCGCGTACCAGCGTAGCACATCCCAAAGCTCCTTCCATGTCAGTAAATTTCCGCCGGAAAGTACCCGCGCGGCAAGCAGCCAAGGCCAGGCGCAGCCATCGGATTCCAGTTCCTCTTTTGTCAATACACCGAGATGCAACAGAAGCTTCCTCATCCTATCGATGCGATGTCTCGTTGCTCTGATATTCCTTCGCTGACGTCGATATTGCCGGCGACTGCTTGCCAAACAGCTATCCGATCCGAAAATAACCGTGCCGCATCCAAGAATTTCAGGAAAAGGCAGCTCATTATCATTCTGCATTGAATTGGATGGATTATCGTTGAAAACAGCCCAACCGATCGAGCTGTGCCCAACGTCAAAGGCTAAATTGAGCTGCGGATGGTTAAAAAATTCACTTTTGCTCATTTTTTTGTTGTATTGCATAACGATATCCGGTAAATTTGGCTCGGAATCAAGACAAAGTTAGATAACGCAAACCGATTCCCTTTCCGCTAGGCGGATACACCGGTTTAAAAGCGTTACCTTAAGAGGCCGGCCAACACAAATGGCCGGCCTTTTGTGTTTCCTTCCATTATATATTCTAGTTCCTGTTTCAAACGGCTTTATCACAACAATGGTCTGGTAAAATTTGATTCCTAACAAGTTTTTAACAAAATTATGAATTGATGACAAGCACAAGATGTACCGCTCAGAATATTTATTCAATAAGATAAAAATCTGCATTAGGAACGCGATAATAAATTTAATGTGAGCTATCACAAACCCATCTGCACTTCCTATGAATGGAGTAAGCTGAATATTTTCACCACCTATCCGAATTTTACAGGAGAAATTAGAACGCGGTGCTTTTCAGGCTGACATGCCGCGCATTGGATTGAGATTTGAGGCGAGAAATTCGAGACAAATTACCATGACTTCCAACCTCGGTTTTATGCATCGGATGTATTCCTCCTTTCGCTTCATGGTCACTGTTTACAGCTCACGCTTCACAGCTTACATCATGAATCATTGACGCAGTCTTCTCAATCGCATTACTGCCCTTTGGCAACTCCGAAACCGGCTAAAACAACCGTTTGGCGCCTTGTGTGTGGAGCTTCCGGATTTCAGGCGCTGAAAGAGTGCGCCCGAGGATCAATATATCGTCCACGTAAGCCCTGAGCTGTTCTTCGCGTCCGAGTGTTGGGTCTTCGCCGACACAGAGGTCGCGTTTTAAAACAACCGGTTCCCCGCCGGGGAGGTGACGGGTACCGATGTTTTTGCCGTCCATGAAGAACTGCACCAGACCGTCGTCGTATGTAACGGCGATATGGTGGTATTTGTTATCGTTAAAGGAGACGGGATTAGAAGAGATCTCGATACCTTTGCAGACAAGTCTGAGGCCGGGTACTGTCTGACCATTGGGGTCGCAGTCAAAGACAAGGTCTTTGTACATAATGGGCCCGCAGTTGTCGTATGAGCTGAACAGTCGAGCGTGGGTGTTATCTCTGAATTTAACGTAAAGGGCGAGAGTGAATTTGCGTCCAAGCCGACGCGTGCCGTTGATTTTAATATAGTTAAGCTGGCACCAAGGCGAACCGATCGATGCGGCACGATTGCCGAAGGCGACATTTGGTTTTTCAGCGTGCGGTCGGATCTTCCCGATGAACGAAATTTGCTGTTGTCCGTCGCGATCGAGTTTATCTTGTGTCCATTGGCTTTCGAAGGTGAATAAAGCGGCGGGCGTGATTTTAGGGGGCCTTTTTGACACCCTAATGTTTTCGCCGGCCATGAACGAATAAACGGAGGCGTTTTGTAGGATGAGTCGGAGCCGGATCGGATTTTTGTTTGTCGGCAATGAGTTTTTATCGTTCCAAGTGACTATTTGGTTGATGCTGTTTTCCGTCAATTTGTGGCAGTTTGAACGTTCGTAACCCGGTATGACGTTGCCTTGCGTGTCGAGCACTTCGACCAGAAGACCGCCGTCGCGGGCATCGTAATTAATGTGTAATTGGCCTTTGGTGTTCGATAAAGGTTTTGTTGTGACGATGCCCTTGTCGATGCCGGCGTCCAGGGAAGCGAAGCCATCCTTGCGCAGAGTAGCCAGACCTATCTTCCCGTTCATGCCGCGGCTATGTTCTTCGTCGAATCCGCCGTAGTAGAGTTTCAATGTATCGCCGTCCAAAAGCGGTTGTGTTGCGGTAAGCACCATTCCGTCATCCCAGCTTCCCGTGGGGCCTAATGGAAGCATGGGTATACGTTCCTTTTCCTGGCGTTGCCAGTGGGTGCCGTCATGGCTTGTGACTATCTCGCAGTAGAGCGGGCCGATCAAATAGCCTTCGGGCCCTGTAGCGCGGAATATCCAGAGCAGGCCGATGTACATCGATTCGTAAGCGAAGGCGGAAACGCCGTATAAGCTGGTGCGGCGTACGCCGACGCCCTCGACCCAGCGGTCGTCGTAGGTATCGGGGGCCATTACTAATTTCAGTTTCGGCCAGGAAGACAGGTCTTTAGTCGACGCGCGACCGATGCAGCGGCGTCGTGTACCGTTTACGTAGCGGATGACTTTACCGAACTTTACATATTGTTTTTTATGCGGATCCCAGAGGAACTGCGCTGAATCGCTGCCGCCGGAGGAGATGGATTCGCCGGGCATATCCTGCCAATGTATGCCGTCGGATGAACGATGCGCTATCCACTTACCGCCTTGGCGCATGCTGAACATTTTGTATTTACCGGAAGGATTCAGATCCCATGGTGTATGGATAACGGATGCCATGAATCCGCCTTGATCGTCGGCTAGGAGGATATTATTACTTTTCGAGCCGTTTCGGGGATAAACGCCGAGTTCCGGTTTTTCCCAATGTATGCCGTCCTCACTGGTTGCGTATAAGACCGCCGGTTTATCGCTGTTGCCCGGTAGAGCCTGGTACCACATCCGGTAGCCGTTACCGTCTTCGCTGGGGAGCACCGTGCCGTATAGGTAGATATCGCCATCCTCCCACGGCTTGTTTCCTACGATAAGTGGATTGTCCGAGTGTTTATTGAATGGATGATAGTTACGGGAGACATTATTTTTTGCGGCGATGTAGTGATCATCGACAAACAGCCGCCAATGCCCGGTCAAGTCGTTTAAGGAATCATTACTGGCGGCGGTGGCGGTGAATGCAATGGATAGAAAAGCTACTATCCAAGTCCAACGGTTTAGTGTAAGCGTAAAAAGCATAGGTCATTTATATTCCTACGGTTATGGTATTGCGGCGTTTGATTCATCGATGATTGCTTTGTAGCGCTGACTGAGAGCGGGTAATTGTTTTATCATGCGATTGCAGAGGGTTATTAACTGGTCGAATTTCTTTTGAGTTTTAAGCAGGTCGATTGCTTCTTCGCAGGCGCGGGCGAGCCAATATGGTGGGATAGACTCCATATTTTTAGCGTAAACGACGTTTTGATAGTGTTGGAGGGCGGTGTCCAGGAGCGCCGTTCGTTCCTTACCCGCGGCGTTGTTTGCTTGGGTCTTGTACAGGGCGCCGAGGCCGATTTCAGCCAGGCATAGTATTTCGGGGTTTGGATCGGGGTATTGGAGGATTTTGTTGTAGTATTCTTCAGCCGTTTTATAGTGTGACGGATTTTGCGCGGCGAGCTGGAAGTGGCATTGTGCGATCCTACCCCAGGCGGCGGGCGCTAGGCTGCTGGAATCGGGGATTTTAGTCAATGCGTTGATTGCTTGTGAGAAACGATTGAGCTGGTTTGTTGATTCTGCGGAGGGCAGTTCGATTAGTGCATCACCGAAAGCGAAGTAAGTTTCGGCCAATAGGTCCGGCGGGCTGTTGGTGTCGTCAATAAGAATATCGATGAGTGTGGTGAAGTAGTTGGTGGCGTCGCGGAGGACGCGGCGGTTAAAGGCGGAGCGTCCTGCGGCGAGCCTGGCTTCGTAGGCGATTTTCGATCCCGGCCAGTTTTGAAATAGGATTTGATAGGTTTTCTCGGAGTTAACGTAGTCGTCGTGGCGAAAGTAGAAATCGCCTATCCAGTATTGCGCCTGTGGCGCCAGTTCATTGGTTTGGAACTGTTGCACGAAGTTGGTAAAGAGGTCAAGCGCGTTTGTTTCGTGCCCGGCCTGATAATAAGTCCATGCGCGTTTAAACTCGGTTTTCGGGAGGGCAGGCGAGTTGGTGAAGCGGTTTATCCAGTTGTCGTAAATTTCGATTGCCTTGTCCCAGTTCCGGTCTCTTCTGTATGACTCGGCGATAGCGAATTCCGTTTCCTGGATGAGACTCGAGTCGGGGTATTTATCGAGGAGCGTGTTGAATTTATCTCTGGCGCCGTCGGTGTTTCCATGACGGCTGAGGAGGCGACCGACGAAGAACAGCGCCTTTTCGGCGGTATCGGTTTCATTGAATTTAGACATGATCTGATCGAGAGCGTTTTGAGCGGGGTCGGTGCGGCCGGTTTTTTCGGCGGCCAGGACGGTGCCGAGGAGGGCTTGTTCTGCCAGGGCCGTGGGGAGCGAATCGGTGTTGCTTGATGCATTGATATAATTGTCCAGTGCGGATGTGAAGTCGCCTGTCTTGAACTGCGCGTCCGCGCACTTGATATATGCGGTGGCTTTATCCTCGATGTTATTGAGTCTTTGGGCGGCGGCGGTGAAGACGGGTATACATTCGGTAAATCTCGATGATTCCCAGAGTGCCCAGCCCTTGGTGAGGAACGCCTTACCGAGGAAAGGGCTGTTTGTGAATGTATTGATCAGGGTGTCTGCGTTTTGGGTACATTCCTGGAGGAGGGTATCGCGTGTTTGGCGATTTTCCGGCGAGTCGGGTTTGATGCCGTGGTATTGTTTGAGTTTTAATTCCGCGAGGGTGAGCGTGACCAGATCGCTTATTTTAGATGAGGCGTTTTGTTCGGAGAATCTATTGAGCCATTGTATGGCTGAAGGTATATCATTGAGTCGTATCGTCAGATCGATTATATGGAGGAGCGCCTGGCGTTGTGCTTCTGTGGGCACGCCCTCGGCGAGATTGTTCTTGTGCGCGTCCAGGGCGTCTTGGAGTTGGTCTGATTCGGTCAGGGCTTGGCCGAGGATATTGTAAGTATCCGCGCTGCGGTTTGTAAGTCCCTTGTCTTTGACGATTTGGACGAGATTTGATGCATTGTTCACGGCTGCATCGAGTTGATTGTCTGCTAGGCAGGTTCGAACTAGGAGGTATTGTCGGCGCCAGTCGAGTTCCGGTGGAAGATTTCTATTTACGAGGAGGCTGAGGGTGTCTTTGGCTTTCGCTAATTGGTTTTGTTCGAGGAGCGATTCGGCTAGAAGCAGGTAACCGCGTATCACGTATTCGTTGTTCGGTTGTGCTTGGGCGGCTTTTTGGAAGGCGCCTTCGGGGTCGAGCAGAAGATCGATCGTCGTTTGGCTTCGGCCGGTTTTATAGTAGGTCATGGCCCGGCCTAAGGCGGCTTGCGGGATAAGCAGGGAGTCGGGGAAATCGCTGATGAGTTTTTCGTAATCCTTGAGGGCGGCATTGTAATCGCCGGCTTGAAAATGTATTTCGCCCATCCAATAGTGATAATTATCGATGAAACCGGCGGCGTTGGCTGTGTTCTGCTCGATGAGGTTGATAGCCTCGTTGTAACGTCCGAGTTTGAATATTGCCTGTGCGCGGATGAGTATTGCTTCGGGTTTGGACTTGGAGTTTGGGAATTCCTTGACGAATTCAGCGAGCTCGGAGTCGGCGCGTTCGTAAAAGCCGTCTTTGAACGCCCGTAGTGCGGCGTTATAGACGGTTTCTTCGGCGAGGCTGCGGTCTTGTGCGGGCGCATTTAACGGCGTGATGGTGAGCATCGGGAAAATAAGAAGCAGCCACGATATAATTATCCGGTATTGAACGCGCCGGTGGTATGCTAAAGAGTATCTATGAAGGATAGGTATATTCATATAATCGTAATTTAATCTTCCGGTACGGCTGCCGCTACCGGGGATTGTTCCTTTTGCAAAAGTTGTTTTAGGAACCGGCCTGTGTAGCTGTTCTGATTTTGGATGACGGATTCCGGTGTGCCTTCTGCTATGACACGGCCGCCGTCGTCTCCACCCTCCGGGCCGAGATCCAGTATCCAATCCGCATTTTTAATGACATCCAGATTATGTTCAATAACAAGAAGTGAATTGCCGGCGTTTCTGAGTTTGAAGAGGACATCGAGTAATTTGGCGATATCGTGGAAGTGCAGGCCTGTAGTGGGTTCGTCAAGGATGAAGAGTGTACGGCCTGTGGAACGTTTACTCAATTCCGATGCGAGCTTGATTCGTTGCGCTTCACCGCCGCTGAGTGTAGTGGCCGCTTGCCCGAGGGCGATGTAACCGAGGCCGACTTCCGCCAGGGTTAAGCAGATATCAAGGATTTGAGGTATGGCGCGAAAGAAGACGACGGCTTCATCGACGGTCATTGCGAGAATATCGGCGATATTCTTGCCTTTATAAGTAATTTCGAGTGTTTCGCGATTATATCGGAGTCCGTTGCATGCCTCGCATTTTACATAGACCGGTGGAAGGAAATTCATTTCCAGCTTAATCATACCGCCGCCCTGGCATTTTTCGCATCTGCCGCCTTTGACGTTGAAGCTGAATCTGCCGGCATTGAATCCCCTGATCCTGGCGCTCGGGAGGCGCGCGAACAGGTCGCGGATTATGTTGAACATGCCGGTATAAGTGGCGGGATTGCTTCGCGGTGTACGTCCGATGGGGGTTTGATCGATTACCACGACCTTGTCTATGAAGTCGAGGCCGCGGATTCCGCGATGTGCGCCGGGGCGTTCTTTTGATCCGTAGAATACGCGGAAGAGCGCGCGCTTGAGTATATCGTCGACGAGAGTGCTTTTTCCGGAGCCGCTGACGCCGGTTACGCATGTCAACGTGCCGAGTGGGATACGCGCATCGATATTCTTCAGATTATTTTCTGAGGCGCCGAAGATTTCCAGGTATCCTTGTGAGGGTGAAACCGCGCGGCGTTTTCTGGGGACTGGTATGGAGAGCGCCCTGCTCAAGTAGCGGCCTGTGAGCGAGCGGCGATTGGTCTTGATATGTTCTATATCGCCTTCGGCGACTATATAACCGCCTCTGATGCCTGCGGCAGGGCCCAGGTCGATTATGTGGTCGGCGCGGGAAATGGTTTCTTCGTCGTGCTCAACAACGATGACGGAGTTGCCTATATTCCGGAGTTCTTCAAGTGTTTGGAGTAGGCGTTCGTTATCTCTTTGGTGCAGGCCGATGCTTGGTTCGTCAAGGATGTAGACGACACCGACGAGGCCGGCGCCTATTTGCGTGCCGAGCCTGATGCGTTGGGCTTCACCGCCGCTGAGTGTATTGCTTTCGCGGTTGAGGGTGAGGTAGCCGAGCCCGACTTTTCTGAGGAAATCGAGGCGTGTTCGTATTTCGCGAAGGAGTTCGCGGGCGATTTGCTGTTCGAATTCGGTGAGCGTTAGGCTATTGAACAGGCGGAGCGCTTTGTCGATGGACAACGAACATACGTCCATTATGGAAAGGCCGGGAATCTTGGGGCTGGCGCGGTTGATGTTACATGCGGTTCCGGAAATATCCGATATGCCGTTGGGGAATTGATCCGGCCCGATTGTAACGGCGAGGATTTCGGGTTTGAGGCGGGCGCCGTTGCAGACATCGCATTTCTGATAACTCATGAACGCCTTGAGTCTGTTCCGCGTAGATTCACTTTGTGTCTCGGCGTAGAGTCTTTCGAGATTGGGGATGATGCCTTCGAAGGGGCGGGGAGTAACCTGGAGTTTTCCCGAGCGTTGAAAGTGGAACTTTATCTTTTCCTTGCCGGAGCCGTGCAAGAGGATATGTTTGAACTCGTCGTCCAGGGTGTTGAAAGGAGCGATAAGGCTTTGACGGTAGTGTGTAGAGAGGTCTTTAAGCAAATTTCGGTAGTACGCGGCCATTTTACCTGTGGCATGTTTCCATGGGAGTACGGCGCCTTGTTCGAGTGACTTTTCTGTGTTTGGTATTATCAGCGATGAATCAAAGAATAATTTTTGTCCGAGTCCGTGGCACTCCGTACATGCGCCTTGTGGCGAGTTAAATGAGAAGTATTTGGGCGTGGGTTGTTCGTAGCTTTTGCCGGAGTCGGGGCTGAATAACTTGGTCGAAAAGAATTGCTCAGTCCACGGTGCGGCGAGGTTGGTGTCCGGTCTCCTTGAAAGTACTCGTAATTTGTCGTCTCCCCAGTTCAGCGCTATTTCCACCGAGTCGGCGAGGCGCACGCGGATTTTATCGTCAATCATTATCCTGTCGACTACAACCTCGATTGTATGCTTCTTATTTACATCCAATCGAATTCGAGAATTGCCGCCGAGCTCGACCAAATCGCCGTCTATCCTTGCGCGGACGAAGCCTTCGCGGTTTAGCCTTTCGATTACATCGCGGAATTCGCCTTGTGTGTTTTCGACTATCGGCGCAAGCAGCATTATCCTGGTTCGCGGCGGCATAGACAGGATGGCGTTTGTGATTTCGGTGGGGGTTTGACGAGTAATAGGCCGCCCGGATACCGGACAGTGGGGTCGGCCGATATGCGCGAAGAGCAGGCGTAGGTAGTCATATATCTCCGTGGTCGTTGCTATTATGGAGCGCGGGCTTGATCCGGATGTGCGTTGTTCTATTGCAATGGTTGGAGAAAGGCCCTCGATGTAATCGATATCCGGCTTCTGCATTTGATCGAGGAACTGACGTGCGTAGGAGGAGAGAGACTCGACGTACTTACGCTGGCCCTCGGCGAAAATCGTGTCGAATGCAAGCGACGATTTTCCAGAACCGCTCGGGCCCGTAACAACGACAAGCTTATCGCGTGGTATGCTGAGCGTCAGGTTCTTGAGATTGTGCTGTCTGGCGCCAACTACTTTTATGAATTCTTTAGCCATCGTATCAGTATTAACCGACCAAATAATCACGTAATATTAACGCAAAACATGGCTTAGGGAAAGAGCACAGTTTTCACCTTTCTCCGTCCACGTTCACGTTTCACTCGTTAATTAAAATGGATTCGTGGAAATTGGCCTAATTACCTTTTGAAATTTCGAAAATAGCCGAGACAATTTGTAGATACTTTAAGCCGGTTGCCTTGTTATGATTATAAACCTGACTTGGACGTAGGTAATAATAAAATTGCCTTGATTTAATCGATGCAAATAATTATATTGTAAGAATTCTTTTTTTGATTAAGTTTGTCTTATGAGAATAAGCGGTATCGAACAACAATTTGAGAATGCAGGGGTGATATTCGGCAGTTGGTCGATACCGGATGAGGTGGTGGCGCGATTGACGCAGTTGGGGATATATGCCATGCAGATGGGCGAGGACACGATGGAATTGGTGAGCGCGTCGGAGCTGGAAGGATAGGGATTGTGTTTATGAAGTCAGGAACGATTGAACAACGAGTCGATAACCTCGAGGTGATATTCGGCAGGTTTTTAAACGAAATGTCGGAGTACAGGAAGCAGGCCGAGGAACGGGATATGGAGTATAATAAGCGCGCTGAGGAACGGGATCGGGAGTACAAGAAGCAGGCCGAGGAACGGGATCGGGAGTTTAGGCATCTGATGGAAGAACGAGATCGGGAGTACAGGAAGCGGGCTGAGGAGAGGGATAAGCGCGCCGAAGAACGAAATAGGCAGGCCGAAGAGCGGAATAAACTTGCCGAAGAGCGTTTGGCGAATTTCGAGCGTGACATGCGCGAGTTGAAAAGGGATTTAAATAAGAAGTGGGGGGACTTGGCCAATAAGATGGGCACGATAATCGAGGATTTATTGGCGCCGAATTTACAACGGCTGGCGC
>JAIPKD010000066.1 GCA_021733835.1 Verrucomicrobiota bacterium
CGTGCGGCGGAACTTCAGCGGTGATTGGACGATGGAGACCGAGCATGCGTACGAGAAGGTGGACGCGAACAAGGTGAAGTTCGTCCTCGAGTTGGAGCCGCAAGAGAAGACCGAGTTCACTTACAAGCTCACTACCAGGTATGGATTGAACGTGCGTAGGTAAATATGCGTAGTCTTAACAATATTACCGTGACACCCCTATTATTACCGGTTGTTCTGTGTGTTTTATTCTGCGTGTCGTGCGCAACACACAGACAACCGGCGGTTGAACACGATGGAAACACTAAGGCCTTATTCGAGAGTATAGTTAACGATTACCATCTTCCTTCAGCCGATGCAGTGGGCGAGGAGAAGCGTAAGCTCCTCGAGGCGGCGGCCGACGGTTATGAGCGTTTGTTGCGTGATTGCGACGGTCAGTCAATCTGGTGCGCGCAGGCATTGCGCAGCCTCGGAAACGTCCGCGTAGAGCAGGGGCGGCTCGAGGAAGCCATAGAGATATTTCGAAGAGTAGGCAAAGAGTATTCGGATTTTAAATGGCTGCCGGCTCACCCTTCACAGTTTACAGTTGTCCCGTCTCTGTCCCTGTTCGCCTAATTAGGTTTTGGAAACTTCGGAAACAGCCTTTATCTATATCGCCTTGACCCCGTTTGTCTTGGTTCATAAACTTCACTTAAATATGTCAAACTAGGAATGTTTTCCCGGTTTGTCGACTAATACAATATAGTAGGAAACATTTCCTTGTAATTAAATGGTTGGTGGAAAATGATGATTAGAATTGTTACAGTCTTGTTAGTATTTCTGATGGGTGAAATCGGGAGTGCTGTTTTCGCTGCTGAGAAGCCTCTGGTTTATGCAGGGCCTGACGGGAAACTGAATTATACGGCAGATAACAGAGGGAACCGGATTCCTGATTTCTCCCGGTGTGGATATATGGGCGGTGGCATATCCATCCCTACCCTGTCCGTGCGGGAAACGCTGAAGCCGGGACAGACGGATTCGGATGATACCGCCCGCATCCAAGCTGCAATCGACCGGGTATCCGCTCGTAAGCCTGACGCATCCGGTTTTCGTGGAGCCGTTCTGCTGAAGCACGGCCTGTACCGGGTGTCCGGCACGCTTCACATCAAGACATCGGGCGTGGTGCTCCGTGGCGAAGGACAGAAAGCGAATGGCACGATCCTCCTGGCTACGGGTAAGGAAAAACGTACTGTAATTCGGGTCAGAGGAAAGACGAGTATCGAGGAAGTGGAAGGCAGTCGTCGCAGAATTGCCGACGATTATGTTCCATGGGGCGTCAAATCATTCTCCCCGGAGTCAACGGATGGACTAGGTGTGGGCGATAAAGTAATCGTCTACCGTCCGAGTACGCAAAATTGGATCAGCGATATCAAGATGGATCAGATTGCCGATCGCTCAGACCGCAAGACCAAGCAATGGAATGCCGGTGCCTATGATTTACGGTTTGAGCGGACGGTTACCGCAATTGAAGGGGATGAAATCACGCTTGATGCGCCCGTTGTCAATGCGATGGAGGATAAGTATGGCGGTGGATTCGTCTACCGCTACCGTGAAGAGGGCCGGATCACTCAAGTAGGGGTCGAGCACCTCAGACTGGTATCCGAGTATGAAAAGGGCCGGGAGAACGAGGATGAAGACCACGCTTGGATGGGCGTCGATCTAGATGGTGTTTCCAATGGGTGGGTACAAAACGTCACGTTCGTTCATTTCAGCCATGGTGTTGATCTGGGAGCCATGGCCAAGTTTGTGACCGTGCAGGATTGCGCTTATTTAAAGCCGGTATCTATTATTACCGGTGGCAGGCGCTATCCGTATGTAATCAACGGTCAGTATTGCCTGATCCAACGTTGTTACAGTCAGATGGCCCGTCACGCGGAGGCTACCGGATCCCGCGTCTGTGGGCCGAACGTGTTTTTGGACTGCCTTGCGGAGAACACGCATTCGGACACGGGTCCGCATCATCGCTGGGCCGCGGGAATCCTCTGGGACAATCTCAGGGGAGGACGCTTCAATGCCCAGGATCGAGGTAACTGGGGCACTGGTCACGGCTGGGCGGGGGCGCAACAGGTCTTCTGGAATTGCCAGACATCTTCCATCTGTGTTCAACAACCTCCCACCGCCCAAAATTACGCTATCGGATGTACGGGTGAAATTGTGAGCGGTCGCCTAAGCGACCGGACACCGGGACACTATGAATCTCACGGGTCACATGTCGAGCCGCGTAGCCTGTATCTTCAACAACTTAGGGAAAGGCTTGGCATTAGCGCCGTCCGCAATGTAACAATAGTGGCTCAACGCATGGGGACGATTTACCACGAACTCAAGGAACAGCTTGCACAATAAACAAAAGAAAAGTCGTTGCCCCCGAATCGAATAAAGCCGTGGCCTTCGAGGCCGCTGCGGCTGAGCCTGTGGACATGGCCGCGCTCCGCCGGATTCAACGCGACTGTGCGTATCAACGACGGTTTATTCTGATAATTGTCGCTATTTATCAGCTTTTTAAGCGATTTATCACTAGCCGTGGCTACCACACTCTTTTCCTTTAACCTCGATTCTCCCCCTAATCTTATCTCAGTGTCTGACTTGCAGTGGCAAGCAAATATGGGATTGACCCTTTCCGGCAGAATCTCTATTATTTATCGTATCAAAAGAGGCCTACGCAGCTACGTGAAGTAGGCTCAATAACACTGTTATGCAGCAATGACGCGGCAAGTAGATTGGAGGGTATGGCTTGACTGAGTTCGTTGAACGGATACGTGAACTGATCAATGCTGGGGAAGTTCGCATTTCCGAGCACGGATACGATGAACTGGCAGACGATCGACTGACGGCGAGAGACGTAGTAAATGGGATTCAGGATGCGGTGGTCGTGGAGGAGTATCCGAACTATCCTAAGGGATACACCGTCTTACTCTTACAGAGAGATAAATCAGGGATGTCCATCCATGTTGTTTGGGGCATTCCTAGGGACTATGACAAACCAGTCGTTTTGGTTACCGCTTACAGGCCGGATCGTGATCGCTGGGACGAAAGTTTTATGAAGAGGAGATGATTATGAATAGGCGTATGAAGAAGAAATACGTGCATGAAGGGAAGTATGTTGCAGAAGTCGAGGTTTCGTTGATCGAGGACGAGACCGAATGGTCCCCCTACCTGAGCATCGAAGATGCATACAAATTGGATGACGTAAGAGATGCGCTTCGGCAAGGTGACTTCGACTCAGCAGCTCAATATGGACGAATCTACGAGCTTCGCCCGGTTACATAACAGTAACTGCATAACAATAGTTACAACACGGGCCGGCTTTTCCGCTAATGCTTGAAAGCCGTCCGGCCTGACGAAATAGAGCGTTAACATCGAGGCGCCGATTCAAAAGGAGAATTTAATTTATGGGTAGTAAACGAAGCGAAAAAGAGTCTAAAGAGACGTGGCGTCTCTTTGAAGCCCAAGCGGCTTATGCGGAAAGTATCTTTCGCCAAGCCATTGGAGATATGGAAGCGAGTATCGCCGCTGCTGAAAGATCGCTTGAGATAAAGCCGGACTATGCCCCTGCCGTGCTGACCATGGGATCAATCGAATACCAACGCGGTAGACCGGACGAGGGGGCGCGCCTGTTCACGACGTTGCTTTCCCTGCCGGACGAGCACGGAGATCTTTGGGAGGTCATCGATAAGGCTGGCGACTTTCTAATTCAAGAGAAGAGATATGAAGAAGGATTGGAGCTGTATCAAGCAGCGGTTGAGAGGTTTGGCGGACGTGCGCTCCTTTATCAGGGGTTGGCATGTTGTGCCGGACACCAAGGGTTGTTCGAAAAGGCGGTAGAGGTCTCGCGGAGGGCATTGGAACTTGAACCTGATAACCAGAAATTTACAAACGATTTCGGGTGGAGCCTGTTTCAAGCAGGGCGGCTTAAAGAGGCTGAAAAAGTACTGTTGAAAGCGGTTGCTATGGATTCATCGGATGAGCTTTCGCGGGAGAACCTGCGCCGTTGCAAATCTGCGCGTTCAGAATAATAGCAGCGGCGAACACAGAAGGGTTGTTGCCGTTAAGCCGACAGACACGCCTCTGTTTAAACAAGCCTGATGAATGAGAAGCGACGGACGGAACGGGGTCTGCCTTGGAAACTCACCCCCCGTTTGTGCGCACATAATCGGTATTGTCCTGAGCTTAGACATTTAGTTGATTCTGTACAGGAGCAATTTGTGATGTGAAGGCAACCGAATACCACACTGCGTCGATTATGCGCAATTTTTATGTCGTCGTGTATAACATGCACAAATTGCGGAAGCCTTGCAAATACAGGGCTATTATGCGTTAATGTTCGAGATTGAATATCTATGAAAACAGCCATTATGAAACAAATAATCACGTTATTTATTATTACCCTGTTTTCTCCTATCGCGGGCAATGCATTCGCCGGAGAGCCGGACATCTTGATCGCTGATTTCGAAGACGCCGATTACGGCGAATGGAAGGCGACCGGTCGAGCGTTCGGCCCCGCTCCCGCCAAGGGTACGTTGCCTGGACAAATGCAAGTGGAAGGATTCAAGGGCGAAAGGCTCGTTAACTCATATTATGAAGGCGACGGAACGACGGGGGTGTTGACTTCATCGCCCATTAAAATACAACGCAAATATATCAATTTCCTCATTGGCGGCGGTGGTTATGCGGGTGAGACCTGCGTTAACCTTCTCCTGAACGGCGAGATAGTACGCACCGCGACCGGCACGAATACATCGCCCGGCGGAAGCGAAGAGCTTTCTTGGTACACATGGGACGTGAGCGACCTGAAAGGCAGCGAAGTCGTGGTTCAAATCGTTGACAACCACACCGGCGGGTGGGGTCACATCAACGTGGATCATATCGTACAGAGCGACAGTCGAAAGACGGTCGCGCCCGGGGAATTGAGTCGGAGGTTAACCCTCGAAAATAATTATTTGAACCTACCGGTAAAGAACGGTGCGCCGATGCGCCGAATGGAATTGCGGATTAAAGATAGGCCGGTGCGCGCATTCGATATTGAGCTCGCGCCGGACTCGCCTGACTGGTGGGCGTACATCGACGTCCGCCCTTTTCGTGGTAAGGAAGCTGTGTTGAAAGTCGATGCCATGACGCCCGGCAGCCATGGACTGGCGCTGGTTGAGCAGGCGAACAAAATAAAAGGCGCCACGAACCTCTATGACGAACCGCTTCGGCCACAGTTTCACTTCAGTCAAAAACGCGGCTGGAATAATGACCCCAACGGGATGGTTTATTATGACGGCGAGTACCACCTCTTTTTCCAGCATAATCCCTACGGTTGGAATTGGGGGAACATGCACTGGGGCCATGCGGTGAGTAAAGACTTGGTGCGCTGGAAACAATTACCGGATGTGTTGTATCCATGGACACAGGCCAAAGCGCATTGCTTCTCGGGCAGCGCCGTTGTTGACCGTCGGAACACCGCCGGGTTCCAAACAGGTGATGAAAAGGTGATTGTGGCCGCCTTCACCGACACAGGTTGCGGCGAGGCCCTCGCTTACAGCAACGACCGGGGACGGCATTTTACTTATTATGAAGGTAATCCCGTGGTGGAACACGAGGGTCGCGATCCGAAGATTATCTGGTACAAACCTAAGAAGCACTGGGTCATGGCGGTGTACGATGAACGGGAGGGATCGCGCGCTATTGCCTTCTATACATCTCCGAATCTAAAAGACTGGGAGTTCCAAAGCCGGCTGGAAGGCTATTTCGAGTGCCCTGAAATCTTTGAGTTGCCCGTAGACGGTGATAAGGCCAATACACGATGGGTCGTTTACGGCGCCGACGCCAAATACGCAATCGGCCGATTCAATGGAAAGACTTTTATCCCGGAGCATGAAGGAAAGTACCAGGCGCACTGGGGCGATTATTATGCGTCACAAACATTCTCGGGTACGCCCGATGGACGGCGGATTCAGATAGGATGGGGGCGGATCAATATGGAAGGTATGCCGTTTAATCAGATGATGACCTTTCCCTGCAGGCTCACGTTGAGGAGCACTGATGACGGAATTCGCATGTTTGCTGAGCCGGTGGAGGAGCTTGAGCTATTGCACAGGCGTAAGCATGCCAGGCACGATATCGCGCTCAAGCCCGATGCCCCGGCTTCGATCTCCGCATCGGGCCGGTTGTTTGATATTAGGGCCGTGTTCGATGTCGGCGAGTCGGAAACGCTGGGACTACAAATCGGAGAAACCAAAGTAATATACAACACAGCCCAGGAGGATTTGATGGGTATGCCGCTGAAACCGGTGAACGGCAAAATCAGCATACAGATTTTAGTGGATCGGCCGTCAATGGAAATCTGCGGCAATGACGGCCGCGTATATCAAACGCGTTCATTCCGAAGCGAATCCGAAATCAGCGGCATCGAGGTTTTCGTAGACGGCGGCAGGGCAGAGCTTGATGAGATTAAAGTGTACGAACTCGATTCGATCTGGCCGAAATAATAAGAGCGCGTCGAACACCTCCGGATCACCGTACTTGAACTTCATATTGGAACAGATTAAATCCTTTAGAAATCCGATTAAGTGGTATGTTAGGATAGTGTCCGACACTATCAATTTTCTTATCGTCGATTGACCTCGGTCAAGGCAGGAAGGTGAAGGATCGGATATTGTTCTATCGTGAAATCGGCAGGCGACCGCCGGATGGCGGTCGTAAAAGAGATTTATCACTGACAATAATTTAATGAACTAAATCTATGTTTTGTTATCAATGTGAACAAACCGCAAAAGGTACGGGATGTATTAAGCTATCAACGTGTGGAAAGGACGAGCCCACGGCGGCGTTGCAGGACTTACTTATCCATGCAACCAAGGGCGTGGCCAAGTTCGCGCATAATGCGCGTTTGCTGGGAATGAGCGACCGACAAATCGACGTCTTTATCGTTGAAGCGCTTTTTACTACTGTTACGAATGTTAATTTCGATGCGGAACGCGTCGGTTCGATTTTAAATAGAGCGGCGGCTATGCGCGACAAGGCGCGCAAGCTTTATGAAGAAGCCTGCAGAAAGAACGCTTGCGAGCCGGAGCAGTTCAATGGTGAAACAACGTGGACTCCCGCGGATTCAATCGAGGGCATGATTGATCAGGGCAGAGTGGTTTCCATACTCGGCCGCAAGGAGCAGCTCGGCGACGATATCACTGGGCTCCAGGAGCTTCTCACCTACGGACTCAAAGGCGCGGCCGCTTATGCGGATCATGCGCAGATACTAGGTGTCGAGGACGAGTCGGTATACGCGTTTTTCGAGGAGGCCCTCGATTTTCTGTGTAAACCAAACCCAAGCATCGACGAACTCCTCGGGTATTGTCTCAAATGCGGCGAGGTCAACATGAAGGTCATGGAATTGTTGGACAAGGCGCATAACACAGCGTTCGGTCAACCCGAACCCACGCAAGTTCGTACCGAACCTCTGAAAGGCAAAGCGATCGTTGTGTCCGGTCACGACTTAAAAGACCTCGAGGAATTGTTGAGACAGACAGAGGGTAAGGGGATTAACGTGTATACGCACAGTGAAATGCTGCCTGCGCACGGTTATCCGGAATTAAAAAAATACAAACACCTCGCCGGCAATTACGGCGGCGCGTGGCAAGACCAGCAGGATGAATTCGATAAGTTCCCCGGCGCGGTATTGATGACTACCAATTGCATCCAAAAACCGCGTGAAACTTATAAGGGCCGGATTTTCACTTCCGGACTCGTCGCGTGGCCGGGTGTACAACATATAACCGGCAGAGATTTCACGCCGGTTATCGAGGCGGCGCTTGCCGCGCCTGGATTCGATGCCGACGGCCCCGACAAAACAATCACCGTAGGATTCGGACACGGCGCCGTACTGGGGCTCGCCGATAAGGTCGTATCCGCCGTCAAGAGCGGCGCGGTGCGAAGATTCTTCCTCATCGGCGGATGCGACGGCGCACGGCCGGGGCGGAACTACTATACGGAACTTGCCGAGAAAGTACCCGATGATTGCGTTATCCTGACCCTTGCCTGTGGTAAGTATCGTTTCAATAAACTGGATTTCGGAGAAATCGGCGGATTACCCAGGTTGTTGGATGTCGGCCAGTGTAATGACGCGTATTCGGCGATCAAGATCGCTTCCGCCCTCGCCGAGGCGTTTGATTGCGATGTCAACGACCTGCCGTTGTCGCTGGTTTTGTCATGGTTCGAGCAAAAAGCGGTTGCGATCCTTTTGACGTTGCTGCATCTCGGGATTCGGAACATACGCGTCGGCCCGACACTGCCTGCGTTCATTACGCCCGCCGTGTTGAATGTCCTTGTTGAAAAATTCAATCTCACACCGATAAATACGCCGGACGAGGATTTGAAGGATATCCTGGCCGCGTAAGCTGTGGAACGATTCGAAGGTTGCGGGAGGCCGGCATAACGCCGGTCTCCAACCTTTATGGGGTATGAACGAGCCCATCATATCGTCTCCCGTATAAAAAGAGATACGCCTGATAATATGGATCGCCGAATATCAAATGTTTGCGCTTTCGTGGAATAACTGATTTAGTAAAACAAAGCTTGAGGATTATATCATGAACTCGTCTACGGAAGGTATTAGAGCGCTGTTGGATGGTTTGGCCCAAGTATTGGTCGGCTTCTTTACAAATGTATTCCGATCGATTATCGGGCGCAGAATCGACTATGACGCGCTGTTGGCGGTTTCGGTGGCGGCGTCCATTGTTGTCGTCGCAGTTGTCGTCATACCACTAATATTTCTTCTGCGGTCATATGCCTTCCGAAGATTGGAAAAGGCGAAGGACAGCGAGGATAAGGAGCGCAGGCGGCGCTATGCTTTCTGGGAAGCGGCGTTGCCGCCGCTCGGTTGGTTTATGTGGATTCTCGGCGCCTATATTATCCTTTCGCCGTTATGGTGGATTCTCGGCGCAAGGGAGATTGCGCTTAGGGGAGCGGTAAATAAACTTTTCGATTATCTTATCCTAGCCGTTATATTTGTCTTCATATTCCGGTCTATAAGGGTCATCGAGGAACAGGTCAGAGTTTGGGGCGAGCGTACCCCCGGCGAGATGAATGATTTGTTGGCGGACTTGGCGGGACGTAGTCTGCGTATCCTTTTCCCTGTAGTTGCATTGATTCTGGTGTTGCCGTTGCTTGGACTTCCGGAGAAGTATGATACGATAATCGCCAAGGGAAGCGGTTTTCTCATTATCGGGACGATATCGTGGATACTGATCCACGGCGTGCGTTTCCTCGAAAAAGCGATCATGTCCCGGTTTGATATCAGCGCCAAGGACAACCTCCAGGCGCGGAAGGTGTATACTCAGGTCTCGGTGTTGCGTAAGACGCTGATATTTATCGTTATTGTATTCACTGCCGCGTCAATGCTCATGATGTTCGAGGAGGTGCGCCGCCTTGGTACAAGTATCCTCGCATCCGCGGGCGTGATAGGTTTGATCGTCGGCTTCGCGGCGCAAAAGACGATTGCGAACCTGTTCGCCGGAATTCAAATAGCCATCACTCAACCTATCCGGCTAGATGATGTTGTCATTGTCGAGAACGAGTGGGGCAGGATCGAAGAGATTACTCTTACCTACGTCGTGGTTCGAATATGGGACTTGCGACGCCTGGTAGTGCCGATAAATTATTTTATAGATAATCCTTTTCAAAATTGGACGCGTGTATCGGCCGATATCCTCGGTGCGGTGTATTTGTACACCGATTACCGATTGCCTATCGATAGTGTAAGAGAAGAATTCAAAAGGCTATGCAAGGAATCGGAGTTCTGGGACGGCAAGGTCTGTGTCCTCGCCGTTACAAACGCGACGGAAAGGGCCATGGAAGTGCGCGCCCTGGCCAGCGCCGCCGATGCGTCGTTGGCGTGGAATCTGCGCTGCGAGTTGCGCGAGAAACTTATTACATTCATCCAGGCGAATTACCCCGAATGTCTGCCGAAGACAAGGGCGCTGATCGAAAAGGCTGATGCTGAAAAAAAGTAATTTAAATAAACTGAAAATGGCGCTGCAGTGGGCGGCTCATCGCCGACGCTGAGCTTTTACGATGTATCTTGAGAAGCAAGTACCCGAGAATAAACCGGATACGCCGCGGGTTCGCGCATAACTTCCGGCGGATACTCGAGCGATTCGGTGTCCGTCGGATCGAGAGCGGGGCCGCTGCGTTGTTCAGGGAGGCCGATTCAGCCGCCTTGACTCTCGGCCTTCCGGCTACCCAGGCGCTGATCCGCGTTCAAAACAGCCTGGCAATGAAATTGAAAAACACAGGGATGCAGGGTACCGCATTGCATGGTTCATGCGCCGGCGCCTCACCAACGTTCCTCTGTGATTCGGGGTTGGGCGGACTTGCGCGCTGGATCAGGGCCGCCGGGTATGATGCTGAGTGGAAGATGGGGTTTGACGATGACGAACTGATCGAGCGCGCTGCGTCGGAGAACATGATACTATTGACGACGGACAGCTTTCTACCGGACAGACGGGTTTTCAAGGATGGACGGAACATAATTGCGTGGGTGCCGCCGACCGTTGGGGTGCCGGAACAACTCTCGATGGTGTTCGCCGAATTCAAGTTGGCGTTATTGAACTCGCGTTGCATGTATTGCGGCGGGAGACTTGAATTCACGGCGAAGGAGTTGGTTCAAGACCGGATACCGCCCAGAACCGCACGGTGGCTGGATGAATATTATGTGTGCGCGCGTTGCGGGAAACTCTTCTGGCATGGTACACATTGGAGCAGAATCAGACTAAGACTCCGCGAGATACACGAGAATATTTCTCCGGCGGATTAAACGCCTGAGAAACAACTTGACTCGGGAGCTAACGGGTTAAATATCGAATATCGAGACGTGCTCCCAATAATGCTCGCTATAACATCGTTGCGATTACTTACTTATACCTTTCGCGGTGGATTCCCAGTTTGCCGATTCTGTAGTTGAGGATTCTCTGGGTTGTTTGAAGATAACGCGCCGCGGCGGCGGCGTTGCCGTTAAACTTTTTCAATGCGTCGACGATTATCTCGCGCTCATATGAATCCACCATCGTGGCGAGGCTGCAGCCGTCGGAGGGTATCACCGGTGTGTTGGTGTATTCGCCGGTTTGAAGAGACGGCGGCAACGAGTGTGCATGGATCACGCCGTCGGTGCTCGAGATAACCGCGCGTTCGATAAAGTTTTCCAGTTCCCTTACATTACCCGGCCAGTGATAAGACATCATCATGTTTATGGCTGCGGTGGATATGCGTTTGATTTCTTTTGAGTAGACCTTGCTGTATTGTTTGATGAAGTGATCGGCAAGGAGCATGATATCCGATTTCCTCTCGCGAATGGGGGGAATGTAGACGGGGAATACGTTTAGCCGGTAGTAGAGGTCTTCGCGGAACTTGCCGTTCCTAACGGCTTCCTCGAGGTTTTTACTTGTTGCGGCGATGATGCGGACGTTGACATCGAGCGTTTTATCGCCGCCGACGCGTTCGAAGCTGCGCTCCTGGAGGACGCGCAGGAGCCGCACTTGAACGGCGGGGGATATCTCGCCTATTTCGTCCAGGAACAGGGTGCCCTTGTGTGCGAGCTCGAACCTGCCTTTACGCTGTTGTGTTGCGCCGGTGAACGCGCCTTTTTCGTGGCCGAACAATTCGCTTTCGACCAGGTTTTCCGGGAGCGCCGCGCAATTGATACAGATAAAAGGTTTGTCGGCGCGTGGGCTTGTGTAATGGATGGCCCTGGCGACGAGTTCCTTGCCGGTGCCGGATTCACCGCGGACAAGGACGGTAGCCGCGGTTTTTGAGACCTGCGCCACCTGCGTATACACCGTGCGCATGCTGCTGCAATTGCCGATCATGTTGCCGGGCCGGTAGTACTCGCCCAATTCGTCATGGAGCCGCCTGTTTTCTGCGAGGAGCGACTCCCGTTCCTCGATCTCCTCGCGAAGCGCCGCCGCCGCCTCCGCTATGATGTCCGCGACCAGCTCGAGAAACTTGAGGTCGCGTTCCAGCTCGTCCTTGTCCGCGGGTGTTCTATCGATGCTGAAGGTGCCTATCACGTTCTTGCGGTAAATGATGGGGACGCAGATAAAGGATAACCTCGCGTTTTTTCGGGAGCCGGTGCGGTCGAGAAACTTCTTCTCCCGCCTGATATCGGGGATGATCGCCGACTTCCCGGTTTCGGCGACCTGTCCGGTAATGCCCTCGCCGAGCTTGTATTGTCCGCGTTCGATTTCACGTGGTGAGAGGCCGGCGGATGCCTCGATGACGAGGATGTCCGAGTCCGGCATTCGCAGTGTGACGGTGCCGCGGATGAAGCCTTTTTCTATCTCGATAATCTTGAGGATTTCCTTGAGCAGTGTTGGTATGTCGCTGCTTTTGAGGACTGCGTGTGATATGGTATAGAGGATTTCGAGTTCTTTTTCGGATCGAGGTTGTTGATCGTTCATGAAACCTATGCGTTTATTGTTTTCCGGACCGTAGGCGAAACTTATTTCCGACCTCAACAGCAATGTAGTACAAAAAGGTAAATTAATACAAATATGAATTTAATATCCGCGATACATTTATTGTATATTCGGTTTGTGACGTGGATATTTCGGCGTGATATGAGCACGGTTTCGGGTGCTGTAAGTATTTTTTGTGAACTGGCATAATCCATGCTTAAGCTTTATCGTTCAATACGGGTTTTCGTTTGAAAAACTCAGGTTTATTCGGAAACCCGATTGCCAAGCCACGGCGGCGCGGACATAAAGGTTCGCGCCGTTTTTATTTTTTTGCATACAATATTGTAATATCCCGTTTCTAACCAGCTACACTATTGTAGGGATTCCGGTGAGCGATCGACGGGGTAGCGGTTTGTTTTCTAATTTAATTCTGTGTGTAACGGCCTGTGTATTGGGGGGTTTGCGGATTACGAGGGGGTGATTGATGATGATTGGCACGCCGGATGCATAAGAGGTATGGACGACGCCTGAGTAGGTATCGGGCGTTTAAAAACGGGAAAAGAAAAACATAGAGTGAATATGACACAGTTTAAATCAGCAAAAGAAGTAGTGGAATTTATCAAGAGCGAGGGAGTGCAGGCCATTGATTTAAGGTTCATGGATTTTCCAGGGCTCTGGCAGCACTTTACTGTTCCGCCTCGTGAGATAAAGGAGGATGTGTTCGAGGAAGGTCTGGGATTTGACGGCTCGAGCATCAGGGGCTGGCGTTCGATCAACGAATCCGACATGGTAGTAAAGCCGGTGGCCGAGACGTCGTTCGTCGATCCGTTTTTCAAGGAGAAGACGCTCGTCATAGTATGCAATATTTGCGATCCGGTGACCGGCGCGGATTATTCGAGGGATCCTCGGAACATCGCCAGGAAGGCGGAGGCATACCTGAAGAGCACCGGCATCGGCGATACCGCGTATTTCGGGCCGGAGGCGGAATTCTTTATTTTCGACGATGTACGGTTTGATCAAAACGAACACGAAGGCTATTACCACCTTGACTCGTCGGAAGGCCGGTGGAATACGGGGCGCCAGGAGAACCCGAACCTCGGCTACAAGATTCGATATAAAGAGGGGTACTTCCCTGTGCCGCCGATGGATAGTCTCCAGGATATACGTACCGAGATGATGGTCACGCTGGAGCGCATGGGCGTCGAAATCGAGAAGCAGCATCATGAAGTCGCAACCGGCGGGCAGGCGGAGATTGACATGCGGTTTGATTCGCTTCTGAGGATGGCGGACAAGCTGTTGAAATACAAGTACGTGATCAAGAACGTGGCGCGCGAGCACGGTAAGACCGTTACGTTCATGCCCAAGCCGGTATTCGGCGATAACGGCAGCGGGATGCATACACATATTTCGATTTGGAAGGGTGATACGAATATATTCGCGGGTACCGAGTACTCGGGGTTATCGGAGAACGCGCTTTATGCGGTGGGCGGACTCCTGAAGCACGCGCCGTCGCTGCTGGCGTTTTGCTGTCCGACAACAAACAGCTACAAGCGGTTGGTGCCGGGATTCGAGGCGCCTGTTAACCTGGCATACTCGAGCCGCAACCGCAGCGCAGCCATACGGATTCCGATGTATTCCTCGTCGGCCGCTTCGAAGAGGCTTGAGTTTCGATGCCCGGATCCGTCCTGCAATCCTTACCTGGAGTTATCGGCGATGCTTATGGCGGCGATCGACGGAATAACCAATAAGATTCATCCGGGCGAGCCGTTGGATCGTGATATTTACGATATGCCGGCTGAAGAATTGGGCAAGGTTCCGAAGACTCCCGGGTCGTTGCGCGAGGCGCTGGTTGCGCTCGAACGGGATCACGAGTATCTATTAAAGGGTGACGTGTTCACCAAGGACGTGATTGAGACCTGGATTTCGTATAAGATGCAGAACGAAGTGATTGCATTGGAGTTACGTCCGCATCCCTGGGAATTCGTGCTTTGCTACGATATTTAATAAATGCACGAGTGAAAAATGCTAAGGGATATTGTAGAATAAGAGAGGTAAAACGGAGTGAGCGTTGTGTGTGGTGACGCTCACTCCCGACGAAGGCTTGGCTGAATTGGTTTCCGGTAACGTGTATTGGACATAAAGTGAACGAAAGAATCTTGAGTAATAAGCAAGGCCGCGGGGACGATTTATATGACTCTGCCAATGAACACGGCGCCTGCGGCGTGGGGTTCCTGGTAAATTTCAACGGACGCAAGTCGCATCGCTTGGTCGAGGATGCCGTCAAGGTGCTGGAGAACCTCAAGCATCGCGGGGCGTCGTTGGCGGATAACAAGACCGGCGATGGCGCGGGGATACTTTTCCAGATACCCGACAAGTTTTTCAGGGGGCTTGAGAGTGAATTGGGTTTTACACTGCCCGAACCCCGCCGGTACGGCGTGGCAATGGTATTCTTGCCCGCTGATGAAGGAGTATTCGGCAGATGTCGTAAACTGTTCGACGAGACGGTGGACGACGAGGGATTAGACGTCCTCGGCTGGCGTGAGGTGCCGACGGTTCCGAGTGCGCTCGGCCGGATTGCCTTGGCGGGTATGCCGCGGATCATGCAATGCTTTGTAAGCGGCGGGGAAGAATTGGAGGGAGATGCGCTCGAACGGAAATTGTTCGTGGCGCGGAAGAGGATAGAAAACCGTGTGCGCGCGGAAGTGCCGGGCAGCGATGATTTTCATATACCGGGATTTTCGGCTAACACCATTACGTACAAGGGCCTGATGATGGGTGCGCAGATCAGTGAGTTCTACGTCGACTTACGCGATCCCTCTTTCGAAAGTGCTCTTGCGGTGGTTCATCAGAGGTACAGCACAAACACCTTCCCGTCATGGCGGTTGGCGCAGCCTTTCAGATTCTTGGCGCACAACGGCGAGATAAACACGTTGCGGGCTAACCTGAACCAGATGCGTGCGCGCGAAAGACTCTTGGAATCCGAGTTATTCAAGGAGGACACAAAGAAACTACTTCCTGTGATTGAGCCTGACGGCAGTGATTCCTCGTCTTTGGACAACGTCTTGGAGCTTTTGGTGCTGGGTGGGCGTGATCCGGCGCATTCGATGATGATGCTGATTCCGCAGGCATGGGGTGAGAAATATCCGATCGGTCCCGATCTGCGCGGCTTTTACGAGTATCACGCCGGACTGATGGAGCCCTGGGACGGCCCGGCGGCGGTCGCGTTTTCAAACGGCAGA
>JAIPKD010000010.1 GCA_021733835.1 Verrucomicrobiota bacterium
GAGGAGTGTTTTGCGGGGTAAAAGAGCGATAAATTGAGCCGAGAAACCGGAAAAGGAGGGAAATTTCCCTGAAGAAAACGAATTTGGCGAGGTGAAAGGAAGGGGTTTTGGTTGATCAAAAATACAGGGACAGACTCTAAAACGTAGGGACAGGCCCTACAATATGAAGGGCTTACCCTTAAACCTTAAAAAAATGCTGTAAAAACTGTCACCTAGCGTCGTTGCTTTTCGTCTAATTAATTGAAACTTATTTGGGTTAGAGTGGGTATTTAGGGAGTAGATGGAGAAGTATTTTAAGTGGTTTAAGAAGGAGAAAATGATATGCCTGTGCTTGCGAAGTTTCTCGGGATAGTGATAAGGATGCTGTATGTTCCGGTGTTTGGTGTACGTTTCCATGCATTTTACAGGGATTCGGAATTAGTGGTTAACGTATCACCGTTATATATTGTGGATGATGGTAATGCGCCGGAGTGGGTCAAAGAGAAGGTGTTGCGTTGGGCTATGTTGCATCATGAAGAGCTTGTGAGCGCATGGAACAGATGTTATCTGCGTCGGCCACCGTCGATAATTACGCCTATGAGTTAGTATTATATGGAGTAGAGCAGGTGCGTGGGTTAATGGTTAAGGTTCAGCTCCAAGGAAAGAGGGGGGCCGGCGCGGATACAACAAGGAGGCGTTTTAATTCTATTGAAACCTTTCGAGAATAAATTCTTTGCGTTGATCGGGTAATTGTGAATTCTGAATCCATGATTTGGCTGATTCAGGGTCTGATTGCATCCATTGTCTGGCCAAGGATTCGAGTTGAGAGTTTCTAGTGTTTTGATCGGAGATGGATTGCGCCCAATTGACGGCAGTCTCGGGTGAATGACGTACGGCTGCGTTGGCAAAGCTGCTGACGGCGGAATCGCGTGATTCTCCGGATGGAAGGGTTTGGAGCCAGTCGGCAGCGGTGTTGATATCGTAGCGTGCCCAACTGGAGGAGATGCGGGAAAGTGCATTTTTTCGAAGGTCGCCTTCGCTGAAGTTGACGGCCCATGATGCGGCGTCTTGTGGATTTATGTTAGACCACTGGGATATGACGGATAGAGCGGCTTGATTTTGGGTTTCGCTTGGAGGTAGGGATGCTACGAAGGAGGCGGCTTCGCTGGGGTTGTTATTAGCCCAGGCGGAGGCGATGTTTTCGATTGCCTTATTTCTTGATTCATCGTTTGGGAGTTGATTGAGCCATTGAACGGCGCTTTGAGGGTCTTGGCCGGCCCATTGAGAAGCTACATTTGCGATTAATTGCTGTTTGTGTTTTTTGTCTGTTATACTTGTGGCAAAGGCGGCGGCAGCGTGAGGGTCATTTTGAGTCCATTCCCGGCTTAGTGCTTCGAGGGCGGTGAACTTAATTTGGGGATCGTACTGTTGTTTGGCCCATTGGAGTGCCGAGCTGAAGTCTTGATTAGCCCAGTTATTGGCGAGGGTTCTAACCAAGTTATCGCGGTTACGACCGTTGTCCATGGAGAGAATTAGGTCTGCCGCTTTTTCGGGGTTTGAACGGGTGATTCTATATATGACATTTCTGGTAGCATTGTTTTTGGCGTCGCTTGGGGGCAGGCTTTGTATCCAGTCGATTGCTTTATCCGGATTAGTTTCCGCCCATTGGGAAGAGATTTGCGAGATGAGGTTGAGTTTGGATTGGGAAGGAGGGAGGTTGTCGACGAGGGTTACGGCTTTTTCCGGATCCTTTCGTGCAATGGCGGAGATGGTGTTTTGGACTGCGTTATTCTTTGCCTGGCTTGAGGGCAAATTATCCGCCCAAGATAAAGCGGCTTCCGGATCGATTTCCGCCCAAGAGGAAGCGACCTGGCTAAGGAGATGATTCTGCGTATTGCCGGGGGGTAGTGTTTGAATATATTGGGCTGCGTCTTGTGGGGTTGAAGATGACCATTGGTAGATGATGTTTTGTAATGCTCGGTACTTGGTGTTGTTATCGGGTAATTGCTGGGTCCAGGCTATTGCCGCATCAAGATCCTGGTTTGCCCATTGGGAGACTACGGAGCCGATTGCGTTATCGCGTGTTTGGCCGTTTGGGAGTGATGTTGCGAAGTCAATAGCGATATCGATATTATAATCCACGAGGTTATAACTCATGGACTGAGCGGCGCGGTTTTTAGCTTCGGATTCAGGCAGAGTTTTTATCCATTCTATAGCTGCTTCCGGGTTGATAGATGCCCATTGGTCGGCGATGGCGCTGGTAGCTTCAGATTTTAAACGGCCATTGGTAAGGTCTTCGGCTTTTCGTGCAGCGGTTTCAGGGTTGGAAGCGGCCCATGCGCGAAAGATGGAACCGAATACATAGGAGCGAGAGTCGGGCAGGCAGTCTTTGGCGAGGTTGAACGCTAATTCGGGATTCTTTTGGGCCATGGTATGGCTAACGGATTGCACGGCATTTTCCTTTGCCTGGGGATCGTCAATGGACCTGATCCAATCAGCGGCGGCCTCGGAATCATTTTGTGCCCAGGCGGTGGCGACAGCCTGTATCGCGCGTTGCCGTGCTCTTACATTGTCTATCTGGAGTGCTTTGGTGCTGGCGGTTGTGGGGTCATTCCTTGTCCATGTGCTGAAGACTGAGCTGAAGCCGTTGAGTTTGTCGTTAGAATTTCCGACATTAGATAGGAGCGCGAGCGCGTTTTCCGGATTTGTTTTGGCCAATGTCCCGGCGAGAGCGTTCAAGCAATTATTTTTTATTTGGCTATCGGATAGTGAATGCGTCCAATCCATTGCGGCTTGCATATCGTATTCGGCCCATGATTGGAGGGCAATAGTGGTGAGAGAGGTTTTCTCGTAACGTTCGTTCCTTGACTGAGCGAATTCTATCGCGGCGGCGGGATCCCATTCCGCCCAACGCCTGATCAGGAGTGAGGATATCATTCTGAATTGGCTTCGGTCGGAGAGGGTATCCAATTCCGAAAGCACGTTTTCAATTTGGTTTTGGGGTATATCCTCGATTAATCGTGCAAGTTTCAGGCTGGAGGAAAAGTAGTCGTATTCCGAGGTAATTTGGTTAAGAGTTGACATTATGGATTCAATGGAATCGAGGGTATCTGTGTTCGGGGCATGGCGTGGATTCTGCTGGATCGGAGACCGGCTGGGAGGTGGGCGATTAGCGATGGAGAGGGTTTGTGTATTAGTGGATTTTGTTTTTATATTTTCGGAATCGTTTTTTTTATCGAAGCCGAAATGCCCTGTGACGGTTCCCAGGAGGACTCCTATAATAAAAACTGCAAACACTGAGGCAGATTGTTTGGCTTTCATTAGCGGTTAATCGTATTGAGGTTCTGCAAAACTATGTTATAAAAATATTACAATATACTGATAATGTAAATGAGAAAATGCGCCGGGCTATCGGTTGCACAGCGGGTGAGCCTTTTGGTCGAGAGAGAAAAACATAGTTTGCTAGCGAACCGGCTTGCCAAGAGGATTGACCTGCGTAGAGTCTTGTGGTTTTTGATAAGGAAACGGTGTACAATTTAAGGTAGTATATGAGTATTAGAGTAAGATTTGCGCCGAGCCCGACCGGGTTTTTGCATATTGGCGGCGCCAGAACGGCGCTTTTCAACTGGTTATACGCCAGACACACTGGGGGACGTTTTATATTACGGATAGAGGATACTGATGCGGCGCGGAACACGGTAGAGGCGATACGGGTAATATTGGACGGGCTGAAGTGGTTAGGTATGGACTGGGACGAGGGCCCGGTTACCGGCGACGCGTCCGAGCAAGGCAAGGGCGAGTATGGGCCGTATTACCAATCGCAGAGGATGGATATTTACAGGCGCCGGGTGGAAGAGCTGAAGGCGCGCGGGTATGCGTATGATTCGGATGGAGCGGTGAAATTCAAGATGACGCGGGAGCCGGTGGTTTTCGATGATATCGTTGTTGGCCGCGTTAGAAGGGAGCTTACGGACAGAGAGGCGGCCTCGCCGGATTTCGTTATTGTACGCTCGGATGGGATGCCTGTTTTTCATTTAGTCAATGTAATAGATGATCTGGAGATGGGCATAACGCATGTGATTCGGGGTGAGGATCATTTATCGAATACATCGAAGCATATTGCCTTGTTCAGGGCATTTGGAGTCGAGCCGCCGGAATACGCGCACATACCGTTGATATTGAACAGCAACGGGTCGAAGATGAGCAAGCGCGACGAGGGTGCATCGTTGGGGACATATATGCGGGAGAACTACGTGCCGGAGGCGGTGGCGAATTTCCTTTGTCTTTTGGGGTGGTCGCCTAAGGATGACAGTCAGTTGTTGACTATCGACGAGGTGGTCGAGCGATTTGATTTGGCGCAGATTCTGCGGCATAACGCCCGGTTCGACATGAAGAAACTCGACTGGCTGAATTGGGAATACATGAGGCGGATGAGCATGGAGCGTTTTACAGAGTTTGCGCAGCGGGAATTGGAGGAGGCCGGGATTTCGTTGGCCGGATATCCGGAAGAATATATACATGAAGCATTAAAGACATGTCAGGAGAAGATAAAGACCTTTTCTGACTTGCCGGAATTCGCGGATTTCTATTTTAAGGATCGGGTTGAATATGATTCGGAGACGGCGTCCAAGGTATTAACGACCGAAAGTAGGCCTATACTCGAGAGGGTGTCCGAGGTGTTTTCCGGGCTGGGGGCTTTTGATTCCGAGGCGATCCAGGGTGCGATCAAGGCGACTGCAAAGGAGCTGGGTGTTAAGACGGGGGCGGTGGTGCATCCGGTCAGATTGGCGTGTACGGGAAAGAAAGTGGGGCCGAGTTTGTATCATCTTTTGGAGGTATTGGGTAAGACCCGGGTAGCTGAGAGGATTAAGGCCGCTATTGAGTATATAGGCAATTAATTTGGGTATTGAGTCGCGCGCTTAGGCCGGAATGTATGTAATTGAGTTGTTGGGATTAAACTAGAATGGGCGGTCCGGCCATTCCGAAGGATATGGTGGCAGTGTATTATGACGACTGCGAATAAGATAACGATTGCGCGGATACTGTTCGTGCCGTTTTTTGCCGTTTTGGTGTTGTACTATGGCGATACGGGGAGCGAGATATATCGGCTCGGCGCGCTGCTGCTTTTCGCCGTCGCTTCTATAAGCGACGGTATCGACGGGTATTTAGCCAGGCATTATAATCAGAAGAGCAAGTTGGGAGCGGTTTTGGACCCGTTGGCGGACAAGCTGTTACTTGTTTGCGGATTGGTGATACTGACGTTTGACAATCGTCCGTACCTGGAGCCGTTGCCGTTATGGCTGACGGTGACGGTATTCAGTCGTGATTTACTTCTACTCATAGGGTTGGTGGTAATTTATTATTCATGTGGAGCCGTGAGAGTGAGGCCGCATTTTGTGGGTAAGATAGCGACAGTTTTACAGATGACATGTGTTATTTGGGCGTTGTTGAAGTGGGATGCGGAGTGGTTGATAATTTGGTCATTTGGGGCGGCAACAGCGACAATAATTTCTGCGGTGATTTATATTAGGAGTGGTGTGAAGCAATTAAGCGCGAGTCCGTCCAGTGTAGCATCCCATGCTACGAAGACGGGGGAAGGGCGGTGAATCGGCGGGGGAGTTGATTTGTTTACGGATCAATAAAAATCGGCCAGGCCCATCATATTCAGCACTAGTCTGGCTGCTGTGAAATCCGGCGCATGGATTCCGGGGATGGGGGCGAGTTCGACGACGTCGAAGCCGAGTAATTTTCTGCCGTGTGTTGAAGTCTCGAGCAATTCCATTGCCTGCCACCAGGAGAGGCCGCCGGGCTCAGGGGTACCGGTTGCGGGCATGATGGAGGGATCGAGGGCGTCTATATCGAAGGTGATATAGATATTTTCCGGGAAATGGGAAGGCAGGAGCTGTCTGGGAATACCGTGACGTGCGAGGTGATCGGCGTCCCAGTGGATTATTGTGTCTTTGTTTGACTTGCGTGTTTCCATGTCTTCGGAAGAGAGTGCGCGCACGCCGATTTGGCAGACGGGAATGTGGAGTTCCAGTATCCTTTTCATGACGCAGGCATGGCTGTAGGGTGAGTCTTCGTATGAATCCCGGAGGTCGGCGTGTGCGTCGAATTGAACGATACCGAAGTCTGGGGATTTGGCTTTCAGTGCCTGTATTGCGCCGAGGGTTACAGTATGTTCGCCGCCGAGTAAGACGGGAAGTTTTTTGCCGCCGAGGTTTTTTTGGACGGCGTGGTTTATTCTGTCCAGGACGATTTCCGGGGCGCCTGAGCAGTCGATTTGCGGGTGAGTTTTGATACCTGCTGTGTGTGGTTCGTTTTTGCCGTTGAACATTTCGAGTTGTTGCGAGGCGTGAAGTATGGCTGCGGGGCCGTGGGCGGTGCCCTGTCCGTAAGAGACGGATGCCTCGTAGGGAGCTGGTATGACGTGAAATAGGCATTTGTTGGCGGGTAAATCTTTTAGTTCCGTCAACAGGAAGGGCGGTGTTTGGTTGTCATGAGAGTCTTTCTTTGAAGTCTTCATAATTAAATTTTCTTATGATTTTGATGTCATCAATACTCCTTTGCCGGTACTGCGTCCGGCAGCAGATGGAAATTAACCGCAACTGTGGAATCAGACAACCTCGAATTAGGGAAAAGTCGGGATTACATTTGGTAATATATGGTTAATCATGAATTTTATGACGGATTGAACGTCTAGATTTATGTTGGGTGCGATGGTTAATGAGGCCAATCGCGGGTATTCTTATATCAACAATAATTACTATGGTGGATCAAGGGATATGGCCGAGGCGAACAGGCTTTTTGGACGATGATTGTTTGCTTATGCTCGGATGGGATTTTGAATATTTGATTTAATAGTTTAATTACATATCATAGAATTAGTATGAAGATATTCACAAAGAACATTGTTTTGGTTGTGGCCGGTTTACTGTTGTTGTTTCTGAGCGGGTGTGCCTCGGGGGTGAAGAATCCATCGGGTGTACCAGTGACTGTAATGGGGCCGGATGAGCGTGGTTTTGTAGCTGGGACGGGTGTGGAGTCACAGGATATAGTTTCAGTCGCCGACAAGATGGCGCGGAGCATACTGGAGATTCCGCAGATTGCGAACGCGAAGACGCCGCCGTGCATTGTATTGGATCCTATCGTGAACGACACACGTTTTCCGATTAACAAGGATATCTTTCTTTCGCGCATTCGAGTTCAATTAAATAGCAAGGCGCGGGGCAAGGTATATTTCTTGGCGCGTGAGCGAATGGAGGCGCTTGAGAAGGAACGTGATTTGAAACAATCCGGACTGGTTACAGCGAGCAGTGATCCGAACAAGGTAGAATTCAAGGGCGCGGATTTCTTTCTGACCGGGAAGCTCGAGGGGCAATCCACAAGAACCTCTGCGGGGACGAGCGATTATATACTGTATAGTTTCCAGCTAATAGACGCGCGCACCAGCGTTATTGTTTGGGAAGACTACGCGGAGATCAAGAAACAGGGGCTTTCTGATGCGGTATATCGCTGATCCGGCGTTGGATTTGACGTGAAGACGAGCTTCTGCAACCTGATTGTCGTTTGCGGTATTCTTTTTCTGGCGGCGGGTTGTGTGACGCCGCGTCAGCCGCCTATTCAGAAGACCGGCGATCCATGGATCGATTACCGCGCCGAATTGGAGCGTGCCCCGGCCAAGGATAAGGCGCTTTGGCGGTACAAGCTTGCGTCCGTTGCCATGCAGACGAGGAGGTATGATGAGGCGAGGAGGTTACTGGATGAAGTGTTATTGGACATCGGTGGAATAATCTCCAATGATGAGGAGGCGCGTAAGGCGCGGAGTCTTTTCGGCGAGGAGTCGCGGAAGTTTTTCGTAGGCGAGCCTTACGAGCGTGTAATGGCGTATTATTATCGTGGCATTCTATATTGGATGGATGGTGAAGCCGATAATGCTCGTGCCTGTTTTCGAAGCGCTCAATTCATGGATAGTTACGCCGAGGGTGAGAAGTACACCTGCGATTATGTACTGTTGGATTACCTGGAGGGTTTGGCTACCGCTTGTCTTGGCGGCGATGGTTCGGACGCGCTTGAAAGGGCACGAGAGAGGAGCAAGTTCGACTCGGAGCTGGAGCTTCATCCTGAGCATAATGTTTTTGTATTTATTGAGTATGGAAAAGGGCCGAGAAAAATCGCCGTGGGTGAATACAACGAGATGCTGAAGTTTATTCCGGGCGGTTCCAAGGTCAAGTCTGCGCTGGTACGCGTCGGCGCGCGGGAAAAAGATGCGCCGCCTTATGACGACCTGACATTTCAGGCGACCACTCGAGGGGGGCGTGTGATGGATTATATTTTGCGGAACAAGGCGGTCTTTAAGTCCACTTCCGATACCGTGGGGAACGCCGCATTGATGAGCGGTGCGGTACTGGCCGGTTCGAGGAAGCATCAGGAAGCGGGGCTTGGTTTACTTGCTTTCGGACTGGTGAGCAAGATAGTTTCGGCGGCGACGACGCCCGGCGCCGATACCCGGTGTTGGGATGATTTGCCGCGATATCTGAGCTTCGTATCGTTCGAGTTATCGCCCGGTAACAAGAGCTTGACCGTTGAATTTTTAAACGGAGTGGGGCGTCCAATTGATGGTTTGACGAAAACAATCGAGTTTAATGTAAGCCCTGGTAAACGGGCTGTTTTATTTGTCAGCGAACAATCCCCTGCAAAGAAGGAGTTATGAATAGGATAGTTTTATTGATTACCGGCGCGATTTTCATCGCGGTAGTATTTACAGGCTGCCATATGGGCGGCGCGTATGCGCCGAAGAACACGGAAAAGTACGCGCTTGAAAACGAGTCGAAGTTTGTACTGTTGGACAAGGGTGCGCAGAGGTCTGTGACGTGTAGCGGCTTGCAGGAGCGGGTTTTGCCGGACGGCCGTCTTGAAGTGACTGCGAATGTCAGAAATCGCGAGAACAGGCGCATCGAGGTTCAGATAAACTGCGTATTCAAGGATGCGCAGGGATTTCCGACAGGCGACGAGACTCCGTTCAGTACGTTGATATTGACGGAGAACGCGCAGGAGGGGGTAAAGTTTGTTTCAATGAACGATAAGGCGCGCGGATATACCATCCGTGTGCGACAGGCGAGATAAATTATTCGGGAGTGGTTATGAAAAAAACGGTATTTCTTATTTTTTTGTTTGCGTTGATATGGACGATAAACGGTGGATCGGTACCGCCCGCTCGTGGTGAACGCAAGCCCGAACCGCCGCCGCCGGTAAAGATAGCTCCGTCCGAGAACGGTGGACGTGTAAACGTTGAGACGCGTCAGGTGGTTACGAAGAAGCAGGTTACAAATGTTGTGCCGGTGACTAATTATGTGGTTGTAACGAACGAGGTATTAGTAACGAATACCTATGTCGTCACGAATCCGGTGGCGGTCGAGGAATATGATTATTTGCAACGGCTTTACAGTGGTGAGCAATATCTGATTCCGCCCGAAAAGGCCGGCGAGATAATCGGCCGGTTCAGGGACGCTTATGAGGAATTGGGGAGGCCGCCGTTCTTGGTTTATATAAACAGGCGACTGGTCGACTTGAAGTCGGGCACCAGGATTTCAAAAGGCACAAGGAAAACGATAACCACCGGCAGTAAAAGCGAGTTTACAACGGCGCCGGGAACCGGCGATGCGGCGTCGGGATCAGGCGCGTCGATGGTGCGTGACAATGAGAACGTGATTGTCGTCGGCGATGTAAAAGGGGAATCCGGGGATCGTCCAGGCAAACGTTCCGAGAGTGAATGGAAGATAATCGACGAACGCAGCTATGCGGCCGGGGATCGTTCTGATTTCTCGCTGGCCGACAGTCAGACGGTACGTGAGGTCGAGCGCCTGCTGGGGCGTCCGTTGCGGATGGCCGGTGTTACGCTTGTGGATCAAAAGCTTGCAACGCAGATGATGGAGGACACGGAATTATCGGAAGTTCTCGAGTCCACCGGCGGCGCACAGGCGCGAAAAGATCGGGAAGCGATAAACAAGATTGCGGATGTGGCGCTGGAGGTGCTTGTATCCTCTCGTGAGGTCGTTGCCGCCGAGGTGTCGGGAGAGAAAAGGTATACCGTGCCCGATATCCAATTGACCGCCGTTAGGCTGTCGGATTCGAAGATAATCGGACAGGCTTCTTCTTCGGATATAATCGGTGAGGAACGCCTTGCCGGCAGGATAGCGCGGTTGTTTAATGTACGTGATATAACCGAGGCGACGGCGTTTGCGTTGATGGAAGATATTCTGTTGAACATGGAAGAATGACTTTAGGTTGTGAAAGGCGGCGGCGATGTAAGTCCCGGTTTGTATCGTGGTTCATGGGCCGGGTGTGGGTGGTATTGAGTTTATTTGCCGCTATAACCGTGGGTGCCGGGGTGATCGGTGTACAGCGTGCAGTTATTGGTGCGTCCGAAACAACCGGTAGTATCCGAGCATTGCATGGCGCGAACGGCGGGCCTATAGCGCATGGCGGTATGATCGATTTGACCGGGCGTCACGCGGAAATCGGATTTCCTCTCCAGCGAATGCACGATTGCGGTTGGCCGCATCCTGCGGTGGTGGATATACACACGATATTCCGTGATTTCGACGATGATCCATCGGAGGCGCAGAATTACTATTTCGCTCGCACCGACGACTGGATAAACGCCGTTCTCCGGTCGGGCTCGCGGGTGGCATATCGCTTGGGCGAGAGTATTGAGCATACTACACGCAAGTATGATGTCCATCCGCCTCATGATTACGCGAAGTGGGCCGAGGTATGTCTCGGTATAATCCGGCACTACAACGAAGGTTGGGCGGACGGATTTCATTATGGTATCCGGTATTGGGAGATTTGGAATGAGCCGGATGTACGCCCGCAGATGTGGTCGGGGGGCGATGAAGATTATTACCGGCTTTATGCAGTAACCGCTGGAGCTATCAAGGAGGAATTCCCTGGTTTAAAGGTAGGCGGTCCGTCCGTGGGGAATGTAGGCGGATTTTCCCGAGGCCAATTTGAGCCTGCGCCGTTTGTCGCGGGATTTCTCGAGTATTGTCGTGCGAACTCGGTACCGTTGGATTTTTTTACGTGGCATAGGTATACGGATGATCCGGGTGAAATCATTCGGTTTGCGCGAGGCGTACGTGAGATGCTTGACCGCTACGGCTTCGAGGATGCTGAATCGCATTTGAACGAATGGAATTACTTACCCGGCAACGACTGGACTGTATTCGGCGGCGCGGGCCCCGCGGAGCGGCGGCGGTGGTATGAAAAAATGGGTGGCGCTGCGGGGGCGGCGTTTACCGGGAGTGTCCTGCTCGGACTCCAGGATGCGCCTGTTGATATGGCGTATTTTTATCATTCGTCGACAGGCGGGTTCGGCATGTTTACACAATACGGTTTACCCAAGAAGAATTATTATGCGTTTAAGGCCTTCATTGAGTTGTTATCCACACCGTTGAGATTGGAAACAACGGAGCGCATGGACGGCGCATCGGCGGTTTGTGCGGGTATTGATGAAGCGCGAGAGGAGGTGACGCTTCTATATTCGGGTTTCCGGACGGAGGCGGAGCGAGTGGAATTGAGCTTTGAAAATATTCCGTGGAGCGGGGGTTCTCGGGTGAGGGTGTTCATTTTAGACGCGGCGCACGATCTCGATAAATTGATGGAGGTAAGTTATGATGGCACGGAATTCAGTATTGCATTCGATGCGGCGCCGCCGGTGTTATGCCTTTTAAAGGTGGAGAAGGATGATACGACGGATTGAGCCTTGTGGTCGTACATTCACCTGGTGGTTCTGCGTAACTTAAAGAAGGTAGTGCGGTTCGTTGGGTTTGTGAGGAACAGTTCGGTTTCCGGGAACCGTCCGTTTATGTTGGTATTGGTTTGCGCCGGGCTTGCGGTTTTCCGGGAGGAGAGGAGTTCGTATGAGTAATGGGTGGATGACGGCCAGCTTAGGCGGATATAATCGGTGTTCCATTGCGATATATCCAATTTGAACTCTTCGTTTTCGCTGACCGGCGGCGTGTTCATAATGTACTCCCGAATATTGGAGAACCCGTCCAGGTCGTTGTCGTCTGTTGCGGTGAAATCAAGATTTCCGAATTGGTTTTGTTCCCATTGGTCGTCGAGGCCGTCTGTGTCTTCGTCGTTTATTGGAGTACCGTGTATAATGATCTCGGCGGATTCGAGGTTACCGGTATTGGTTATTATTTCATCAGTCACGGCAAGCGTCCAAGTCCCGAGACTATTTTCGTAGAACGAGTGAGTCGAGTAATACGTCCAATCAAGAGGTCCCATGCCGTCGTCCGGATTAAAATTCTGCAAGATACTCGTGGTGCCCTTAGGCGAGGTAAGCGTGATTCGCAGGTCGCCGCGGCGTTCGTGGTCGGTCTTGATTCGGACACCGACATGTTCGCAGAGGATGCTGTTGGTGACGGTGAAGCTTGTTTTTTCGGATTTCATCGATAGTCGGAGGTCTAGATTTATTTGGTTAAGGAGCATGTCCTCGAGCATTTCGCCGTCCTGTTGTGAGATAAAGGCGGCGGGGATGGTTGTGTAGTCTGTTTCCGCCATAAGGACTCGGACATCGTTGTCGCGATTATTAAAGATGACGGCAATTTCTGCGCCTGCTTCGGCGGCGGCGTTTATTTTATCTTTGAACAGGTTCACGCCACGTTTGATTAGTGCGGCCTTGCCTGTGAGGTTTACGCCGATTTCGTTGGTTGCCTGGCCGACGTAGACAAGAGGGAAGCTTGGGGTGGGTGAATCGGGTTGTATTCCCGTGCCGGGGACGGCGAGGAGCTCCATTGTATTGTCGGGATCATTTGATATTCGGACTTCTGCTGTGATGCCGTTGTCCGGGATTGGATGCGGTTCACCGGGCGCCCAGGTTATTTTTCTTGTGACCGACGGTGGGCGGTTCGGCCAATTCCGCGCCAGGCGTACGGCGAATCCGGCATCGGGCACGCCGAATCCGGTATTGTGACTGACGCGAAAGCCCGCGGCATTGGTGGTCAGTTTCGGATCGTCCATGTCGTATTGCCGTGCGGAGTGTATGAGGATTTGTTGAACGTCGCGGATGGAGAGAGATGGATTCGATTCCAGGATGAGTGCGACTAAGCCGGAGATTTGGGGTGCGGAGGCGGAGGTGCCGCTGAAGCCGTATACGTTGAATGCATAATCGGCCAGGTCGTTGGTGAACGTAATCTGGTTATACCCTTTTTGGCCTTGTCGGTCGGTGGTGAAGAGCCCGTCGTAACCTTCACCGCTGTCTCCGCTCGGTGCCGAGACGAGGATGCAGGCGCCGGGGCTGCTGTAAGAGGCGGCCCTGCCGTCTATCCTGACGGCGCCGACGGCGATGACGCGTGGATCGGAGGCATAGGCGTTGTCGTTTGCGTTCAAGAGTGAATCACGACCGTTACCCGCCGAGCGTACCATGATTGTACCGAGTCCGCTGCGGCCGTTGTTGAGCGCCCTATTCAATCCGATTGATTCGAGGAATGTAGGCTCGAGTTGATCGGCGCTGACGTTTCCCCAGCTATGGTTTTGGACGTCCACTGTGTCCTGGGCGTATTGATACATGTTCATTAGGAGCGAGTCATCGATCATGTAATCGTTGGTTGTGAACACCACCCAACCGGCTAATTTCGCCGCCGGCGCGACGCCGGACATGCCTATGTGATTGTCTGATTCCGCGGAGGCGAGTCCGGCTACGGCGGTGCCGTGGTTCGCGTATTTGGAGCCGGGTTCGCAATTTGTCCGGCTGTTGTTGAAATTGAAATTCGGCATGCCCTGCAAACGGTGTTCGAGTTCCGGATGCGTCATGTCGATGCCGTCGTCGGCTATGGCGATTGTAACTTTGTCGCCTTTCGAGTAAGGCCACGCTGCGCGGACATTCAAATCCACGCCTGCGGCGGCGCCGTTTGTCCCTCTATGTTCCATGTTCCATTGGTAGATAAAATACGGATCATTCGGTTTGTATGCGTATCTGAAGTGTTTTCCGAGCTTTCGCCTGAACGCAGGGTAACAGACTCGGACTCCGTCGACCGAGCAGAGTTCATCCGCCTGCTCGAGCGCCGTCCATGCATCCGGCGCTTTGAGGATGAAGACATTGGCGGCGGGAGATGATTCGACTTGCAACGGGCGTCCTTTGATTGCGGCTTTGAGGTTTGCGTCTGGGATGGCGAGCGCTATTCGCGATGTGAATTTTATGGGATTATCCGGCTGCGAGGCTGGACTGGCCGTGACTGTATCGAGCGTAGCCGCTTTGGCGCCGGCGGTTTTTGTCGGGATTTGCACATTGAACAGCGTCGGTTCTGGCATGAGAAATTCGAACCGGTCACTCTGAGTAGCGCCGGGTGAGGTTGAGCAATATCCGATCCAAACCGCGGCGAGGCAAAGGCGGATAAATTTTATGTTTATGTGCATGTGGAATAGAGTTGTAAATTTATACATAAAATGCCGTGAATAGATTTGTTTTGCAAGACAAAAATAATAACGGTTTATTTTCTTACGATCATGCCGGTAATCCGCGGGCATCGTAAGCGAATTCTTAAGGAGAATGAACGCTGCAAAATACGGTGATATCGAAGTTTATTATCGACATCGGGTAGAAATCATATTTCATGGAAGTAGAGAGTTTATTGTTAATAAAGAATTGATTATGCACAAGTTTGGTTACAAGAACAAGAAGTTATACTGCGAGGACCTGAAACTGGAAACCCTGGTAAAGAAGTACGGGACGCCGTTGTATGTTTATTCCGAGAACACGATCAGCGGCCATTATGAATCGTTGAAGCGAGCCTTCAGTGATTTGGATACAAGTATTTGTTTTGCCGTAAAGGCGAACGCGAATTTGTCTATTTTAAAGCTCATCACGAATATAAGAGGTGGATTCGATGTGGTAAGCCAGGGTGAGCTAAGGCGTGTTATAGCCGCGTATGGTGATCCGGGGAAGTGCGTATTCGCCGGTGTGGCCAAGAGCGCGGAAGAGATCGAATTTGCGCTGGAGAAGGATATTTATTGTTTCAATGTCGAGAGCGAGGCGGAGCTGCTGCGCATCGATAAAGTTGCGGCGAAGATGAAGAAGAAGGCGCCGGTGGCGGTGCGCGTGAATCCGGATGTCGAGGCGAAGACGCATGCGAAGGTTACGACGGGCACTTATAAGAATAAATTCGGTGTAGCGTTCGATGATGTCATGAAGATATACACGCGCGGTCAAAAGCTCAAGAATGTATACTGGCGCGGTGTCCAGATGCATATCGGTTCGCAGCTCACATCGGTAAAGCCGTTTGAACAGGCCGTGCGCAAGGTTGCGCCGTTGGCGCAGAAGTTGAAACAGAAGTATAAGATAGAATTCTTCAGCATCGGCGGCGGAATGGGCATAGTGTATGATCCGGCCTTGGAAAGCGGAAAGCCGGAATGGTGGAAGACGCCGGCGGCGGAAAAGACCATTACTCCCGAGAAGTATGCGGAGGCTGTTGTGCCGCATTTGAAGCCGTTGGGATTGAAGATTCTGCTGGAGCCGGGAAGATTCATAGCCGGAAACGCGGGTGTGCTTATATCGCGTGTTGAATATGTTAAGAGAACCGCGAAGAAGAATTTTGTGATAGTGGATGCGGGCATGAACGACTTGATGCGCCCGGCCTTGTATGACTCGTATCATGAGATAGTACCGCTTACCAAGAAGTCCGGTAAGCTGCTGCCGTCGGATGTAGTCGGGCCTGTGTGCGAATCGGCCGATACATTCAGTGTCGATCGTCCGTTGCCGTCTGTTTCCGAAGGCGAGTATGTGGCGTTTATGAGCGCCGGCGCTTACGGCATGACGATGGCCTCAAATTACAATACGCGTCCTTATCCGGCGGAGGTGTTGGTCAAGGACGACTTTCATCACCTGATCAGACCCCGGCAGATGCCGGCGCGCATGTGGGAGTCGGAAAATGTTGCGCGCTGGCTCAAGTACGTGCGGAAGTAGGCGGGTTTGTTCCGCTGCAACTGCCCTCCATCTTTTATTCGGCGGGTGTTCCCGGCGGCGGCGGATTTCGGGAGGCGTCGTCGAGGATCAGCACCCAGTCATTGCCGCGACCGTCGGACGGCGGCGAAAACTTTCTGCTGCCGTCGGCCTTGAATTCGCCTATGCGGGTTGATTCGCCGTTTCTTGGATTAAACCAATATGCTTGGACAGCGTCGCCGTTTATAGGTGCGAGGTTGATGTCCAGTGTTTCGCCGTAAGGTGTATAAGCCAGGATGAATCCGCCGTCGGATGCCCTCGCCGCTACGCAGTGGGCGGGGCCTTTCTTTTTGTTGTCTTCGCTTAGGAGAGACTGATCCGGGACGAGTTTTGCGAACGACCGTGATTCGAAGAGGTCTTTGATGATACCCATTTGGAATGCGCCCGGGTGATTGATTGCTTCCTTCCACGGTGTGCGCGCGTGGGATATGGGAGTCCTCCCCGGTTGCCACATTTGCCAGATATTATGGTTTCCATAGGTATGTCCGCATGCGCCTGACAAGAGCGACCAATAAGCGGCTTGGCGGACGTCGAACTCGTTGAACCATCCGTTGTCGGGGTTCCAGTTGACCGGGTGGTCTTCGTAGCGTGGTTCGCCGTCCAACGTGGGTTTGACGGGTTGGCGCCTATAATTTTCCAGTGTGACTTCGTAATTAGGTATATCGCGGGCGCCGTGGCCGGATTGGAACATGTTGAAGTCCAGCCATGATTTGTTGTGGAACCATTCAGCCGAGTTATGGCCGCCCATCGGATGATAGGTGATCAGGTGATTGCCGGCATCGCCGTTTCTGATGCCTTCGGCCATGGCGTTCCATATGTCCAGATGCTGTTCGTTTTCGGGATTTCTGTCGCCGCCGAGTATCCAAATAATAGGTTTGTTTTTGTACCTTTGGCCGAGGAACTTACCGTAGACCTTTGCGTTTTCGGGGGTGAATACGACCGGGCCGACGCCCCATTTTTTGTTAACTTTATCGCCCCATGTGGGGAGCATGCCGATGAAGAGCCCGAGTTCTTCCGCCCTGTTCACGATAAAATCGACATGCTTGAAATACGCTTCGTTTGGTTTGGCCGGATCGTCATCGATAAGCGGGACGTCCCCGTTGGCATTTGGTGTGTGCAGCCCGTCGAGTTCGGCAAGGACGACCGCTTGAATGACCGTGAATCCCTTATCGGCCCGGTTTTTTAAGTACATGGCGGCTTCTTGACGATCGAGTCTGTGGAAAAGCTCCCATGCGGTATCGCCGAGATAGAAGAAGGGTTTGCCGTTTGAATCAATTATGAACCTGTTGTTTTCGCTGATGCTCAGTTCCGGGGCGTTTGCGGCTGTGCCTTGTGTCGGCGTGGAAAAAAACAATGCGCCGGTAATCATAAAAACCGACGTAACACCTGCGAGAGCGTGAATGAATTGTCTTTTCATAATTCGATTCCGTTGTACTAAATTATTCACCTACTATAGACAGCCGGGTTAATTTGGCAACATTGTTTATTATCGCTGATTATTAGCTTATTGAGCGATTAGTCATTAGTTCCCGTGGAGGTTCATGAGATCAGGCCGGTGAGGGATTGGAAGAGTGATGTCCTTGTTTGCAGGTGTGAGATGTTGTCTTTTGTTATGAGGCCGAAGCCGTCGCCGTAGGCGGGGCCGTTGGCGATGCATGCGTTTGTGTGGTTTTCGTCTAATTGAAGTCGCGCCTTTTGTATTACGTCATTTCGAGTGCCGTCGACTTCGAATTTCCATCCGGTGATGAAGGCGGAAGGGAACAGTGAACGGAGTTTAGACAGGATTTTCGGAGTTGGGAGTAATTCGGCGAGCAGCGCGCCGTTTTTTGTATCGAATTTTTTTGTCGATGATTGTTTAGGCGTGCCGTTATTGGTTTTGTTCCAGATTTGGCCAAAGGTGAAATCCGCTACGGCCGCCGCATGGAAGATGGCCGAGATGTCCGGGCCGGCGAGTTTTTCGAGTTGTTCCAGGAGGTCGGATGATGTGGAAAAGGCCTGGATATGGGCAGTGCCTGATACATCCCGGTAAGTAGCATGCGTTCCGCGGAGGAGTATAGTACGATATCCTATGGTCGAGAGGAAATCGGCCAACTCCGATCCGAGTTTGCCGGTGGAATGATTAATAAGCCGCCGGACCGAATCTAGGGGTTCGTAGGAGGGTCCGGCGGTTACTATGCATGTCATTTTACGGAGCCACTGAGAATGCTTGTTTAAGCGTCCGGTGGTCTGTTTTCAGGTGCCACCTGGATATTTTGGAATGGATTATTGTTAAAATCCGTATCTTCCTGGGGCGCTTTTTCTTGCGATTGATTTTCCGGTTGGTGGTTGGATTCGGGCGGTTCCTCTTCTTCTTTATGCGGCGGATTGGCTCTTTTGTTTTTCGGTAATGGGCTGATCATCACATTGATATTTCTGCCGATCAGCCTCGGTTTGGCGTCCGCCTGGCCGTAAGGGCTCATTTCGTCTATGAACTTTTTAACCACGTCGAAGCCGATTTCCTTGTGAGCCATTTCTCGTCCGCGGAAGCGGAGTGAGACCTTGACTTTCATGTCTTCGCAAAGAAACTCGATAGCATGCGTGGCTTTTACTTGGAAGTCGTGCGGATCGATTGCCGGCCGGAGCTGGACTTCCTTCACTTTGTTGGAGTGTTGATGTTTTTTTTGCTCCTTTTCTTTCTTGGATTGCTCGTAGCAGTATTTGCCGTAATCGACGAGACGGCAAACCGGCGGTTTGGCATTCGGAGCCACTTCCACCAGGTCAACGCCGTACTCGCGGGCGACATTTAGGGCTTCGCTTGTCGGCATTACCCCTGCTTGCCGGCCGTCTCCCGCTACCACGCGTACTTCTTTAGCGCGAATTCTTCGATTTACGCGCACGAATGGTTTCTTTGATCGCCGACGAAAGAATTTTTGTCGACTCAAGCCTGCTCCTTTAGTTGATTGTTTACCACTTGAATATAGACCTTATTATTTTCCAAAAGCATAGCATTCAGGTTGTTTATATTTAACCAAAGATATGCCCGGATGCAAGTGGAAATGTGGGGGATGAATGCGGTTTTTGAAAAAAGTGTGCCTACGCGGGGTAAATTGGGGTTCTTTGATGGCGGGGCGGTACCGGTTGCAGATTGGTTTTTCCTAAGGGATTACATGCACTGAGTTTGCCTTTGTTCGATTCCGGCTGCGATTTCGGTTTGGTATGGGTTCAGGCAATGAAGGTTGACGGCAATCGATGCATTCATGGATTTACCACGGTATTCGGTATGCCGTTTTTCATGTTTCATTTTAAGGTGATTCATGATGGAATCCATTTTATATGATTAGTGTGAAACCATTTGCGGCTTTACGACCTGATCCGATGCGGGCGAATCGTATATGCGAGCTTCCGTATGATGTTGTCACGTCGGAGGAGGCGAAGGGCATCGCCCGTGGAAACGAGCTGAGTTTTTTTCATATCTCGAAGCCGGAAATAGAATTTGAAGGGGAAGTGGATATTTATTCCTCCGAGGTTTATCGGAGGGGTAAGCGGAATCTGGATGCTTTAATACAAGCCGGGGCGCTTGTACAGGACAACGAGCCGGCGATTTATATTTATCGTCTTGAAATGGGCGGGCATGTGCAGACCGGCTGGGTTTGCTTGGCCAGTTGTGAAGATTATAGGGATTCGAGGATCAAAAAGCATGAGTTCACCAGACAGGAGAAGGAGGACGACAGGACCCGGCACATCGAGATACTGAAGGCGCAGACGGGACCCGTTTTCTTGTTTTATAAGGCGGATGAACGCTTAGATGCCGTAGCGAGAGATGTGACCTCGGCGCCGCCTGAGATCGATTTTGTTGCTGATGATGGGATTCGCCACAGCGCATGGGCTATTCGGGGCAGCGCACAAATCGAGGCGGTAGTTTCGGCTTTCGGTGGATTGGATAGTTTATACATAGCCGACGGACATCATCGCTGTGCGGCGGCCGAACGTGTGTCGCGTCTTCATCCGGATTGGACTAATGCCGGATTCTTCCTAAGCGTCGTTTTCCCGCATGATCATTTAAAGATTTTGCCGTACAACAGACTGGTTGTAGATTTAAACGAGTTGAGCGAAAGCGAGTTTCTGGGTGCCCTTGAGAAGGTGTTTATCATGGAGCGCGGCGGAGACGGTGTGCCGCGGGATGTTCATAACGTGTGCGTTTTTGTCGGAAATGAATGGTATAATCTGAGGTTTCGTGAGGAATTGGTATCCGGCTTGACTTCTCGGGCGGAGGGGTTGGATGCGAGTTTACTGCAGAATCATGTTTTTGAGGGGATACTCGGGATTGAAGACCCGCGCAAGAGCGAGAAATTGAAATTCGTCGGCGGCGTAAAGGGCGTGAGTGTACTTGAGGCTGAGGTTTTGAGCGGGAGGTTTGCCTGTGCTTTCTCGATGTTCCCCACGCAGGTCGAAGATTTAATGGCAGTGGCCGATGAAGGGGGGATAATGCCGCCGAAGAGCACATGGTTTGAACCGAAATTGAGGGACGCTTTGTTCATTCATAATTACAGGTGAGCGTTGAAATAACTTGTATTTTCGTCGAAAACGGTTAGATTCTACTTTTGTGAGTGCGTTGGGTGGCTGGGTGCGGTTTTCGGTGTGTGATTGAAAAAAAATCGAAAAAAAATTTGAGATGGCGCCGGTGATCTGCTAAAAATCATTGGCGTTTAGGAAAGCTAGATATCCTGAAGATATCCGGAGAGGATTGAATTACGATTGACACCGGAGAGAGGAGGACTTAGAGTCCTTAAGGTTTTTGGGATAAGATTGGCGGTCTCCGATTTGCCCAAGACTTTCAGAAGAAAATGAGGGTGAACGGGGGGCTGTCGTCTTTTTTTAGAGATATAGAATAGAAACAACGCAGAAGAACATATAGATTTGAGGTGTGCCCATGTAGCTCAGTTGGTAGAGCACGTCCTTGGTAAGGACGGGGTCATCAGTTCGAGTCTGATCATGGGCTCCACGGCTTCAAATTAATTTTGGTTTAAAGAGATAAACGAGAACAACTAAATAAGAGAAAGCAGGAATCGCAATGGCAAAAGAATCGTTTCAAAGGACAAAACCGCATATCAACGTGGGTACTATCGGGCACGTGGATCATGGAAAATCCACATTAACCGCGGCTATTTTGGAGGTTCAGGCGAAAAAGGGTTTCGCTAAACCTGTTTCATACGCCGATATTACAAAAGGTGGTACGGTTCGTGATGAGACAAAGACGGTGACGATCGCGGTTTCCCACGTCGAGTACGAAACAGAAACGCGCCATTATGCCCACGTCGATTGTCCGGGGCACGCCGATTACGTGAAGAACATGATCACCGGCGCGGCGCAGATGGATGGATCGATACTTGTGGTCAGCGCGGCGGACGGTCCGATGCCGCAGACACGCGAGCACATTCTTTTAGCGCGACAAGTGGGTGTTCCTGCGATCGTGGTATATTTGAACAAGACCGACTTGGTGGACGATCCGGACCTCCTCGAGCTGGTTGAGATGGAGGTGCGGGAGTTGCTGAGCAAGTATCAATTCCCAGGTGAGGAGACTGCAGTTGTGCGCGGCAGCTCTACCGAGGCATTGGACGGCAAGCCGGAAGGCCTTAAGTCCATCGAAGAATTGATGGATGCCATCGACAACAACATTCCCGAACCCACCCGTGAGATCGATAAACCGTTCCTCATGAGTATCGAGGACGTGTTCAACATTGAAGGTAGGGGCACGGTTGTCACAGGCCGTGTCGAGCGTGGACAGCTTAATAGAATGTCTAATGTCGAGATCGTCGGTTTGCGTGAAACGCGCAAGACGGTTGCGACCGACATAGAGATGTTCCGGAAGGTATTGGACAGTGCGACCGCCGGTGATAACGTCGGCGTGTTGCTCCGGGGCACGAAGAAAGATGACGTTGAGCGTGGTATGGTTCTGGCCAAGCCGGGATCAATTACGCCGCACACGAAGTTCAAGGCCGAGGTCTACGTCCTTTCCAAAGAGGAAGGTGGACGTCACACGCCGTTCTTCAACAATTACCGGCCGCAATTCTACTTCCGCACCACGGACGTGACCGGTACTGTTATGTTGCCCGAGGGTGTAGAGATGGTTATGCCTGGGGACAACATAACTATGGAGATCACCCTGATCGCCCCCGTTGCGATGGAGAAGACGCAACGTTTCGCAATACGCGAGGGTAGCCGTACGATCGGCGCTGGTAGAATCTCCGAGATCGTGGAGTAAGTTTGATGTGAAATCCGGGAGCTTGGCTGGGCGCCACAGGCGTGAGAACCGGCCGGCTCGATGGGATTGATTTGGTTCGAAACAGTAAAAAACAGGTAGGGCGGTAGCTCAATTGGAAGAGTAGCGGTCTCCAAAACCGTCGGTTGGGGGTTCGAGTCCCTCCCGCCCTGCCAGAAAACCCCATGGGAGGGGTGGCAGAGTGGTTGATTGCGACGGTCTTGAAAACCGTTAAGGTTAATAACCTTCGGGGGTTCGAATCCCTCCCCCTCCGCCAAAGAAAAAAGTGAAAGAATATTGGTCATTAATAATCTGGACGGCCGTTATCGGTCTGGCATTCGCTTATCTCTGGTGGAAAGGACATTTAAAGAGGCTGGCGAGCTTTATCATTGCAACCAGGGAAGAACTCAAGAAGTGCACCTGGCCGACAATGAATGAGTTGAAAGGTTCGACGGCTGTAATAATTGTATCCATAGCCCTCCTTGGCGGTTTCATAGTCGTGGTGGATTTTATCGCTTCCACGATAGTGAGGTTTATTATTTAAGGTATCGGACAGGGTATTATGAACAGTCACTGGTTTGTCCTTCACACATTAGCCGGCCAGGAGCAGAAGGTTAAAGAGAACATCGAGAAGCGGATCAAGCCCGAGGAAATGGACGAGTACATTCGCGAGGTTTTGGTGCCGATGGAAAGGGTAGCCGAAGTTCGCGGCGGGAAGAAGAATGTCTCGATGCGCAAGCTCTATCCCGGTTATGTGTTCATAGACATGGTATTGTTCGATGATCAGAATAAGATACTCGAACAGCCGTGGTACTTTATTCGTGGAACGCAAGGGGTGATAGGCTTCATCGGTGGTGAGCGTCCGACCCCGGCATCACCGGAAGAGGTGGATATGATCAAGGCGCAGATCACCGAATCACAAGAGCGTGAAAAGCCGAAGGTGACTTTTGATATCGGTGAAATAGTCAAAATTAATGACGGCCCGTTCCTGAACTTCAGCGGTGTGATTGAAGAGGTGGATCCGGACAGAGGAAAATTGAAGGTTACGGTGAATATTTTCGGGCGGAACACGCCGGTGGAATTGGAATATTGGCAAGTTGAAAAGACATAAGAACTATGGCGAAGAAAGTTGTTGGACAGATAAAATTACAGATTCCCGCCGGACAGGCAAATCCGGCGCCGCCCGTAGGGCCGGCGTTGGGTCAGAAAGGCGTGAATATCATGGGGTTTTGCAAGGAATTCAATGCGGCGACCAAGGATCAGGCCGGCATGATAGTTCCTGTGGTCATAACCGTATACCAGGATAAGTCGTTCACCTTCATAACGAAATCCCCGCCTGCATCGGCATTGCTGAAAAAGGCCGCCGGGATTGCCGCCGGTTCCAAGGAACCGAACAAAGAAAAGGTCGGTAAGGTTACACGGAAGCAGATCGATGAGATTATCAAGACGAAAAAGAAGGATTTGAACGCTGCATCAGAGGATGCGGCCTACAGAGTGATTGCCGGTACCGCAAGGAGTATGGGCATTGAGGTGGAGTAAGTAAATTCATTCTCAAAGCGCGGGAGAGTATTGAACTCGATTGAACCGCAGGAGCATGATTATGGCGAAACATAGAAGTAAGAGATACAAAAAGGCGCTGGAAGCTGCCGGTAATGACGGGGTGCATTCGCTAAAGGAAGCGACCGAACTCCTCGGGAAGTTGCCCGAGCCGAAGTTTAACGAGACCGTTGATCTGGCATTTCATATGGGCGTGGACCCCAAGAAGTCCGATCAGATGGTTCGCGGCACCGTGCCGCTGCCGCATGGAAGTGGTAAGGTGGTTCGGGTGTTGGTATTTGCCAAGGACGGTCCGAGCGCGGATGCGGCAAGTGAAGCCGGCGCGGAGTACGTCGGTTTCGAGGAGTACATTACAAAATGTAATTCGGGCTGGACGGATTTTGATGTTGCCATTGCCACACCCGAGGCGATGGTCGAAGTGAGAAAACTGGGCAAGATACTTGGTCCGCGTGGGCTTATGCCGAATCCCAAGACCGGTACGGTTACGGAAGACACCGCAAAAGCGGTGCAGGAATTCAAGGCCGGACGGGTGGAATTCAAGGTTGATAAGACGGCGAATATTCATGTACCCGTTGGAAAACGGAACTTCAAGCCGGAACAGATTCAAGAAAATGTAAAGGCGGTAGTCGCGGCGCTCCAGAAGGCGAAACCTTCGGCCGTACGTGGTACATACATCAAGAGTTGCGCTTTATCCGCGACTATGAGCCCGGCCATCAGGGTGGACGTTAAAGAGTTGATAACCGCTGCTTAAGAAAAAGGAAACCGATGCGCGCTGAAAAACATACGATAACAAAGGAATACTTTGAGAAACTGAAGGATTCGCCATTCTTCCTGGTGGCGGATTATCATGGACTGACTGTAAGTGAATTCTCGAATTTGCGTACGCAACTGCGTGAGTCAGAGGCCGAGATACACGTTATCAAGAATAATCTCTTCAGACTGGCTGCGAAAGATGCCGGTTTTGAGATCGAGGCCGATGAATGCAAGGGACAGCAGGCGGTTGTTACAGGTAAAAAAGATATCGCCGCCACCGCGAAGGTTCTCAAGTCTTTCCAAAGTACCAGTGAAAAGCCGAGGATGAAATTTGGATTCCTCGACGAGAAGAGATATACGACCCAGGAGTTGAGGACACTGGCCGATCTGCCGCCGATGGATGTTTTGAGAGGGCAATTACTGGCGACCATAAATGAACCGGCGACCAGGCTTGTGCGTCTGCTCAACACCCCGGGAGAAAAGATCACCAGGGCGATCAAGGCCAAGAGCGAAAAGGAGTAAGACCGGAATCGAACTTGCGTATTCCGCTGATTAGTGCGGATACATGGATTTTTTGGATTTGCCCGTCGCAACGCGACGGGTGGAAAATGAATGAGTCGGGAAAAAAATATAGTTAATTAGAGAAAGAATTGTCGGTCCGGCGGCCCCCGGCTTAATTCATCCGAGGCTTCGGATGGCGACGATACTGAAAGGACATATGGCTGATTTAGAAGCGATTGTTGAACAGTTGAGTAAGTTGACGGTGATTGAAGCCGCTGAGTTGGTGAAGAAACTCGAAGAAACTTGGGGCGTCAGCGCCGCTGCGCCGGTAGCTGCCGTAGCCGCACCTGGTGGCGGCGGTGCCGCAGCGGCGGAAGAAGAGAAGACGGAATTTGATGTTGTATTGGCATCATACCCCGCAGATAAGAAGATCGCAACAATTAAGGCGATGAGAGAGATCAAGAGCGGACTCGGATTGGCGGAGGCCAAGAAATTGGTTGAAGGCGCACCCGGCCCAATTCTTGAAGGCGTGCCTAAGGAAGAAGCCGAGGCAGCCAAGAAGAAGCTGGAAGATGCCGGCGCCAAAGTCGAGGTTAAGTAACAGAACTGACCGAACAAATATAACGGACGGCGTGTGCAATACGCCGTCCGTGACATGATACTAACGTAACAAAGCGGTGGGATTTCTGCCGCCGTATATAATTAAAATTTGACTTCCGGCTTTCCGGTGAGAGGTTGATTAGATGCAGGCACGTTCCTTTATAAGGAGCGCGAGGTGCTTGTTCTGTTTTTATTTCAAAAGGGTGGGGAAACCCATGGGAAAAAGGGTACACAGTCCTAATAATTGAGGTTCACATGCCACTGAAGACTCCAGAGCGAATTAATTTCGGCAAGATTAAGGAAATAATTTCACCAGCGAACCTGATCGAATTGCAGATAAATTCCTACGAGGAATTTTTGCAGTCGCAGGTTCCAACTGGCAAACGTGAAAAGATCGGGCTTCAAGCCGTGCTTTCCGAGGTGTTCCCTATAGAAAGTTACGACGGCAAGATCGTTTTGGACTTTCGAAGTTATGAAATAGGAGAGGCAAAACATTCGTGGCTGGAATGCCTGCGTGAAGGCATTACCTACGCCGCGCCCTTGCACGTTACTTTCGTGTTGAAGGATGAAACAGGGACGAAAGAAGAGAAGGTGTTCATGGGTGAGCTTCCCATGATGACGCCGCAGGGTACTTTTGTAGTCAATGGCGCCGAACGCGTTGTGGTAAGTCAGCTCCATCGTTCTCCCGGTATTTCCTACGAAGCGACACAACATCCTAACGGGCGGATTCTACATTCGTTCAGGATCATACCTGACAGGGGATCGTGGTTCGAGGCGCAATTCGACACGAACGATCTATTATACGTCTATCTTGATAGGAAGAGGAGGAGACGTAAATTCCTTATAACCACATTTTTCCGTGCATTGGGTTACGGCAGTGACGCCGAGGTTCTGAAACTCTTCTACAAGCTCGAGGAGATGACGATAAAACAGGCCGAGGGCCTGGAAGACCTACAGAACTGGGTGCTTGTAGAGGACGCGGTTGACCCGGACGCCGGGATAGTGGTGGCAAGGGCGTTTGAGCCTCTGTCCAAGGCTGTCTTGAAACAGATCGCCGAGCTGGGTGTCAAGAAGATTCGAATAGTCGATACCAGCATTGACGAAGGTATCATTATTAAGTGTATCAAGAAGGACCCCGCCAAGAACGAGGAAGAGGCGCTTAAGGATATTTACCGCCGGCTTCGTCCGGGAGACCCGCCGACGGCTGCCAACGCAAAGGCGCTGATCAAACGCTTGTTCTTTGATCCTAAGCGTTACGACCTCGGGCGGGTGGGGCGCTATAAGATAAACCAGAAACTCGGACAGGATTATGAAGGCGATGAACGTATTCTTCGTAATGATGACATTGTCTTAGCGACAAAATACCTCCTGAAACTGAAGAGGGGCGAAGGGACGATCGATGATATTGATCATCTTGGCAGTCGCCGTATACGCACGGTGGGTGAACTTCTTTCGAATCAGTGCAGGGTCGGTCTGGCGCGCACCGAAAGGCTGGTCAAGGAGCGTATGACACTTTTTGATCAGGGGCTGGAGAAGATGACACCACAAAGGCTGGTCAATCCAAAGGCGCTTGCCGCCGTTATTCGAGACTTTTTCGGGAGAAGCCAGTTGTCGCAATTCATGGATCAGATAAATCCGTTGGCGGAAATGACGCATAAGCGGCGGCTTTCGGCCTTAGGCCCGGGTGGATTATCTCGAGAACGTGCCGGATTCGAGGTGCGCGACGTTCATAACTCACACTATGGCCGGATTTGTCCGATCGAAACACCGGAAGGCCCCAATATCGGTCTGATCGCTTCTATGGCGACATTCGCGCGGGTCAACAAGTTCGGATTCATCGAAACACCATACCGAAAAGTTGTTAACGGCCGTGTGACCGAGCAAGTCGATTACCTCACGGCGGATCGCGAGGAATCATATATAATCGCACAGGCGAATGCGCCCATTGGCGATAAAGGAAAATTCCTGGCGGATGCAGTCATGTGCCGCTGCAGAGGTGACTTTGTGGAAGTTGAGCCGGCTAAGATTGATTACATGGATGTGTCGCCGAAGCAGCTGGTGTCAGTGGCCGCCGGGCTTATACCGTTTCTTGAGCATGACGACGCTAATCGCGCATTGATGGGCTCGAACATGCAACGCCAAGCGGTACCGTTGGTCGCGACAGAGGAACCGTTTGTGGCGACGGGACTGGAAGAGCGTGTGGCCAGGGATTCACTTGCCGTGACCTCTGCGGACAGCCCGGGCAAGGTCGCCTCGGTGGGCGGCAACCGGATCATTGTTACACGTGACGGTAAATTGCCCGAGGGCAGGAGAAGACTGAAGCATGATCCCGAAAAGGGCATTTGGATTTACGAACTCCGAAAGTTCATGCGTTCCAACGCCGCAACCTGCGTAAACCAGAAGGCGCTTGTCGCTAAAGGTGATACGGTCAAGAAAGGCCAGATAATCGCCGACGGACCATGCACACGCGGCGGCGAGCTGGCGCTTGGACGCAATATCCTCTGCGCCTTCATGCCGTGGAATGGGTATAACTTTGAGGACGCTATACTGATCAGTGAGCGCCTGGTTAAGGACGATGTTTACACCTCCATTCATGTAGATGAATTCGAGATCGGCGCACGTGACACGAAGCTCGGACCTGAAGAAATTACACGTGACATACCGAATTTAGGTGAAGAAGCACTAAAAGACCTAGGCCCAGACGGCGTGATTAGAGTAGGCGCGGAGGTCAAGCCGGGTGATATCCTCGTGGGCAAGATTACCCCGAAGAGCGAAACAGAACTTGCGCCGGAGGAGCGGTTGCTAAGGGCTATCTTCGGCGAAAAGGCCGCGGATGTGAAAGATACCTCACTACGTGTGCCTTCCGGTACTTACGGGATAGTGATGGACGTTAAGGTTTCCGCTAAAAAGGAAATCGAAAAAATGACCAAGACTGTTTCACCGGCTGAGGCGAAAAAACATGGAAAGCAGATTCAGGATGAGTACAAAGCGAAAAACGACGAGTTGCGAACGCATCTGACCGACTCGTTGAGTAATATTCTCCTGGGCGAGAAAATACCTCTAGAGGTGGTGAATTCGGAGACGGGCGAGATTATTATTCCAGCCAATCGAAAGATAACGAAAACACTGCTGCGTAAGCTCGCCTCTGTATATGATAGGATCGAGATCGATCCGTCGCCTATCCGGAACAAGATTAACGAGATAATCAGTGTCTATAAACGGAAGTTCGACGAACTTCAGCTCCATTACGATGAAGAGCTTGATCGTATTGAGGCCGGCGATGACGTGGACCCCGGAATTATCAAATCCGTTAAGGTCTATGTGGCTACCAAGCGCAGGTTGGCCGTCGGTGACAAGATGGCCGGACGTCATGGAAACAAGGGTGTGGTGGCAAAGATAATGCCCGAGGAGGACATGCCGTTCTTGGCGGACGGTACCCCTGTGGATATCGCATTAAACCCGCTCGGCGTGCCGTCTCGTATGAATGTCGGACAGGTGTTGGAAACACACCTTGGTTGGGCCGCCAAGCAGCTTAACATGAGGTTCAGTACGCCGGTTTTCGACGGCATCAAGGAAGCCGATATTCGTGAATACATGAGAAAAGCAGGCCTGCCGGAACACGGTAAAGTAGAATTGTTCGATGGTAGAACGGGCGAACCGTTCGACCAGGAAGTCGTGGTTGGTTACATTTATATGATGAAGCTCGGCCATCTGGTTGCCGACAAAATTCATGCAAGGGCCGTAGGCCCGTATTCACTTGTCACTCAACAGCCGTTGGGTGGCAAGGCGCAGTACGGCGGTCAGCGCTTCGGCGAAATGGAAGTCTGGGCCATGGAAGCTTACGGCGCGGCATACACGTTGCAGGAACTCCTTACTGTGAAGTCCGACGACGTTCAGGGACGGACACGCATTTATGAAAGCATCGTTAAAGGTGATAATTCGCTCGATGCCGGCGTGCCCGAGTCATTCAATGTCCTGGTCAAGGAGATGCAATCACTAGGCCTGGATGTCAGGGTAGGATACAGTAATTCGGACGACGAGGTAACGCCCGAATCATTGGATGTTCTTGCATAAGGAATCAAAAATTATTTGCTTTTTAGATAAAGAAATATGCTTAGTACAAAAGAAAGCACTCGCGAATTACTAGGTCTGGAAAAAGTGAACCTGGTGGACTATCTGTCCATCTCGGTAGCTGCACCGGACACAATACGTTCCTGGTCCAAGGGTGAGATTAAGAATCCGGAGACAATCAATTACAGGACGTTCAAGCCGGAAAAAGGCGGCCTGTTTTGCGAGCGTATTTTCGGCCCGGTAAAAGACTGGGAATGCTCTTGTGGTAAGTACAAGAGAATCAAGCATCGTGGTGTTGTTTGCGACAGGTGCGGTGTGGAGGTGACACTTTCAAGAGTCCGCCGGGAGCGGATGGGGCATATTGAACTTGCCGTTCCTCTATCACATATTTGGTTCTTCAAATGTATGCCGTCCAGGATGGGATTGATCTTGGATATGACCGCCAGAGAGTTGGAGAGGGTGATTTATTACGAGGACTACATGGTAATAAATCCGGGCCATACGCCGCTGAAGCAGCATCAGCTCCTGAGCGAATTGGAATACAGAGAGGCGAGGGAGACGTACGGCAGCGACTCGTTTGTTGCCAAGATGGGCGCCGAGGCCGTAAGTGAAGCCTTGTCCAAGGTAGACCTCAAGGCTCAAGTAAACGAGCTTCAGGTCGCGATGGACGAGACGCGAAGTAAGCAGGTTAAAAAGAAGCTTGCCAAGCGGATAAAGATAATCCAGGGATTTATTTCTTCCAAGAGCCGGCCTGACTGGATGATCCTGACGGTATTACCTGTTATACCACCTGACTTACGTCCGCTCGTCCCGTTGGAAGGTGGCAGGTTTGCGACTTCAGACCTTAACGATCTGTACCGGCGCGTTATTAACAGGAATAACCGCCTCAAAAACCTGCTCCAGCTTAAGACGCCGGACGTTATTATTCGCAACGAAAAGCGGATGCTCCAGGAGGCGGTCGATGCGCTCCTCGACAACGGCCGTCACGGCCGCGCCGTTACAGGCGCGGGCAACCGCCCGCTGAAATCGCTCAGCGATACACTCAAGGGCAAGAGCGGACGGTTTAGGCAAAACTTGCTCGGCAAACGCGTTGATTACTCCGGGCGGTCGGTCATCGTCATCGGTCCCGAACTGAAGTTGAATCAATGCGGCCTGCCGAAGAAAATGGCGCTGGTATTATTTGAGCCTTTTATCATCCGCAGACTCAAGGAACTCGGGTATGTGCATACCGTGCGTTCCGCCAAGAAGATGATCGAACGCCAGGCGCGTGAAGTCTGGGACGTACTTGAAGAAGTCACCAAGAATCACCCCGTACTCCTGAACCGCGCGCCCACCCTGCACCGATTGTCGATCCAGGCATTCGAACCGGTTCTGATCGAGGGGGAAGCCATCCGCATCCATCCTTTGGTTTGTACGGCTTATAACGCTGATTTCGACGGCGATCAAATGGCCGTGCATGTGCCGTTGTCCACCGAATCACAGTTGGAAGCGAAACTGCTGATGATGTCGACCAATAACATCTTCAGTCCTTCCAGCGGGCGTCCCATTATGACGCCGAGTCAGGATATTACACTTGGATGTTATTACCTGACTGTAAGTCCGCGTGAGGAAACCAATTCCAAGAAGAAGCCGCGTATCAAGCTTTTTGCTTCCAAGGCAGAGGCGATATTCGCTTACATGGAAGGTGACATCAAGACGCACGATTGGATTTATCTCAAGAATCCGGATTACGGACATGAGACGCCGTTTGGCGTTTCGGATGAAAAGGTAATCAAGACCACCGTCGGTCGCGTGTTCTTCAGCGAGATTTGGCCTGAAGAGCTCGGATTCCCGAATCAGATAATGGGCAAGTCCCGGCTCGGCGAGCATATCTGGCAGTGTTATAAGTACTGCGGTCACCAGAAGACAGTGGAAACCTTGGATAAACTCAAGGAAATGGGTTTCAAAGAGGCGACGCGTGCGGGTGTATCGATCGGTATCGATGATATGATCATTCCCCCCGAAAAGCAAGCCGAGATCGAGAAGTCCAAGAAATTAGTTGCAGAAGTTGAAAAACAATATCGCCGCGGCGTCATTACACCGGGTGAAAGATACAACAAGATTGTGGATATCTGGACGCATTGCACCGACCAGATAGCCAACGTCATGCTTCGCACCATGTACCATAACCAGGGCAAAAAGGAATACAATCCGCTTTGGCTGATGGTCGACTCGGGCGCTCGCGGTAACAGACAACAGGTGCGTCAGCTGGCGGGACTCCGCGGCTTGATGGCGCGACCGTCGGGTGACATTATCGAGAAGCCCATTCTTTCCAACTTCCGCGAAGGCCTAACCGTCTTGGAATACTTCATCTCCACGCACGGCGCCCGAAAGGGACTGGCCGATACAGCGCTGAAGACGGCCGACTCGGGTTATCTAACGCGTAAGCTCGTGGATGTAGCTCAGGATGTCATAGTGCAGGAACTGGATTGCGGCACCACGAACGGCGTTTGGGTGCAAGCCATTCAAGAGGGCGAGGAGGTCATTGTAAAACTCAGCGAGAGAATCGTCGGCCGTGTCGCCTGCGACGATATCGTGAACCCGCTCGACAAGAAACTGATCGTCAAGGCCAATGAGGAAATCGATGAGGTTAAAGCAAAGGAGATAGAAGATTCGCCCATCGAGCGCGTACGGATACGATCGGCGCTGACATGTGAAACGAAGCGCGGCGTGTGCGTCGGCTGCTATGGTAGTAACCTCGCCACCGGTGAGGACGTCAAGATCGGTGAAGCCGTCGGCATTATCGCCGCTCAATCCATCGGCGAACCCGGCACGCAGCTGACCATGCGTACCTTTCACATCGGCGGAACGGCGTCGCAGACGTTTAAGCAACCGCAGATTAAGGCCAAGAATACGGGTTTCCTGAAGTACCACGATTTACGGCTCGTCACACTCGGCGACGGCAACAGCATCGTTCTCAACAAGAACGGCAGCGTGGCGATCCTTGATGAAAGCGGCCGCGAATTGGAAACACATAACCTGGTAGTGGGCTCGATCATTTCCGTGCCCGACGGCGGACGCGTCAAGGCCAACGAGACCTTCGTCCAGTGGGACCCGTATAACGTGCCGATCCTTTCCGAAAAGGCTGGGCGTATCCAGTTCCAGGACATCATTGAAGGTGTTACGATGAAACAGGAGGTGGACGAAATAACCGCCCAGGAAGCAATGGTTATTATCGAACATAAGGAAGACCTTCACCCGCAAATCAATATTATAGACGACGATGGAAATATCGTTTCAAACTACGCCATCCCATCGGCGGCGCACGTAGTCGTTAAGGAAGACCAGGAAATCGATGCCGGTACGTTGATAGCCAAGACGCCGCGAAAGATTTCCAAGACCAAGGACATCACCGGTGGTTTGCCGCGTGTTGCCGAGCTTTTCGAGGCGCGGCGCCCCAAGGATGCCGCCGAGATTTCTAAGATCGACGGCATAGTCGATTTCGGTCCGACCGTAAGAGGCAAGCGCTCGATTGTGATCAAGGACCCGGTGACAGGGTTCCAGGAAGAGCACCCCGTCCCCATTGGAAAACACATCATTGTGTTTAAGGGCGATGTGGTCAAGAAAGGGCAGCAGCTTACCGAAGGCCCGGTCGTTCCGCACGAGATATTGGATGTCTGCGGCCCGCAGGAATTACAGGAGCACTTGGTCAATGAAGTCCAGGAGGTATACAGACTGCAGGGCGTTGCGATTAACGACAAGCATGTCGAGATAATAGTGCGTCAAATGCTTCGCAAGGTGCGGATTACCGAACCCGGCGATACGCATTTCCTCTGGGGCGAACAAGTGGATAAACTCGCCTTTGAAAAGGAGAACAAACGTGTCGATTCCCTCGGCGGCAAGCCGGCGGAGGCACAACCGGTTCTGCTCGGTATAACCAAGGCGTCGCTGGAGACGGAAAGCTTCCTCAGTGCCGCATCGTTCCAGGACACAACGCGTGTTCTTACCGAAGCGGCCACAATAGGACGAATTGATCTCTTGCGTGGTTTCAAAGAAAACGTTATCATGGGTCACATCATACCGGCGGGTACCGGTTTTATCCATCACAGGAAAGGGAAGGCCAGGGCGCTGGTAACGCGCGAGCCGGAAAAACTCCCGGAGGAAATAGCGGATGCCGGCCAGGATGTTCAAGAGATAACACAATCGGCCGAGTAAGTTTTTTTCAATTACCTGTTGCAATGCCGGAGTCATTTGGTAGTATGGCTAGTCCACTTCCCGAGTGGCTCCGGGAAATCAATTAAAACAAAATAGGATATAATGCCGACTATCAATCAGTTAGTACGTAGAGGGCGAAAGAGAATATTGCAGAAATCCAAATCGCCTGCATTGGTTGGAGCGCCTTTCCGAAGAGGTGTCTGCCTGCAGGTCATGACAAGGACGCCCAAGAAGCCTAACTCCGCTATGCGGAAGGTGGCCAAGGTGCGGTTGTCAAACGGGTACGAAGTCATTGCATATATACCCGACGAAGGCCATAACTTGCAGGAGCACTCGATTGTTTTGGTCAGGGGCGGCCGGGTTAAGGACTTGCCGGGCGTCCGGTATCATGTTGTCAGAGGTGCTCTCGACGCAACCGGAGTCGAAAAGCGTCGTGTCAGCAGGTCGAAATACGGTGTCAAACGCCCGAAAGATTTAAAAGCAGCTAAGTAATTAATTTAAATATATGTCTCGACGACGTCGCGCAATTAAGAGGCCGGTAGGCCGTGATCCGAAATACAGCAGCGCTTTAGTAACGCGCTTGGTCAATACGGTTATGCGTTCAGGAGAAAAAAGCCTGGCGCAGCAGATCGTCTATGGATCTTTTGAGAGTATTTCAAGTAAAATGAATGACGTAGAACCGTTGGAGGTTTTCCAGCGGGCGATAGACAATGCGAAACCGAGACTGGAGGTCAAGGCGCGCAGGATCGGGGGCGCCACCTATCAGGTACCGATGGAAGTGCCGGCCGAGAGACAGATGGCGTTGGCCTTGCGTTGGATCGTGAGGATTGCATTGGGACGAAAAGGCATGCCGATGAAAGAAGCCTTGGCAAACGAGATTATCGAGGCATCACAAGGGCAGGGAAACGCCATTAGGCGACGGGATGAAGTGCATAGAATGGCTCAGGCTAATAAGGCCTTTGCGCACTTCCGCTGGTAAGGAACAATTTGGAAACTTGCGCCCCGTTCATAGATTCCCTCGGGGCGTTTTTATTGTCATAAGCGACATATATAATGGAAGCAGTGCTGGAACATAACAAAGAATTAAATTCTACGAATAGGCCGTATCCGATGGAGCGGACACGGAATATTGGTATCGCCGCTCATATCGATGCCGGTAAGACTACAACCACGGAGCGTATGCTCTATTATACCGGCTTGATCCATCGGATGGGGGACGTCGATGACGGGAATACAGTTACCGACTGGATGGCGCAAGAGCGCGAACGCGGCATAACCATTACCTCCGCCGCTATCAGCTGTCACTGGACCCAGCTCAAGGATAGCCTGCATAAGCTTTATACAGACGTTACCCATCAGATCAACATCATCGATACACCGGGACATGTCGATTTCACCGCCGAGGTAGAAAGGGCAATGCGGGTGCTCGACGGCGCTGTTGCAGTCTTTTGCGGCGTTGCCGGCGTTCAACCGCAGTCCGAAACCGTTTGGCGCCAGGCCGCCAAGTATAAAGTGCCGCGAATCGCGTTCGTCAATAAGATGGACAGGATGGGTGCGGACTTCGATAGCGCGGTAGATGAGATGCGCAAGAAGCTCGGTGCTTACGCCTACCCGGTGGTTCTCCCCATAGGTAAAGAAGACGATTTCGACGGCGTCGTGGATGTAATCGACCAAAAGGCCGTTTTATATGCGCACGATGACGAAATGGGCGTCAAGTACGACATAGTCGAGATTCCGGATGAACTCAAGGAGAAGAGCAGAAACGCGCTTACGGAATTGATAGAAGCCGTGGCTGAGAAGGACGATCGCATTGCTGATCTGATGCTGGAGGACAAACCGGTGGACCCGATCCTACTCAAGCAGGTCATTCGTGAATTGACCTGTAACAACGAATTTGTCCCCGTCCTCTGTGGCTCGGCGTTTAAGAAACGGGGTATTCAACGGTTGATCGATGCAGTAATCGATTATCTGCCGTCGCCGCTCGATGTTCCGCCGCCTGAAGGGATCGATCCATCCGATGAATCGAAGGTGATCAAGGTATCACCCGACGATAACGGGAAATTATGCGCGCTGGCGTTTAAGCTATGGAGCGATCCGTTCGTCGGCAAACTCGTCTTCTTCCGGATCTACAGCGGATCGTTGAAGAAAGGCGATATGATCCTTAACTCGCGAACCGGCAAACGCGAGCGCGTGAATCGCGTCCTTATGGTGCGCGCGGATAAGAGAATCGAGGCCGAAACAACATACTCGGGCGACATAGCGGCATTTGTCGGTTTGAAAAATATTACCACCGGTGATACACTTTGCAACGAAGACCATCCGGTCATGCTGGAGCCTCCGACCTTCCCGGAGCCGGTGATTTCAATGGCCGTCGAGCCTAAGACGCGGCTGGATCAGGAGAAATTATCGACAGGCCTTCAAAGGCTGGCCGAGGAAGACCCTACATTCCGGTGTTTTACCGACGAAGAAACGGGGCAGCTTATAATCGCAGGAATGGGCGAGTTGCACTTGGACATTATCCGCGACCGATTATTCAGGGAATTCAAGGTCGAGGCATTCTCAGGGGCGCCTCAGATAGCGTACCGTGAGACCATTGCCAAAGGCGCACAGGGTGAAGGTAAATTCGTGCGCCAGACAGGCGGACGCGGCCAGTACGGACACGCTCTTATCACCGTCGAACCAAACGAACGCGGCAAAGGCATTGAGATCGAGAATAATATTGTCGGCGGCGTGATTCCCAAGGATTATATACCAGCGGTCATATCCGGGATCAGGGAGGCCCTAAGTAGCGGTATCCTCGCCGGATACCCCGTGGTTGATATAAAAATAAAAATTGTGGATGGATCGTTTCATGAGGTTGACTCCAGTGAAATGGCGTTTAAAATGGCAGGCATTTTCGCCCTGAAAGATGCGGCGAAGAATGCGAAACCCATTCTGCTGGAGCCGGTTATGAAAGTGGAGCTATCCACGCCGGAAGAATTTCAGGGTGATCTGCTGGGAGATCTTAATCGACGGCGTGGCAAAATACTTGGTATAGAAGCCAAACCGACCGCCACGATTCTCAGCGCGGAAGTGCCCCTGGCGGAAATGTTTGGTTACGCCACGGCAATACGTTCCCTTTCACGAGGAAGGGCGGCATATTCGATGGAACCATCGCACTTTGACCCGGTTCCTGCGAGTATAGTGGCCGAAATACTTGAAACGAATAAACCAAAAGTCGCTCGAGCATAAAAACATTAACGTTCTTTGAAATATGGCTGGACAACGAATCAGAATACGGCTTAAAGCTTACGATCACAGGGTGATTGACCAATCAACCCAGGAGATCGTTGAGACTGTTAAGCGTACAGGCGCCCGCGTAGCTGGCCCGATACCTTTACCGACACGACTGGAACGGTTTACGGTACAGCGTTCCGTGCACGCGGACAAGAAATCTCAGGAAACTTTCGAACAGCGGACACATAAGCGCTTGCTGGATATAATTGAACCTAATGCCAAAACGGTGGATGAGCTTAAGAAACTCAATCTCCCTGCAGGTGTGGATATTACGATAAAGATTTAGCGATATGATCGGATTGATCGGTAAAAAACTAGGTCAGACCAGAGTTTACGATGACAATGGTAATGTCGTTCACGTCACGGCCGTCTTGGCCGGGCCGAACCATGTTATACAATGTAAAACCGCTGAAACGGACGGGTACCAAGCCGTCCAACTCGGGTTTGATGAGCAGAAGGAAAGCCGGATGGCCAAGCCGTTGAGCGGACATCTGAGCAAACACAATGCCACGCCCGTCCGCCGCATTAAGGAGTTCAGAGACTTCTCAATTCAGGTCAATCCGGGGGATAAGGTTGACGTGAATGTTTTCGACGACGGCGATTATGTGGATGTCATCGGTATAACCAAGGGGCGCGGATTCCAGGGAGTGGTAAAGAAATTTAAATTCAGCGGCGGAACGGCGTCACACGGTAAGAAAGGATTCCAACGGCGGCCCGGCGCGATAGGACAGCGTCTCTTTCCCGGTACCGTAATGCGAGGCCAGAAGATGCCCGGGCACTTGGGTTCCGTATCACGCACTGTTCAAAACTTGAGGATCGTTCAAGTGCGTGAAACGGAGCATGTTTTGCTGATCAGGGGCGCGATACCGGGTGCGAATGGAGATTACGTAGTAATTCGTGAGGCCAAGAAACGCCCCAAAACCGCAGAAAGTAACAAGTAACAATCTCGGCTGAAATGAAGCTTTCGGTAAAAAACATAGAAGGTCAAGATACAGGAGAATTCGAAGTACAGTTCCCTGTAATTGAGAATGGCAAAGGTACACAAGCCGTTCATGATACGATAGTGGCGTATCTGGCGGCGCAGCGAAGCGGCACGGCCTGTACCAAGACACGAGCGGAAGTCGCCGGCCCCGGTAGAAAACCTTGGCGCCAGAAAGGGACAGGACGCGCAAGAGCGGGTACGTTCGCTTCACCATTGTGGCGCGGCGGCGGCGTTGTCTTCGGCCCGAAACCGCGTGACTACACCAAAAAGGTGAATAGGACGACCAGGAAGCTCGCTCTTCGCAAGGCGATCAGCGAAAGACTTATGGCCGAGGAAATAGTGGTCGTAGACGATATAAAACTTGAAGCATCGAAGACAAAAAGCTTTATTAAATTTCTCAGAAATCTTAGTATTGAAAGTTCGGTTCTTGTAGTGACCAATAATGTTGATTCAAACTTGCGCCTCGCTACAAGGAATTTGCCGGACGTCGACGTAGCGACAAGCGCCGATATCAATACTTATCAGATACTGAAGTACGATAAACTGTTGTTCAATAAGGACGCTTTTCAGGAACTAGAGAAACGTTTGGTTTAATAATAAACATAAAATGAGCCCGTACGAAATCATCAAGACCGTTCGAATCACCGAAAAAGGTACTGATCAGAGTGAAGAATTGAATCAGTACACGGTGGTCGCCGATCATCGCGCTTCCAAAATCCAGATTCGTGAGGCGGTTCAGGAACTGTTCAATGTCAGAGTTCTGAATGTCAATACAATGAATATGCACGGGAAGACGCGTCGTAAAATGACCAAGCAGGCAGGTCGAACTGCGGATTGGAAAAAGGCGATCCTTACACTTAAGAAGGGTGATAAGATAGAGTTAACTTAGGAATTTTATTTATGGCAGTAAAAACATTCCGTCCAATAACGCCGTCACAGAGATACAGAGCTGTGTCGTCGTTCCAGGAGATTACGAAAGATAAACCCGAGCGACGACTGGTCGTAACGAAAAAGAAGACCGGCGGACGCAATAGCTACGGGCGTATGACAAGCCGTACAAAGAGCGGCGGACACAAGCAAAAGATTCGGCTCGTGGATTTCAAGCGGCGGCGTCATGGAGAACCGGCGAAAGTGGTCGCGATCGAGTACGATCCGATCCGCAGCGCGCGGTTGGCCCTTATCCAGTATGAAGACGGGCGGAAATCGTACATAATCGCCCCGTTGGGATTGAAGGTCGGCGCCTCGGTGGTAAGCGGACCGAAGGTTGAAGCCAAGCCGGGTAACTTTATGCCGTTGCGGGATATTCCCATAGGTATGACGGTACATAACATTGAAATCGCTCTAGGTGGCGGCGCCAAGCTCGTTCGCTCGGCGGGCTCGGGTGCGACATTGATGTCGCGTTCTGATGGATACGCGCAACTTAAAATGCCGTCATCGGAGATTAGAAAGATCAATGAGAACTGTTATGCCGCCGTCGGGCAGGTAGGCAATGTAGAACATGAAAACCAAGTTTTCGGTAAAGCAGGCAGTTCGCGGCATCGCGGCGTCAAGCCGATAACGCGCGGTGTGGTGAAGAACCCGGTCGATCATCCTATGGGCGGCGGTGAAGGCAGGACCTCCGGCGGCGGGCCGCCGGTCACCCCTTGGGGTGTCGAGACCAAGGGACATAAAACACGTAAAAAGAAGAAATATTCCGATGCCCAAATTCTGGTGCGTCGGGACGGACGACAAATGAAACAACGGTAAGCATATGGGACGATCTATTAAAAAAGGCCCTTTTGTTGAGAGCCACCTGCTGGAGAAGATCAAGAAACTTAACGAGAGCGGCTCGAAAAAACCGATCAAGACATGGTCGCGCCGCTCGATGATCACCCCCGAGTTTGTGGGGCATACGTTTAATGTCCATAACGGCAAAGTTTTTCAGTCCGTGTTTATTACCGAAAACATGGTCGGCCACCGGCTGGGTGAATTTGCACTGACACGGACTTTCCGTGGTCATGGATCACATACCGCCAAGGCTGAACCGAAGTAAACTGCATATGGAAGTAAAATCGATTACGCGAAACGTGCGGATGTCACCGAGGAAGGTTCGGGAAGTGACGCGTCAAATTCAGGGACTGCCTGTGCTCAAGGCAAAGGCCGTCCTACAGTTTGTACCGCGTAAGTCCGCTAGGTTGGTGGCAAAGACGCTCGACTCCGCCATTGCCAACGCCGAAAACAATATGTCACTCCGGCCGGAGACGCTCTTGGTGAAAGAAGCCGTCGCCGAAAACGGGATTACGATGAAGCGGTTCATGCCCAAGGCCAGGGGAATGGCGGGCCCGATTATGAAGAGAAACAGTCATATTAGAATTATATTGTCTGAGATTTAAACCATGGGACAAAAAACAAATCCAATCGGCCTAAGAGTGGCCTTGAACAAAGACTGGCGCTCTCGATGGTACGCAGATAAGCGTGACTTCGGGAACCTCGTAGTCGAGGATTTCCAGATTCGCCGGCTTCTTAAAAAGAAGCTTGAAACAGCGGCCGTGCCGCGGATACTTATCGAGCGCGCCGCCAATCGCTGTCGCGTCACCATTCTTACGGCCCGGCCGGGCGTAGTTATAGGACGCAAGGGCGCCGAGATCGACAAGATCAAAGAAGAAATCACTGAGATGACCGGTAAGGATATCTACGTGGATATCCAGGAAGTCAAGAATCCGGAACTGGACCCGCAGCTTGTCGCGGAAAACATCGCAATGCAACTCGTGCGAAGGGTGGCATTCAGACGCGCGATGAAACGGGCGGTTCAGACCACGATGGATGCGGGCGCCGAGGGAGTGCGCATCCGTTGTTCGGGCCGGTTGGGCGGCGCCGAATTAGCGCGCGACGAGGTTTATCATGAAGGACGCGTACCGCTGCATACGTTACGGGCGAAGGTCGATTACGGCCTTGCCGAGGCGGATACGGTATACGGTAAGATCGGCGTGAAATGCTGGATTTGTAGAGGTGAACATACCGCCGAAAGCCGGCGTGAGACAAACGAGGCAAAGGCGGCCTGAGGGATTTTAGAAAGGAATAAGTATGCCTTTTATACCTGCAAGAGTTAAATATAGGAAGGTGCAACGTGGTAACCGGGCCGGCACGGCTTATAGAGGCGCATCGGTTGCCTTCGGCGAATTCGGTCTGCAGTCGCTCGAACGCGCATGGATCGATCATAAACACCTCGAGGCGGCGCGTGTTGCTATAACGCGGCATATGAAGCGCCGCGGCAAGGTATGGATTCGGGTCTTTGCCGATAAGCCGTTTACCAAGAAACCTTTGGAAACGCGGATGGGTAAGGGCAAAGGCCCTGTCGAAACCTGGGTGTCGGTGATCAGACCCGCCAATATACTCTTCGAAGTAGACGGAGTATCCGAGACCGTAGCCAAAGAGGCGCTGCGCTTGGGTGCCAATAAACTGCCGGTAAGCACGAAATTTGTATCACGTCATTAAAACGCGAGATTTGCCATGAAGATGTCCGAATTAGAGGATTTGACAATGACGGAACTGCTGGCCAAGAGCCGGGACTTGAGGCAGGAGTTGTTTAATCTAAAACTGCAAAAGGCGAGCAGCCAGTTGGAGAAGCCGGCGCGGATCAAAGTCCTTCGACGTGATATATCGAGAGTCGAGACGCGAATTTCTCAGTTGAAGAAGAACCAGCAAGCCGCTTGATTGATTTGAATATGCCACATTCCATAGAAAAACGCGGGACACGAAAGACACGCATCGGGGAAGTCGTTTCCAATCGGATGGACAAAACGATCGTCGTGAGGGTGCTTCGAAAGTATCCCCATCCATTATTCCGAAAAGTGGTTAAAGCCCATACGCGGTTTTATACCCATGATGAGAATAACGAGGCAAAAGTCGGTGACCGGGTGCTCGTCAGAGAATGCCGGCCATTCTCGAAATACAAGAGATGGATTCTGGTCAAGATTCTTGATCGCAAACCGGAAGTCGAAATTAAGCCTGAATAGATCATTATACCATGCTACAATTACGTTCTATAGTAACAGTGGCCGACAACAGTGGCGCTAAACGCGTTGCTACAATACGTGTGTTGGGGGGGAACCAGAGGTACGCAAGAATCGGCGACATAATAAAAGCCCATGTCAAGGAAGCCGCGCCGGATGGAGTGGTCAAGAAAGGCGACGTGGTTAATGCAGTGGTGGTGCGAACCAGGAACCCGATACGCCGGAGCGACGGCTCGTATCTGCGCTTTGATTCCAATGCAATTGTTATAATAGATAAAGACAACAATCCAAGAGGCACACGCATCTTTGGACCGGTTGCACGGGAATTGCGTGATAAGAGATTCATGAAGATCATCTCATTGGCGCCGGAAGTTATCTGACCTATGAAAAAGTTTCATGTAAAAAGAGGGGACGAAGTAGTCGTTATCAGCGGTACCGAACGCGGAAAGCGCGGTAAAATCCTTTTTGTGCTAAAGGACAAAAACCGCGTTATAGTAGAAGGCGTGAAGATTATTAAAAAACACATGCGCAAGAATCAACAGCATCCGCAAGGTGCCATCATAGAGCGCGAGGGGACTATACATGCCTCGAACGTTATGCTCGCATCCAAGTACGATGAGCGCGTTGCGCGCCGAAGCGGAAAACAAGAATCAGCGTCAAGTTAGATTGAATGAAAAGCCGACTTTATAATCAATACAACAAGGAAGTCAGGCCGAGCCTGATCGAAAAGTGGAAGTACGAGAACGTCCATCAAGTACCGCGGTTTGAAAAGATTATTGTACATATGGGCGTCAGCTCGACGCTTGAAAAGAGCGCTATCGACGACGCGATGAAGGATATGTCTGTTATCACAGGCCGTAAACCCGTCGTCGACCGCGCAAAGCGCAGCGTGTCCAACTTCAAACTCCGGAAGGGCCAGATCATCGGGTGTCACATCACTCTGCGACGTGATGTAATGTTTGAATTCCTCGATCGACTTATCGCCGCTGCGCTGCCGCGGATCCGTGACTTTCGTGGTATCCCCCCCAAATCCTTCGACGGCCGCGGCAATTATACAATGGGAGTGATCGACCAGACGATATTTCCGGAAATAGATGCCGATAAATTAAAGCGCCATCAAGGTATGGATATCACTATTGTAACCACCGCGAAATCGGACGCGGAGGCGTATGATTTACTTAAATTAATAGGAATGCCCTTTGCAGATAGTAAATAGTTATGGCAAAAAAAGCATGGATTGAACGCGAGAAGAAGAAGCGAGCATTGGCGGCCAAGTACGCCGATTTGCGGGCCGAGTTGAAGGCTAAAGGCGATTACGAGGCGTTGGCGAAGCTCCCGAGAAATTCCAGCCCTGTAAGACAGGTTAATCGCTGCCGTGTCAGCGGAAGACGTCATGGTTATATCCGTAAGTTTACTTGTTCGCGGATAACGTTTAGGGAACTGGCTCTCTCCGGTGCGATACCCGGTGTAACAAAATCAAGTTGGTAATTATGACATCAGATCCTATAGCAGATTTTATTACCTGCATAAGAAATGGAAACCGCGCGCGATTGCCCGAAATCAAGGTCGGGCACTCGAAGGTCAAGGAGAACATTGCGCGAATCCTCAAGGAAGAGGGCTATGTGAACGATTACGCCGTCGAGGGCGAGAAGGTTAAAACCATTAAAGTCAAGCTTAAGTACCGCGGACGTAAGGGCTTGGTCGAACATATCGAGAGAATGAGCAAGCCGGGGCTCAGACGTTACGTCGGCTCTACGGAGATTCCACGGGTCTTGGGCGGCATGGGTACGGTCATCCTCTCTACATCCAGTGGTATTATGACGGCCAACCAAGCCCGGAAAAACAACGTGGGCGGCGAATTAGTCTGCTGCGTCTGGTAAACTGAATTACAGCTATGTCACGAATAGGAAAACTGCCAATTATAATACCGGATTCCGTCAAGGTCGACGTGGACGGCGGGCACGTGGAAATCGAGGGACCTAAAGGCAAGCTCAGTTATGATATGCCTGAACGCACCTCGGTGGAATTCAAGGAGAATACCCTTATCGTTTCGCGTGTCGACGATTCCGCCAAATCGAAGGCAATGCACGGCTTAAGCCGGTCGTTGTTGTCCAATATGGTTAAAGGTGTTGCCGACGGATTCGTAAGACGGCTTGCCCTTCATGGAGTCGGATACAGAGCCGCGATCGACGGCAAAGAACTCTCGCTGAACCTAGGATATTCGCACACTATCAGATATCCGATCCCGGAGACGATTGATGTCAAAGTCGAAGATAACGTCCGCATCATAGTCGAAGGGGCGGACAAACAGCTGGTCGGTGAAGTAGCATCAAAAATACGCGCTTTCCATCCGCCCGAGCCATACAAGGGTAAGGGCGTGCGATACTGGGACGAGGAAGTCGAGCGCAAGGAAGGCAAAACCGTCCAATAACGTTAATTGATCCATTTTTTCACGGCCAGACCGTGAATATCAGTGATGAATATTGTCAAGAATAACAAGTTAATGAAGAGGCGGCGCTGGCGGATTCGGAGGAAAATCCGCGGCGATAATGAAAAGCCCAGGCTTAGCGTCAAGTTTACGCATAAACACATTTACGTCCAATTCATTGATGACAAAAGAGGTGTGACGCTTGCATCGGCTTCGACCCGCCATAAAGCAACGCCCGATCGTGGAGATATGCGGCCCAATATAGCGGGAGCCGAAAAAATCGGGGCGATTGCAGCGAAGGCCGCCAAAGAGAAAGGTATTGAGAACGTCGTATTCGACAGGAGCGGCGCAAGATACCACGGCAAAGTGAAGGCATTGGCGGAAGCGGCGAAAGCCGAAGGTTTGATTTTCTAAATAGAGAAGGAGTTTAATTGTGGCAGAAGGTTTTAGAAATTTTGATAAGAGAACAGGTCGTAGCCCCGGTGCTCGGGGACAGGAAAGACCACCCAGGAGAGGTAGGGGGCGTAGCCAATCCGAACGCGAGACCGATGGCCAACAGCAGGAATTGGCCGAACGCGTCATATTCATTAACCGCTCGTCCAAGGTCGTTAAAGGCGGACGCCGGTTTAGCTTTAGTGCGCTTGTTGTCGCCGGTGACAGACAAGGACGTGTTGGGCTTGGTACCGGCAAGGCCAATGAAGTGGCAAGTGCGATCCGTAAGGCCAGCGATATCGCCAAACGCAACATGGTCGAAGTATCCATGAAAGATTCCACGATACCGCATGAAGTGATTTCGACCTTTGACGGTGGACGCGTTCTGCTGAGACCTGCATCGCCCGGAACCGGCGTCATCGCCGGTAAAACCGTAAGGGCTGTTATTGAGCTGGCGGGGATTCGTGATATTCTTACAAAATCCCTTGGGTCAAAAAATGCGGCCAATGTAGCAAAAGCCACGCTCGAGGCGTTGAAAGGGCTTAAGGTCAAGGAAGAGATTTACAGGGACAGAGGTATATCGTTGGGGACTTCCGGCGTTAAATCGCCGGTTAAGGAAGACGCCCCTGAACCGATTGCAACCGAAAACAGCTAAACTATGAGACTACATCAACTTAAACCACGTCCAGGAGCTATTCATCGCAGGAAGCGCGTCGGGCAGGGCGACTCAAGTGGTCACGGCAAGACATGCGGCCGCGGCGGCAAGGGTCAAACTGCCAGATCAGGCAGCTCGATCCGTCCCGGATTCGAAGGCGGTCAGATGCCCCTTATTCGCAAGATACCCAAACGTGGATTCAATAACGCCAGGTTTAAGGTCTATTATTTACCCGTTAACGTCGCACTCCTCAATAATTTCGAGGATGGCGCCGTAGTTGATCCTGAGGCCATGAAAAAGGCGGGTCTGGCAAATGGTAATGCCGACGGTATAAAGATTCTTTCGGTCGGCGACCTCGAAAAGAAGCTAACAGTGAAGGCGCATGCCTTCAGCGACGCCGCAATTAAAAAGATTGAGGCTGCAGGGGGTTCTTGCGAGATCATTTCAAATCTTAAAATCCAGGACAAGAAGAAAGACTAAAGCTGCATGTTCGCCAAGATCGCCAATACCTTCGCAAACTGCTTTAAAATACCTGAGCTTAAGTCGCGAATCCTGTTCACCTTGCTTTTATTGGCAATTTGCAGGTTAACCGCCGTGATCCCTGCTCCCGGCCTCGACGGCGCGGCGCTTAAGGAGTTTTTCGATCAGGCCTCCAACCAGGACGGCGGTGGTTTGCTCGGTATGTATAGCCTTTTCACGGGCGGTGCTCTCGAAAACTGCGCCATCGGCGCGCTGGGGATCATGCCATACATCAGCGCGACCATTATCCTGCAGTTGTTGACCGCCGTGATGCCGAATCTCAGTAAACTCGCGCGTGAAGAAGGCGGCAGAACCAAGATCATACAATACGGACGATACCTCACGGTATTACTCTGTTTGGGGCAGGGTTTCGTCATGGCGATCGGCTGGGAGAATCCGCAGAAGATTTTTGGTTCTTCCTTCCAAGGTGAACTTGTGATGATAGAACCGATATGGTGGTATAGGATTCAGACGACGATTGTATTGACTACGGGCACACTGCTGTTGATGTGGCTTGGTGAACAGATAAGCGACCGTGGTATCGGAAACGGGGTGTCACTGGTCATTACTATCGGTATTCTCGCCAGGTTGCCGCAAGTCGGGCAGGGCCTGACGGATATGTATTTTCCGGCCGGCGGCGAATCGCAGTATAACATGTTCCACGCGATTGCGTTGATACTGCTGCTCGTGGCAGTTGTTGCCGGTGTGATTGCAGTAACACAGGCGGAAAGGAAGATACCTGTGCAGTACACTCAGCGGACGGTCGGGCGCAAGACGTATGCCGGTACGAGTTCCTTCATGCCGCTCAGAGTGAATTATGCGGGTGTCATGCCGATTATCTTTGCGCAGGCGATACTGATGTTCCCCGGCAAGATATTCGAGACCTTGGGCAGTACATACGATGTCGAGATATTCCTCGAGATCGCCAGGCAGTTGCAGATGGGGAGCATGCTGTATATAGTGATATATTCGGCGATGATTCTATTTTTCTCATATTTCTGGGTCGCGACGCAGTTCAATGAGTTGCAGATCGCTGATGACCTCAAAAAATACGGGGGTTATATACCCGGTGTGCGTCCGGGGAAGACGACTTCGGACTTCCTGCATAATGCGATGAGTAAGATTACTTTAGCCGGTGCCGTGTTCCTTACTATAATCGCCGTTATACCGATCCTGATGAATCAAATGATGGAGGTGCCGTTCGCCGTTTCGATGTTTTTCGGTGGTACGAGCATCCTTATCATTGTCGGCGTGCTGCTCGATACGATGCGCCAGATAGAATCGCATTTGTTAATGCGGCATTATGACGGGTTCATGAAGAAGGGTAAAATGCGAGGGCGATTCTAAATATGAAACGGCGTTTAGTGTTATTTGGTCCACCGGGATCTGGAAAAGGTACTATTGCAGGGCACTTGGAGGATGAATTCGGTATTACGCATGTGTCATCCGGGCACCTCTTGCGCTACGAAGTCGAGTCCGGCTCGAGGATTGGAAAGCTGGCCGAGACATTCCTCGAACGCGGAAAGATGGTTGAAGATGAAATCATCCTTGAGATGATGCGGGAGTGGTTCGAGAAGGAATGCAGGAAAGACGGCTTCGTCCTGGACGGGTTCCCCCGGAATATCATGCAGGCGGAGAAATTGGATGAATGGTTGGACGCGATGGGTATGCCAATTGAACTGGCCTTGTATGTGGTGGCCGAGGAAAAGCTTGTCTTAGAGCGTGTATCCGAAAGAAGAGTCTGTCTGAATTGTGGTAATATCTACAATTTGGTTATCAAACCGCCGAAGAACGACTGTGAGTGTGACGATTGCGGATTGGAGTTGGTTCAGCGTGAAGACGACACTGAAGAGGTGATGAAGTACAGGTTTGCATTGTTTCACGAGGAAACAGAGCCTTTGGTGAGCTTCTATGAAAATGAAAACAAACTGGTTCGAATTCAGGCGGCGCAGCCGCTGGATTCCAGGCTCGCCAGTGTCGATGAAGCCATCCGATAAATGGGCGTTTTTAAGAATGAGAGAGATATTGAGGGAATGCGGCGCGCGTGTGCTATCGCCGCATGTGTTCTGCATGAAACCGCCGACTCGATCAAACCGGGTATGACTACTCGGGAGATTGATCTTTATGCCGCGGACTTGATGAGCAGACACGGCGTCAAGAGCGCCTTTCTCGGGTATAGAAATTATCCGTGCTACGTATGTATCTCCGTTAATGATACTGTAGTCCATGGGATCGCGGATGAACGCAGGGTACAGTTCGGGGATATAGTTAGTCTCGACGTAGGTGTTATTTGCGACGGATTCATAGGGGATAATGCCAAGACCGTGGCGGTGGGCGGTTGCAGCCCGCTTGCGCAGAAACTGATGGATGTCACCGAACAGTCGTTGCATGCGGGAATACGCTGTGCCCGCGCAGACAACCGCGTATCTGATATATCGCGCGCTGTTCAGGACTGCGTGGAGAGCAACGGATTTAGTGTTGTTCGTGAATTTGTCGGCCATGGTGTGGGGCGCACCATGCATGAAGAACCGCAGATACCGAACTTTGTAGACAAGGGTAAGTCTCCTGTGATAAAAAAGGGGATGACATTGGCAATAGAGCCGATGGTCAACGCCGGAACGGCGGCGGTTAGGATATTGAAGGACGGATGGACGGTGGTCACCCATGACGGTAAGCCGTCAGCGCACTTTGAACACACCGTGCTTGTGACCGACGATGAACCGGAGGTATTGACATTGTGCGGGAAGACACCGTTGAAGTCACAGGAACAGTGATTGAATGCCTTCCGAAAGCGATTTTTCGGGTGGAATTATCCAACGGCCATTGTATTATAGGTTACGTGCCGGTGAAGAATCGGGGTGATTTCGATGGCCTGGAGATCGGTGACAAAGTAACACTGCTTGTATCGCCGTTCGATTTTTCGAAGGGCAAGATTATCGGAAAACGTAAAGGTTTGAAATGAAAGTACGTGCATCAGTAAAACGGCTTTGCGAACATTGCAAGGTGATAAAACGCAGGGGCGTGATCCGCGTCCTCTGTTCAAATAAAAGGCACAAACAACGACAGGGATAGTAAGAAGATTATGCCACGAATTTTAGGTGTAGACATTCCAGGCAGCAAACGCGTAGAAATCGCGTTGCGGTATATATATGGTCTGGGGCCGGCAACGGCGAGAGAGGTTGTCGATATGGCAAAGATAAATCCGGACCTCCGCGCCAAAGACTTGACGGAACAACAGATATCTCAGATAGTGCGCGCGATCCAGGACGGTAAATACGTCATTGAAGGTGACCTGCGTCGTGAGATCGGTGTGAACCTTAAACGATTGCAATCGATCAAGTGTTTTAGGGGCGTTCGCCATAACCGAAGCCTGCCGGTGCGAGGACAAAGGACCTCGACCAACGCGCGAACGCGTAAGGGCCCTAGAAAAACAGTCGGTGTCCAACGTAATCCTCGTGCCAAGACCGGTATACATTAATTGATTTCCTATGGCTGACGAAACCAAACAAAACAAAGAACAGTCTCAGGCGGCCGGGCAAGATACAAATGCCAATACGGAAGAAACCGCCAAGAAACAACCTGAATCAACCAAGGCCCAGGAGCCTAAGCAAGAGAAGCCCGACCAGCAGGAGAAAAAGGCGCAGGCGGATAAAACCGCCGCAGCCGATAAATCCGCCGGCGATGCACACAAGGCACCCACGGCGGCCGAGCTTCTTGCAGAGGATGTCGTTCCCAAGAAGATCATCAAGGCCAAGGGCTCGAAGAATGTCACCGCGGGCATTGTGACGATTGTGGCCTCTTTCAATAACACGATGGTTACAATTGCCGACAAACAGGGGAATGTGCTTTCCTGGTCCAGCTCGGGCAAGATCGGTTTTCGAGGCTCACGTAAGAGCACTGCCTTCGCGGCGCAGCAGGTTACTCAGGATGCAGCGCGCAGGGCTATGGCCCACGGCCTCCGCGAAGTCGAAGTCCATGTCAACGGCCCCGGCTCGGGAAGGGAATCTGCGATAAGGGCGCTTCAGGTCATAGGAATCGAGATCGTCGGTATTAAAGACGTAACGCCCGTGCCGCATAACGGATGCCGCCCGAGAAAGAAACGCCGCGTTTAATTTATTTTATCTGAAAACAATAATATTTTCTTATGGCTCGATATAGAGGACCAAGACTACGAATAAGCCGGAGATTCCGAACACCTATCTTCGGACCTTCAAAATATCTGGACCGCCGGAATTATCCGCCCGGTACACACGGCCCAAAGGCAAGACGAAAGATAAGCGAGTATGCCCTGGGCCTGAACGAAAAGCAGAAGTTACGCTACTACTACGGCCTGATGGAGAAGCAATTCAGGAACGTATACGCGCGTGCGCTGAGGCAACGCGGCATCACCGGCGAGATCATGCTTCAAATACTAGAAACGCGCTTGGACAGTATCGTCTATCACCTGGGCTTCGCCAATTCCAGGGCGGCTGCCAGACAGATGGTCGCTCATGGACATATCATGGTGAACGGACGTAAACTCGACATACCTTCCTATGCCGTGCGCGTGAACGATACGGTCGAAGTCCGTGACCAGAGTAAATCTCGTCAGATGGCCACGCGTAACCTGGAGCTTTCCACGAGCCGTGTGGTGCCGGATTGGCTTGTTTTATCTCGTGAGCTGTTCAAAGGGACGCTTACCCGCATCCCTGCACGAGACGAAATCCAATCCATTGCCAATGAACAGGCGGTTGTAGAATTTTATTCCCGTTAATAACCCGCTCGAAACGAGCATTATGGCAATTATATGGGCCGAGCCTGATACGGGATACATGGAGCGGCCAGGTTAAAATTGCCGAAAGGATACATATGCCAATTAGATTAGGTAGATTCGAAATGCCGAAACGCCTCACAAAGGAAGGCGTTACAGACACTTACGCAAAATTTATAGCCGAACCTTTTGAAACGGGATACGGCCATACGATCGGCAACTCGCTAAGGCGCTGTCTGCTGTCGTCTCTTGAAGGCGCGGCAATCACATCGGTCAAGATTTCCGGCGCCATGCACGAGTTCGCCGCCATCGACGGCGTGGTCGAGGACGCAACTGAAATCGTGCTCAACCTGAAAAAGACATATTTCAGATGCCATTCCAGAGAACCACAGCGGCTCCTCCTGTCGGTGAACAAAGAAGGTCAGGTGCTGGCCGAGGATATCGAACTGAACCATAACGTCGAGCTGGTGAATCCCAAGCATGTGATATGCACGCTCGATAAGAAAATGAAGTTCGAGATGGAATTGGAGTTGAAGGTCGGACGCGGTTTCTGTCCCAGCGATGAAAATAAAGTGCCCGATCAGCAGATCGGGCTGATACCCATTGATTCAATTTTTTCACCGGTCACGCGCGTCAGATATTCCGTGGAAGACGCCCGTGTCGGGCAACGAACCGATTATGACAGGCTGATCCTCGAGGTATGGACAGATGGTAGAATCAGCCCGGAGGACGCCATGGTGCAGGCTTCAGCGATTCTCCAGCATCACTTGGATGTATTCGACGGCTACGATAAACACGCCGTTGAATTCGAAGAAGCCGAAGAGAAGCAGGACGAAGAGAAACTACAACTCAAGAAGCTGCTCAACATGAGCGTCAACGAAATCGAGCTTAGCGTGCGTGCCGCCAATTGCCTTAATAATGCCAACATTACTACGGTCGGACAATTGGCAATGAAGTCGGAGTCCGAAATGCTTAAGTACAGAAACTTCGGCAAGAAATCGCTGAACGAAATCAAGGATAAACTCCAGGTACTCGGCTTGTCGCTCGGGATGAAATTAGACCCGGATTTGATCGAAGCACCGAAAGAGGAAGAAGAACAACAGGCTATTTAAGCAGTTAGATTATGAGACATTTAAAAAGAACCGCCAAGCTAGGACGTGTCAGTTCTCATCGTAATGCGATGCTTGCCAACTTGGTTTGCAGCCTCATAAAACACCAACGCGTCGTCACCACGCTCGCCAAGGCGAAAGCCGCCCGGTCGTTGGCGGAAAAAATGATCACTCTGGGCAAGAAGGGCTCAATCCACCATAGACGGCTTGCCGCCGCCAGGTTGCATCAGGAAGACGCAGTGCGTATCTTGTTCAACGAATTGGCGCCCAAGCACATGGATAGACCAGGCGGTTATACGCGTATCGTCAAGTTGGTAGAGAGAAAAGGTGACGCTGCGAAGATGGCCGTCCTCGAATGGGTCGAACCCGAAATGGTCTCCGCTAAATCCAAACCACGCACCGAGAAAGCGACTGTGGATAAAGAGGAATCCAAGGCCGGCAAAGAGAGCGCCGTTTCGGAAACTAAAGAATAGTATTGGGTAAAGCGTCCAGTTTGGCTGTCGAATAAGACCGTGACTGAGGCCGCTACGGCTGATCCTTCGGACACAGCCGCGCTCCGACGGATTGAACGCTACTGTGCATAACAAGGACAGTTTATTTTGATAATTGTCGCCTTTATTAGCTTTTTAAGCAATTTGCCACTACTCCTTCGGCAATTGGTATCTCTGGCGGAACGTCTCATAGAGGAAGACCGCCGCGGCGCCTGCTACGTTGAGTGAATCGATTTCGGGCGGCATCGGCACGGCGGCGGTTTCATTACATATATCTAGGATGCAGGGGCGAATGCCGTGTCCTTCACTACCGAAGACCAGGCAGCAGTCGCAGGCGAGGTTTGTTTCAAACAACTCGACTTGCCCCGCGCCCGGATGCGCCCCGATGATGCGTATATCGGCACGCCGCATTACCCCCAAGTCCCACGCCAGGTCATCCGATTCAATAATCGGGATTTGGAAGATGGCACCGGTCGAGCTCCCGACCGCCCTGCGCAGATACGGACTACACGAGGTTTCGCCGATAATGACACACTGAACGCCGAACGCGACGCAACTGCGTATAATGGCGCCGAGGTTTTCAGCGTTCGCGATTTCGTCGATTCCTACAAAGAGTTGTGGATGCGTGGATTGCGCCAACAACGCTTCCAGGCGTTCGGGTTCGGGCACGCGCGCTACCGCCATCACGCCTTGGTGCATTGAATAACCGATCAGTTGTTCCAGTAATTCTTTGGTTCCAATGAATACCTCGATCTCTTCGTCGCGCCGCCGGAGGAGGGGATCAAGTTTATCGAGCCAGGAATGCGTGATTAATAGCGATACGATGGTAAACCGGCTTTGTAAAAGGCGGATAACTACACGTGCGCTTGGCGCGACCAGTAAGCCCGCTCTCCTGTGCTTCTGTGGACGCCTTAATGTAAGGTACGGCTCCAGCGCCGGGTGATTGAAGTTGTCTATTTTCCGTAAGTGGATCATGGCGTAAAAAGACAAAAGGCGGTCCTGCGACCGCCTTTTTTCGTGTCATGTTTACAGACAGCTGATTACTTGAGCTCCTTAATCCGCATGTTCTTGAATGCGACATTGCCGTGGTCGCCCTGAAGCATAATAGGGCCGGGTGTGCCGAGGTTATTGTCGAGTTGCCCGCCCGTTGCACGCGTTAACTCAAGGTTGTCGTGAATTTTAACGCCGTTGAGTATGATGGTGACCTTGTTGCCCTTGAGCGTCACTTCCACAGTTTGCCATTGACCGGGTGCCAGTGAGGCGAATTTGGAAGGCGTGGCGAAGCTGTAGAACGAGCCGTTGCTGCTTTCCGATGTTTTCTTTGCCGGGAAGTCATCCAGTATCTGCAGCTCGTAACGTCCACGCAGGTAGACACCGCTGTTGGCGCCGGCCGGGATCATGTACTTATAGCGTAAGATGAAGTCATTGAATTTCTTGGTGCTCACCAGGTCGGTGCCGTGTTGGTCATCGCCGACGTTGTTAACAAGCATACCGTTTTGTGCGCTCCAGCTTTGACGGCCGTCTTCGTGACGTAGTTTCCATCCGTCCAGGTTGACGCCGGTGAACAGGGGTTGAAAGCCCGCTGCTACTTCTTCGGGGGTGAGTATGGCTTCGTTTGTTTGTGGCGCGGCATTGCCTTCTTCGAGCTTGAGTATGTACTTGATAGCGCCGAGTAAATGCGCCTGGTAGTCTGCGCGCTGCCAGACATCCTCGCGATGACCAGGCGAGGTGTAGACCACCCTGCCGCGGCCGTAGTCCTTGCTCCACGCGATCGGATAGTCGCCCGGCACCTTGCTGTTCGGATGGTTATCGAGTGTGAGCAGACCGTGAACCTTCTCCCGATAGAAGTTTTTGACTTGGTAGATTTCGTCGAAGACCTTGAATGTTTTCGGGAACATGCGCGTAGCGGGATGTAACGGGTCTTCGTTGATTATTTCGACCTCGACCTGCGCGCCGTGCGTAAGGAACTCGCCGCCGATCATGTCAATGAATGGTTTGTAGCCGTGATACGTATCGTTGGCCGCATGTATACCCAGGAATCCATGCCCGTTCTTGATCCAGGCAAGAAACGCCTCTCTGTTTGGTATGGGTAAGTCACCCGTCGTGTTCTGGAAAATAACCGCATCGTATTGTGCGAGCCCCTTTACCGACGTCTTTTCCGCCAGTTGTTCGTCGGTTTTAGCATAATCGACGACAAAGGCATCCGACTTGTCCGCTATTTGACCGAGGATTTTATTTCCAAACGGGATGACACCGTGCCGGAAACCTTTGGTTACAGAAACAACCAGTACATTCTTAGGTGTAGCCGCTTGCGCGGCCGCAATACCGGTTATCAGGAGTCCTAATACTAATGGGCGAATAATCTTTCCAATGATTGTTGTTTTCATATGCAATTCGTTTACTTGGTTTATTAGAAAATTACGTCAGCGAATCAGCACACTATTTGACTGTTCACAGCGACTCTCTATTCATCCAGCAGAATTCGCGTTGGGTCAAGCATTGATTCTCTGACCTCTGACCTTTCACCTTTCACCTGCACGACTAATAAAAGCGATCAATTAAGCCGATCGAATTAAGGGGGTTAGGTAAGAAAACCTCATACCCGTTCGCTCCGCTCACATTTATCAGGATTATGGGGTAAGGATTATCTCACGCCCTGCCGTTTCGTTCCCACAGTATCAGGAAAAGGTAGTAATGCGAAGG
>JAIPKD010000067.1 GCA_021733835.1 Verrucomicrobiota bacterium
ATGTCAAGATAATATAATTTCCTGAGGTGTAATATCACAATGATGCCATTTTACAAGGTATATAATTATTAATATATTGCCTGCGCTTTGTAAATGATGCTATACACGTACGAATTTTATATAATGCGCTTATTTAAGGACTAGGAGGAGAAGAATGTTTAATGTGCGAATTGGTGTAAGGGGAGCGTTGGCAGCCGTCCTTATGTTTCAAGTGGCGATGTCTTATTCTAAAGCGGAAGAGGGCCGAAATACCGAAAAAACTGTGTTAGTGAGTCCGCAAGAGTACAGAGGAGCACTTCGGAATCCCCTTAAGGGATTTCGCCCGCGCAAACGGGATGGGAGTCACGAATACGGGACGCTCTGTCGAGTGTACCTGAAGTGGAATGAGTTGGAGCGAACTGCCGAGGATGGAGTCGAGCGGATCATGGACGTGTGCGACCGGGAATGGCGCGACGTAGAGAAACACAACATCAAGGTCATTCCTCGCGTCTATCTGCATTGGGACGGCGACAAGAAGTACTGGCCAAGTGACATGCAGGAAGACGACTACAGCAGTGATCAGTTCAAGCAGAGAGTTATGCGTCTAATATCACGCCTGGGTGAATGCTGGGACAATGATCCAAGGGTTGCCTGGGTGCAAATGGGTATCATCGGCAAGTGGGGAGAGCATCATTCTCCGGGTGTGTCCCAAGAGATGCAGAAACTGATGGGTGACGCGTTTACTAAAGCGTTCCGCAATAAGCTGGTGACGGTGCGTCATCCTTGGGAATTCGAAAGCTATGAGTTCGGTATCTACTGGGATTCGTGGGCTCATATTCAACAGGTGCGGAAGCACGGCGGCGGAATCGAGAAGTTGGGAACACGCTGGCAGACACGGCCCATGGGCGGCGAATGCGCTTACAACTGGGGCCGTTGGAAGGAACAGCCGGGTGATGATCCCAACGACACGCTTCAAGATACCGACCATCGGTCATTTCTCATAAACACTATTCGTCGCTTCCACTGCAACAACCTTGGTTGGGTGGCCGAATACGATCCAACTGATCCGATTGTCCGCAGCGGTGCAGGAGAGGTACAGAAGGCTTTTGGTTATCGCTTCATTTTGGAGGAGTTTGAGTACCCTGCAGAGATTTGCCCGGAAGAGGCTTTCGACATTGTCTTCAAGGTCCGCAACACGGGATCATCACCGTTCTACGCTGACTGGCCGGTAGAGATCAGCCTGCTGGATACGAAGACACGAGAAGTGGTTTGGCGTGACCTGTTCAAGGGCCTGGACATTCGGCAGTGGCAACCTGGGGACGGATGGGACAACGCGCAGCAGGCGTATCGGCAGAAATCCGAGACACACACTGTGCGCGGCAGCTTCAAGCTCCCGCCGGAGGTCGGAAAGGGAGAATACATCATGGCGGTCGCAATCCTTGATCCCGCGGGTATGCTTCCTTCCGCCCGCTTCGCTATCCAAAACTACTTCAAGGGCGGGCGCCATCCCCTTGGTCGCGTTGGTGTGGGGGTGCCTGTGGAAGCTCCGCTGCTTAGCTCAGAAGTCTTTGATGATCCAGCTAAAGACAGAAGCTTGCACTACATACTGGAAAGCCGAACAAGGCCATCGACTGCGACTGAGTAAACCGCGCCGTTTTCACGGCACGGCTTCCTCAGCGTGTCATGGCAGTCGTTCGGTGACTGGACATGAGCAATAGTCCTCTGTATTTGATCTTCTTGATTTTTGTCAGTGATTAATCCGGCTTCCGGTTGCATCGGTCTGGGATATCAGTCGAGGAATTTACCGGGATTGAGTATTCTGTTGGGATCGAGTGAGTGTTTAATTCTGCGGTGGAACTCATCGACCTCGGGCGGTACCGCAAGTTTCCACCATGGCTTTCTGGAAAGCCCAACACCGTGCTCGCCTGTGATTACGCCGCCCCAGGAGACGACCTTCGAGAAAAGGGCGTCGAGTACCTTCCGGCTTTGCTGTTCGGAGTTTGATTCGGATTCGTCGACCATGACGTTGGCGTGAATATTCCCGTCGCCGGCGTGGCCGAAGCAAGCGATTGGAATACCGAATCGTTTCTGGAGCGCCTCGGTGAATTTAAATAAGTCCTCGAGCCTGCTGCGGGGTACGGTGATGTCTTCATTCATTTTTTGCAGCCCTGTATCGCGCAATGCGTAGGAGAATTCACGACGGAACTGCCATATTTGTTCGCACTGGACGTTGCCGAAAGCGCGGCGGACGAATCTGGGCTCGAGTTCGCGAACGACTCTTTCGACCTGTCGCAGTTCGGCGCGCGTGGTTTTTTCCTGTCCGTCCAGTTCGATAATTAGGTGTGCAAGGCAGCCCTTGAGTAAGCTGTTACCGGTGCGTTTGCGCGCGGCTTCGAGTGTAAAAGAGTCGGCAACCTCGAGCGCGCACGGCAAATGGCCGGCGGCGAACACACTGCGTATGGCCTTTGCCGCCATGCGCATGGAACCGAAACCGACCGAAAGTGCGGCGCGGAACGGGGGATGCGGGATGAGCTTGAGTGTGGCCTCGGTGATCACGCCGAGCATGCCTTCGGAACCGACGAATAACCTGCCGAGGTCGAAGCCCGTCTTGTTCTTGTGTGTTCGGCTGCCGAGCCGGAGGATAGTGCCGTCTGCGAGTACCACCTCAAGGCCGAGGACGTAATCGCGTGTAACGCCGTACTTCAGGCATCGCGGGCCGCCGGCGTTTGTTGCGATATTTCCGCCGATGAAGCATTCATCGCGGCTGGCGGGATCGGGCGGATAAAACAGGCCTTTCTTCTTCGCTTCCTCTTGGAGGTGTTGAGTTATGACGGCGGGCTGGACAACGGCCACGAAGTCGCCGGCATGTATTTCCTTGATTCGGTTCAACCGTTCCGTGGAGAGGACAATGCCGCCTTTTGCGGGGACGGCGCTTCCCGCGTAGCCGCAGCCACCGCCTCTGGGAGTAACGGGTATACGGTGTTTATCGGCGAAGGCGAGAATGCGGGAGACGGATTTAGTTGATCGCGGGAATGCGACTGCATCCGGTAGGTGCGAATACTTCCATTTATCCGCGCTGTATTCTTCAAGCAGATTCTGAGCTGTTTTCAGTTCGCCTTTTTGGAGGATGTCCTTGAGTTCCTGAATCCGGTTGGTGTTCTTGGAATTCATCAATAGAGTTTGGAGTTAAAAAGTAATTTCGATGTTTTGATCTTGATCGAAGGATCATGACGGCTCATCGGTTTGTTTTGACTCGATGAGCTCGCGTGCTGTGGCGTGTTCGTCTTCGGGGACTTGGATGATGACGCCGCCGGTGGCCAATGAATAGCCTTCCATGCTTAGCGCGGACGCTTCATGGTTAATGAAGGCATTTACGCCGGCGGCTTTGAGCATCGATAAGACCAATTGCGCTTCGGCGGGGCTGAAGGTGCTAAAAACAGTTGTCAGTTTCATGTGTTCATAACTTGCACCAGGATGGAGGTGTTTTCAAGCGCGGTGATATTATTTACAGCAGTTCTCATTTTGGAACGTGACTGTATACGTAGCGCCAGTGGCAGCATCGAACGGGCGGATAAATCCTCGGAATTTGCAGAATTGCTGCGGCTGGTCGGAGCGACACAGCCGCGCTCCGCCCTAAAATGAGAACTGCTGTATTATTTGAGGTCGCAAAACACGATAATGCCGGCACCGGTTTGGACGAGATTTGTGACCTGCGCGGTTACCTGGCGTCCGATCAGGTGCTCGGCTAAATTCACGACGATCATGGTGCCGTCGTTGAGGTACCCGACTCCTTGTCCTCTGTCTTTGCCTTCGCGTACGAGCCGAACCGACAATGTATCGCCCGGGAGTATGACGGGTCTGAGCGCCTTGCTGAGTTCATTGACGTTTACGGCGGGAATGGATTGGAGCTCGGCGAGTTTTCCGAGGTTGTAGTCCGTGGTGAACAATTTGGCGTCGAGCATTTTTGCCAGCTGCAATAGTTTGGCGTCGGTCTTTGTTTCCGAGGGAATATCGCCTTCGTGGATTTTAACCTCGGTTTTGAGGTTCTGCTGGAGCTGCGCCAGGCGTTCGAGTCCGTGTCGACCGCGGGATTGTCTTGTGATATCCGATGAATCGGCGATGGCGTGGAGTTCGCGCAAGACGAATCTTGGTATGACCAAAAGGCCTTCGATGAAGTTGGCCTCGATAAGATCGACGATCCGTCCATCTATGATTGCGCTTGTATCCAGGATAAGGAATCGATCCGGGTGGTTTTTCGGTGAGAACCGTACAAAGGGGATTATTAATGAGAAATCCTCTTTATTACTTCGGAGCGCGAGGATCATGCCGATGTATCCGAATGCGAGGAAGAGTGCGAGCCGTATGATCCAGCGTGTGTCCTCGGCGGTGTAATTGAAGAGTTGGGAGGTGTCGATCATCCACGCGACAACTGTGCCGAGTAGGAGTCCAAATGTAGCCGCCGAGAACGCGCGCAGGGAAAAGCCTTTGAGCATTTCGTCTATGGCGATGAGTAGACCGCCCATGCCGAAACCGATGCCTATGCCTTGAAGTTTGGAATCGATAAGTTCCGGATCGACCTGACTTATTGCATAGCCGCCGAGTGTGCAGAGCGTGAGGAATAGTATTCTTATTACCCAGATTGATTTTGACATAATGATTTATATATTTCGTATTTTTTTGGATTTAAGGACTTATATTTTAATCAAACGGATTCTTGCCCGTATATAATGGAGTCTTGAGTTTTGGTCGTGGTTGTTCCGGTTTCCATAACAACCCGTGTGCGTTTAGATTGCTGCTTAAAGTGACGAGATTGCTTGTGAGCACCGTGAAATTTGTCCTTAACCCTTCTTGTTTTACCAAACTGCCGAGGAGGCCTTTACCGGCGTTGATGCCGGCGGTGAGGTTGCGTATGTCGCTTGAGGCCGAGCGCAGGCTTTCGAGGGTCTCGGATATGGATGCTTGATTTGTGTTTATAAGGGTATTGATCTGTTCGGATGCATCATTCAAGTTTTTCGAGAAAGCGACCCAATTGGTGATTGTCCGGCGCAGTGGAGTTCTGTTGGTCTTGATGATGGAATTGAGTTCGGCGAGCGTCGAGTCTGCGTGCCTTGAAACGCTTTCTATATGGAAGACGGTATTCTGGATATTGGTCAGTGTGGTTTCTGAAAAGAGGATTTCGTCGAGGCGTTTCACGGACTGGTTGATCCTGTGTGTTGCGGTGTTCAGTTCCTGGATAAGTTGCGTAGCCGATCTGGCGGCCTCCTGGAGATTGAACGGGGGCAGACATTCGATTTCGTCGCCGTCTTTCAGTACAGCGCCTTTATTTTCCTGGGGTAGAACGGAGATGTATTGGTCGCCGAGGAAGCCGGATTGTTCTATTTTGAAGACGGCGTCTTCGTAGATGTCGTACTTGCCGTTTATGTCGGCGTAAATAGTGACGGTTTTGCCGGATGGATTCAATTCGATATTCTCGACGGTTCCGACCTGCACGCCCGCCATCAGGATGGACGCCTTTTCCGTGATGCCGCCTACGTGCGAGGTGATAAGTTTGATTTGGTATGTCGAGGTTAGAAAGGTCCAACCCTTTGCGAATTGGATGGTCATTACCACGAGCAGCGCTAAGCCGATTAACACGAATAAGCCGACCTTCCATTCCTTGTGTGATTGATTCATAATTGCCTCTTAATTTTGGGTGGAAGAGATGCCGTTTACAAAGCTATGGACAACGGAATCCGTGGATTCAAAAAATTCCTCGGGTTTGCCTGTTTTATGTATCGTTCCATTGTGCAGGAGTATTAAACGATTTCCAAGCCTGCGTGCGCTTCGCATGTCGTGGGTGACGACAACGGTGGTTACTTTGAGTTCGTTTCTGATATGAAGTATTAGTTTGTCGATACTGTCGGCGACGATAGGATCGAGGCCGGTTGTGGGTTCGTCGTAAAGGATAATCTCCGGACGATAAATAATAGCGCGCGCGAGTCCTACACGTTTACGCATACCGCCGGAGAGTTCGGCGGGTTTCTTATTTTCGTTTCCTTCGAGTCCGACCATTTTAAGCGCCTCGGTGATCTTAAGGTCAATATCGGTCTTTTGCATAGTACCTTCGTGGTGGAAGACAAAGCCAACATTTTCGGCTACAGTCATTGAATCAAAAAGGGCGGCGTTTTGGAACAGCATACCGAACTTGCGTCTGACCGGCAATAATTCGCGTTCACTGAGATCATGAATGCCGATATCGTCGACGATTACTTCACCTTTGTCCGGCTTAATGAGTCCTATCAAGTGTTTAAGAAGGACGCTTTTGCCGCATCCGCTTGGGCCGATAATGACGATGGACTCGCCTGTATCAACCCTAAAACTGATGTCTTCGAGGACTTTATGCGAGTTAAAAGATTTATAGAGATTCTTTACGTGGATCATATTATTTGGAGAAGGCGAGTTATAAATAATGTAAGGAAGAAATTGGCTATCAGGATTGTGATCGATGATGTAACCACCGCTTCGGTAGTGGCCTGACCGACGCCTTCTGCGCCGTGGCGGCAATTCATGCCTTTGTAGGTGCTGACCAAGGCGATGATCGCGCCGAAGATCAGACATTTGATAATGCCTGTTGCAAGGTCGGATATCTCCGTGTATTTGATCATATTATTCCATGAATATACCGGGTCAATACCTAGAAGAGCTACTCCGACCGTGTACCCGGCGCCGATCCCGATGGCGATGGATTCGGCTGTTAACAGCGGCATGGCTACTATGGTAGCGGCCAATCGGGGGGACACTAAGTAGTCTATTGGATGCGCCGCCAGCGTGCGAAGTGCGTCGATCTGTTCGGTTACGCGCATCGTACCGAGCTCGGCGGCCATAGACGCGCCGACGCGGCCGGCGACCATGAGTGCGGTGAGCACGGGGCCCAGCTCGCTGCACATGGATACGCTTACAACCGCCAGTGTGGCGGTATCCATCTTTACCTTGTGAAATTGGTAAAAGGTCTGCGCGCATAGTACCATTCCGGTGAAAGCGCCTGTTACGATAACGACCGATTGTGAAGCAACCCCGATTTGGTGAAGCTGCGCAATGAATGAGCGCCAGTTGAAGTTCTTCGAGAATATGGAACGTACCGCTTCGGATGCAAGGATGAACAAACTGCCCAGGCCTTGGAGCGCAGCGCGTATTCTAATATTTGTACCGGCGTTCATAAGAACAGGGTGATTTTTAACCGAAGAACATTCGAATTTCCAGTCTAATATCCTCCTGCAGAGCGGATGTTGTTCGCGCAGGTTATTGTCTGGATAACAAAATCCGTTGGTTCTGTGCGGGGGATTAAATGAGGCGAGGCCGTCCCTTATCTAAAAGGGACGGCCGTTGGTTAGAGTCTATGCTTATGTTAACCGGAGAGCGCGCCTTCTGCGTTTGAACGAGCGTTCTTGACCGGCTTGAACACGATACGGTCGTTTTTCAGTGACACGTTAATGGTTTCATTATCGGATATACGCCCCCGGAGCAGTTCTTCGGCGAGCGCGTCTTCGACGTAGCGTTCTACGGCGCGGCGCATCGGTCGCGCGCCGTAGGTGGGATCGTAACCTTTTTGGATGAGGAAGTCCCTTGCCTTGTCGTCGAGCTGGAGCTTCAGGTGCTTGGACTTGAGGCGTTCTCCGAGCTTTTGCATTTCCAGATCGAGTATCCTGATGAGGTCCGGCTTGGTCAATGAACGGAAGACGATAACGTCTTCCAGCCGGTTTAGGAATTCCGGTTTGAAAGTGCGTTTGGCGTGATCCAGGAGTTTCGTTTTCATCTGCTCGTAGTCGGATTCCTCCGACGGCTTGTTGAATCCGATCGTTGTCTGTTTGACGATACTCTCGGCGCCGACGTTTGATGTGAGCAAGATTATAGTATTCCTGAAGTCGACCGTGCGCCCCATGCTGTCGGTCAGTGTACCTTCCTCGAGTATTTGGAGGAGGATATTCCATACGTCCGGATGAGCTTTTTCGACTTCGTCGAAAAGTATAACCGAATACGGTTTGCGGCGCACCTGTTCGGTGAGTTGGCCGCCGTCCTCGAAACCGACGTAACCGGGCGGTGATCCGACGAGTCTGGATACGGTAAATTTCTCCATATATTCACTCATATCGAGCTGAACAAGGGACTTAGCGTCGCCGAACATGACTTCGGCCAAGGACTTAGCCAGAAGCGTTTTGCCGACGCCTGTGGGGCCGAGGAGCATGAATGTGCCTATTGGGCGTCGTGGGTCTTTGAGATCGGCTCGTGATCTGCGCAGTGCCTTGCTGATGGCGCCGACGGCTTCGGACTGGCCGATGACGACCTTCTCGATATCTTTTTCCATATCGAGAAGCTTTTGCGCTTCGTCGCGTTCGAGGCGTTTGAGTGGTATACCGGTCCATTTGGACACCACCTGGATGATGTCATCGTCATTGACGACAACCCGTTTTTCTTCGCGCTCGGTGCGCCAAGACTCGAGGAGTGCTTCGAGTTTTTCTTTTGTCTGCTTTTCGTTATCCCGCATTGTAGCGGCCTTTTCGAAGTCCTGTTCCTTGATGGCGGATTCCTTTTGCTGCTTGATTTCTTCGATATCCGTTTCAAGTGACTTGACTTCCGGCGGCCGGGTCATGGTCTTGATCCTGGCGCGCGAGCCTGCCTCGTCCATGACATCGATCGCCTTGTCGGGGAGGAACCGGCCTGTGATATAACGATCCGAGAGTTCGACGGCCGACTGTAGTGCGTCATCGGTGATTTCAGCTTTGTGATGGTCTTCGTACTTGGATTTGAGTCCACGCAGGATTTGGACGGCTTCTTCCACTGCGGGGGCGTCGACCTGGACGGTTTGGAATCGGCGTTCGAGGGCGGCGTCTTTTTCGATATGCTTACGATATTCATTCATCGTGGTGGCGCCGATGCACTGCATTTCGCCGCGGCTCAAGGCGGGTTTGATTATGTTTGATGCGTCCATTGTGCCTTCAGCGGAGCCTGCGCCGACGATTGTGTGTAATTCGTCTATGAAGAGGATAATGTTTTTGGCTCGGCGTATTTCGTCCATGACCGCCTTGATACGCTCTTCGAATTGTCCGCGGTATTTGGTGCCTGCGACCATGAGTGCCAGGTCGAGTGTAATGAGGCGTTTATCCCTGAGTAGTTCGGGGACGTTCCCTCGCGATATCTCTTGAGCGAGGCCTTCGACGATGGCGGTTTTGCCTACACCTGCTTCGCCTAAAAGGACGGGATTATTCTTTGTGCGGCGGCAGAGTATTTGGATGACGCGTTCGATCTCGTTGCGTCTTCCGATAACGGGGTCCATGTCGCCGTGTCGAGCTATCTCGGTAAGATCACGGCCGAATGCCTTTAGTGCCGGAGTCTTGGCCGGGCCGCGACGTTCTTGTCCTTTTCCTGCGGGCTCGACGTCGGGATGTTCTTCATTCATCGCGAAGTTGGGATCAAGCTCCTTAAGGACTTCGTGGCGCGTTTGTTCGATATCTATATCGAGGTCTTTGAGTACCCTTGCCGCCACGCCGTCACCTTCCCGGAGGAGACCGAGCAGGATATGCTCGGTGCCGACGTAGTTATGGTTTAATGCGCGGGCTTCTTTGGCGGCCAGAGCGAGGACTTTTTTGACGCGCGGCGTGTAAGGTATATTACCGATCACCTTTTGGTCGGGGCCGGTACCGACTTTTTTCTCGACCTCCAGGCGCACGGTTTCCAAGTCCAGACCGAGGCCTTGGAGGACATTGACGGCCACGCCCTGTCCGAGTTTGATCAGGCCGAGCAGCAGGTGTTCGGTACCCAGAAAGTTATGGTTGAGGCGGTCGGCCTCTTTTCTTGCGAGGGCGAGCACCTGTTGCGCCCTGGGTGTGAAATTGTTCAATCCTTCGTCGCTCATAATACAATATCAGGCTTGAAATTTATTTTTCCAGTATTGATCCTCATTTTTTATTGCCGGAAATTTCGGGTAATGGTCTGTTCACCTTGAGGAGCCGTTCCCGGATCATGTCGGCCCGGAGTGTATCTCTTTGCTCGGCCGACAATTTTCCGGCGTGGTTTTTTTGTAAATGCGCCGGTTGTGTACGGATAAATAAGTCGTCAACCAGCTCACGTCCTATGCCGGGGAACAGCCCGATATCAATGCCCAGGCGCACAAGTGAGAGCAAGTTAAGCGCTTCTTTTGATGATATGATGTGCGCGTTGGCGAGGATACCATAAGCCCGTCCAATGTTATTATAGACCAGCTTCGGGGATTTTTCCAATACAATGGCCCTGGCATTTTCTTCTTGTTCAATTAATTGGGCTGCGACTTTATTGAGGCGTTCTACGATTTCGAGCTCGTTTTCGCCGAGAGTCATTTGATTGCTGACTTGGAAGATATTGCCGAGCGCCTCGGTTCCTTCGCCGTAAAGTCCCCTAACGGCGAGTCCGAGTTTGTTTATTGCCTGGATTATCTGATTTATTTGTTCGGCCAACACCAGGCCGGGGAGGTGGAGCATGGCGCTGACGCGGATTGCGGAGCCGATGTTTGTGGGGCACGCAGTCAGGTACCCTAATGTATCATTGAAGGCGTATTCGATGTGTTCTTCGAGCAGATCGTCTATATTGTTGATTTCGTTGAATGCCTCTTGCACCTGTAATCCCGGGCGCAGCGCTTGCATACGCATGTGGTCTTCCTCGTTGATCATTATGGAGACAAGTGCGTCCGGGCTTACCACGAGGCCGCTTCCGATGCCATTAGCCGCGTGTTCCCGGCTTATGAGGTGGCGTTCTACCAGGACTTGCTTATCAACGGCCGTTATTGCGTCCATGGACTCGGAGAAGCTATTGGACATCACCGGGATTTTGTCGATGGTCTCCCTGATTTTCTCAAAGATTTTGAGGCGCTCATTTTTCTTTGCCCAGCCGGGGAAGGGTGAATTGACGAGATTACGCGCCAGACGTGCGCGACTGCTCATTACGATCTGGTCGTGCGGCCCTTTCTTACCGGTTACCGTCGGTGATTTAGCTAGGAACTCGTCGAAATTCATTATTTGGCTTTCCGTTTACTTTTTCGCGCTGGTTCTTTTTTTATTTCTCGGATTTGGTCTCTCAACCTAGCGGCTTCTTCGTATTCTTCGGCTTGCACGGCCTTATCGAGGAGTACCTGGAGTTGTTGGACTTTTTCCGATACGGAGCGGGATGCATTGAAGTGCTTCGGGATTTTCCCTTTATGTTCGAGGCTCTTATGCATTGATTTAAGCAGCGCCCTTAGCGGTTCTGCGAATGTTGTATAGCATTTTGGGCAACCGAGCCGTCCGGTTTTCTTGAAATCGGTTGTGGTCAGTCCGCACTCGGGGCATTCGATGGCTGGAATCTTTTCGTCAGGTTGATTTTCTTTGGTTTCTTTAGAGGCGCCCATGCCGGCGAGTAATCCCGCGAGTGAATAGCCCATCGGATCGTCAATGCCCTTGGACTTCGAGCATTCCTCGCACAGATCGATTGTGTGCATCTTTCCTTCTATAATCTGGGTAAGATGGACTGTGGCTTCTTTTTTTTTGCAATTCTCGCAGAGCATATATGAATCTAAGTATAGATCGGTTCGCCTGATGAATTAGTTAAGGCTTGATATTTTTCAATCAGCATTTTTGTGTTTTGTCCCGGTTCGCCTGTGCCGATCTTGCGTTTATCGATTGTAACTACCGGAATGATTTCCGCGCCCGTACCGGTTAGGAACGACTCATCCGCGGTGTACAGGTCGTACCTGGTCAGGTTCGGCTCAAACACCTTGAGCCCTGATTCTTCCGCCAGGTTCATAACAACGTTCCTGGTGATTCCTCTCAATGCGCCTGCGTATAGCGGAGGAGTCAATAATGTATCATTTCTGATAATGAATAAATTATCGCCGGTACATTCCGCAACGAATCCATCTGAATTTAGCATTATCGCTTCCTCGACTCCGGCGATGTTAGCCTCGATTTTAGCGAGGATATTGTTAAGGTAATTTAACGACTTTATTGCCGGATTCAAGGCGCTGTGGAGATTTCTTGTGGTTGGGACGGTAACTATCTCCAAACCTTTCTGATATAATTCGGGGGGATACAATTGGATTTTGTCTGCGATAATGATGACGGCCTGATCATGGCACTTGTTCGGATTCAGACCGAGAGTGCCGGGGCCACGGGTGACTATCAGGCGGATGTATCCGTCTTTAATATCATTTACGCGACAGGTTTCAACTACAGCCCGGATCATTTCTTCCTGCGAGAGGGGGATATCGAGCATTATTGCCTTGGCCGAATAGAAGAGGCGTTGGACATGCTCTTTGAGTTTGAAGACACGTCCGTTATAGGCGCGGATACCTTCAAAGACGCCGTCACCGTAAAGGAATCCGTGGTCGAACACGGAAACCTTGGCGTCTTCTTTCTCAACCAGTTGTCCGTCTATGTAAATCTTCATAATTTAACCTGATTGAAGGGTAAGAGATAGTGTGGTTAAAAAGCAATAAATTTAGCGAGATTCGGCTGATTTAGTGATCATGTAAATTGATAATGCCTATGTGAATATTGCTCGTGTAGAGTGCGGATAACACCGGCGGCATTGTAAGTTACGGTGCGCCGCCTAGGTAAAGGTTTCCGGCGGCGGCGCTGGATTATATGGAATGAGTGGTATTATTGTTCTTTTCCTTTTTTAATTTCGAGACGGAGGTCGCGTAGTTGTTTGGGTTCGGCGGGGGCGGGGGAGTTCGTCATCAAGTCCGTACCTTTGGCGGTTTTCGGGAAGGCGATTACGTCGCGGATACTCGGTGTCTTACAGAGGATGGCCATTAGCCTATCGAAGCCGAGGGCGATACCGCCGTGAGGCGGGGCGCCGAACTTGAATGCCTCGAGCATGTAGCCAAAACGCGCTTCGGCTGTTTCAGGTGGTATCTTGAGGATTTCCTCGAAGATGAGTTTCTGGACATCTCTCTGGTGTATACGGATAGAGCCGCCGCCGAGCTCGACGCCGTTTACGACTATATCATAATGTTGTCCGCGAACCGCTTTCGGGTCTTTGCTGAGGAGCGGGATATCGTCTTCTACGGGCGCCGTAAACGGGTGATGGCTTGAGTACCACCGGTTCATTTCCTTGTCGAAGCTAAGCAGTGGGAAGTCAACTACCCAGAGGAAGTTATACTGGTCTTCGGGAACGTCGAGTTTGCCCTGGGCCTGGAGTATATCGGCGCAATAGAGTCTGATCTTGCCCAGAATCTCGCAAGCGGTGAGCCATTTATCGGCGGCGAAAAGGATGAGATCGCCTTCTTCGATTTGAAGTTTATTTTTTAGTGCCTCTTTTTCGGAGTTATTGAAGAACTTGACGATCGGCGATTTCCATTCATTGTTTTCAACCTTTATGTATGCCAGGCCTTTTGCCCCGAAGCTGCGGGCGTGATTGGTCATTGTTTCAATCTGCCCTTGGGTGGCGCAGGCCAGGCCCTTGATGTTAATCGCCTTGACCACGCCGCCGTCGGCGACGGTGTTGCTGAACACCTTGAACCGGCTGTCTTTAAATTCGTCGGTCATATCGACGAGTTCGAGGCCGAAGCGTGTGTCGGGTTTATCGATACCGAATCTATTGAGTGCGTCCTTGTAGGCCAGTCGTGGAAAGGGTGTGGGTATATCTACGTCCAGGGCGGTCTTCCAAATCCGCCGCAGGAGGCCTTCAATGATCTGATAGATATCTTCTCTGTCGATAAACGACATTTCGACGTCGATCTGCGTAAACTCCGGCTGCCTGTCGGCGCGGAGGTCTTCGTCGCGGAAACACTTGGCAAGTTGATAATAGCGTTCTACGCCGGCGACCATAAGGATTTGTTTGAATTGTTGCGGCGACTGCGGGAGTGCGTAGAAACTGCCCGGGGCAAGCCTGGATGGGACAAGGAACTCGCGTGCGCCTTCCGGGGTCGACTTGAACAGCATCGGGGTTTCTACCTCGAGGAAGGCGTTTTCATCGAAGTATTTACGGGTTTCCAGCGCTACCTTACTGCGGAGTTGCAGGTTGCGCGCCATTTCCGGCCGGCGCAGATCGAGGTAACGATACTGCAGGCGGAGTTCCTCGTTTACCTTTGAAGCGACTTCTGGATCATCAATTATGAAAGGGAGGACTTCGGCTGTATTGAGAATACGCAGGTTTTCGGCGACGACTTCGATGTTGCCCGTCTTAATTTTAGGATTTTCGGTTTCTTCAGGCCGTTGCCGAACCGTGCCTTTGACTCCTATCACCGTTTCGGGTCTGAGCGACGACGCCTTTTCAAATGTCTCAGATGATAGTTGTGAGGGATCGAAAACGGTCTGTGTACGTCCTTCTCTATCTCTGATATCGATAAAAATAAGGCCGCCAAGGTCGCGACGGGAATGCGTCCATCCCAGAAGGACGACTTCTTGTCCGATATTTTCCGGGCGTAATTCGTTGCAGTGATGTGTTCTTTTCATGTTTCAATCCAAAAAAGCTGACAGCCCGAATGGGCCCCTTCGAGATATTGGATGCTGAACGTTATTTCCAATATTTCAACGCTAAAATTAGTTTATTGCAGTGAACCGGTGGATATACTAATATTTGGTTTCTGTGGCGAATGCGGATGCCGCGTGAGCAGGTTGGGTTAAAAGCATTCACTAATTACATTGTTTTGAATACTTGTATTTGCTCCGGAACCGGTGTAATCTCATAAAACCTGATCAATTCGGGTGGAAATTTAAATCCGGACTTGTCATCGAACAAAAAGGCGTCTAATGTCTCCTTTCTTTCGAGAGAGGAAAGAAAAGATTTATCAGCCGGCACTCGATCAATGACAATGAAGCACAGGAAAGCGGCCGGCGAAAGTAAAAAAAAATATATCAATAGATTATGGTAAAAATTCGGTTGAAGCGGACTGGCGCAAAGGACAATGCATGTTACCGAATCGTTGTCGCCGACAATCGGGGTCCGCGGGACGGTGGATTCATTGAGGAAGTGGGCGTGTATACCCCGCTTATCAAGAAACAGGAATGCAGCCTTAAGTTGGATAGAATCGATTATTGGCTGGGTCGCGGTGCGCAGCCGACGGAGACCGTCGACAGCTTGGTCAAGTACTACCGGCGCGCGGCCAAGGCCAAGGCCGAGAGTGAGGCGGAACAAGAGGCTGATTCTGAAATCTAATACGTCTGCGGGTTTATGCAAGAATTTCTGGAATACGTCATAAAGGGCCTGGTCGACAAACCGGAGGCCGTAGATATATCACCGGTCGAACGTAGAGGTTCGACAGTATATAGACTTTGGCTTGATCCCGGCGATATTGCGAAGGTAACGGGAAGACAGGGTACCACAATCAATGCGGTAAGGACGCTGCTTCAAATGGGCGGCGCTAAGAAGGGGCGCAGATGCACTCCCGAGATAGTCGAGGATACGCCCGCCG
>JAIPKD010000011.1 GCA_021733835.1 Verrucomicrobiota bacterium
AACGGTTGCCCCTATCTCCCTCTCGTGTCTTCCGGGATTCCATAGTCAAATGGTTCCGTGCGCTTGATTCCATCCCTACGAGATTTTAAAAGGCACGGGCGGTTGGTAATCGGGTGGAACCGTAGCTGTCGAAGCCATTGTCTTCGGAGCGCGGCTGAGCTGAAAGCCAGTCGCAGCAGTCTCGAAAAGTCATGCCCCCCCCGCAATCGAATAAAGTCGTGGCATTCGAAACCGCTGCGGCTGATCCTTCGGACACAGCCGCGCTCCGTAATCCCCTCTCGTTCTCGTTCGCGTCCACGTTCCCGTTTTTCGTATAGGATCATCGACTGTGGATAATCGGAATCGAGAACTTTAGCGCAAACGTGTACGAGAATGCGCACAAAGCCAAAATCGAAATTTCTCCGCGTTTTTCGCGCGCTTGGCTCGGCGACCTTGGGCTTTAAATTCCCGCTCCGTTGGGGCGGATGCGTTGATTATGGAAAACGGCCCTCGGCTCAGGCCGCTTGAATCTCGTCGTCCAGATAAACGTCCTGGATGAGGTTGAGCAATCTAGCGCCCTCGCTCATCGGCCGCTGGAAGGCCTTTCGTCCCGAGATAAGCCCCATGCCGCCGGCGCGTTTATTTATTATTGCGGTCTTGACGGCGTCCTTGAAATCGTCTTCGCCGGAGGCGCCTCCGGAGTTGATCAACCCGGCCCTGCCCATGTAGCAATTGACGACTTGGTATCTTGTGAGATCGATCGGGTGGTCGGAGGTCAATTTTGAATATACAAGCTCATGTGACTTTCCGTACTTCTCGAAGGCGTTATAGCCGCCGTTGTTGACCGGCTGTTTTTGTTTGATTATGTCGGCTTGGATGGTAACGCCCAGGTGGTTGGCCTGTCCGGTCAGGTCGGCGCTTAAGTGATAATCCTTGTCCTTCTTGAATGCCGAATTCCTGAGATAACACCACAAGACCGTGGCCATTCCAAGTTCATGCGCCATTTTGAACGCCTCGGCCGTCTCCTGAATCTGACGCGTGGACTCCTCGGAGCCGTAGTAAATGGTCGCGCCGACAGCGGCGGCGCCCATATCGAAGGCCTGCTCGACCTGCCCGAAATATATCTGGTCGAATTTATTCGGATAAGTAAGCAATTCGTTATGATTAAGCTTAGCGATAAAGGGAATCTTGTGCGCGTACTTCCGGCTAACGGCGCCGAGCACGCCCAGCGTGGAAGCAACGGCGTTGCAGCCGCCTTCGAGCGCAAGTTGCACTATCTTTTCGGGGTCGAAATATTCGGGGTTCGGCGCGAAGCTGGCGCCCGCCGAGTGCTCGATTCCTTGATCCACGGGTAGTATCGACAGGTAGCCGGTACCGGAAAGACGGCCGTGGTCGAATATCTGCTGAATATTCCGAAGCACCATGTTCGTCCGGTCGCTTTGTGCATAGACGCGATCCACGAAGTCCGGTCCGGGCAGGTGCAATTGTTCCTTCGGCACCGTTTTGCATTCGTGTTTCAACAGGCTTTCTGCGTCGTTTCCCAAAAGTTTCTCGATCTCAGCATTCATAAGTATGTATTAGTTGAGTTCTACTTAATACTCTAAGTAAGAAGAAGTGCGTTCACTCCTTTTATAGTTTCAACATTGTATCGAATCCCGGATTAATCAAATAATTTCATTGATTCGCACCGGCTAGTCTGTATTCGCACTTTGCACCGGCGTCCTCGGCAAGGCGCCGCATCTTACGGATCGCAACTTTCATACTACGATGCCGGAATAATGTGGTTCCGCTGACGAATATATCCGCTCCCGCCCAGGCGCATTCGGAAACGGTCTCAAAATCGATGCCGCCGTCGACTTCTATTCCGAAGTCCAAGCCCATTTCCTTTCGCCACACGGCGGCCTGACGGATTTTCGGCACCATTTCCTCTATAAACGCCTGGCCGCCGAAGCCTGGATTAACCGTCATAACCAGCAATTGATCGATATCCTCCAAAAACGGTTTAACAAGCGAGATATTCGTAGGCGGATTTATGCTGAGCCCCACTCTGCAATTCATTGCTCGTATTTTCCAAATCAGCGAGGGTACCTTGTCCAGAAGCTCGACGTGCACGGTCAGAGTATCCGCTCCGGCTTCGGCGAATTTCTCGATGAAAATATCCGGGTTTAGGCACATCAGGTGCACATCAAAAGGAATATCGACAACAGGGCGCAGCGCCTTCACGATCGCAGGGCCGAAGGTCAGATTCGGCACGAAATTCCCGTCCATAATATCCCAATGCAGCCAATCGCCCCCTGCGCGTTTGACCCTCAGGCATTCGCCGGCCAATTTCCTGTAATCAGACGCCAATAATGACGGTGCAATTATCATAACATGCTCTATAAGGCATAAACCTAATGAAAACAACCGCGGCTTCGACTAAAAGCCGCGGCGGACACTCATTAATCCGGTTTATCGATCGACCGGCGATTAAACATCGCAGATTTCTATCGACTCCCTCATCGAAGTCAGCGGATCACGTGTAGGCGTAAACTCCTGCGCAACGAACCCCTTGAATCCGGTATCCACTATCGCCCGCATTACGGCCGGATAATAGATTTCCTGCGTCTCATCGATCTCGTGACGTCCGGGATTCCCGCCCGTATGGTAATGTCCGATGTACTGATGGAACTGCCGGATGGTACGGACTAAATCGCCCTCCATTATCTGCATGTGATAGATATCATAGAGCAGCTTCATCCGTTCCGAGCCGACGCCTTTAACGACCTCGGCGCCCCATGCCGTATGGTCGCATTGGTAGCCTTTATGGTTGACCTTGCTGTTGAGGAGTTCCATGACGACGTTCACCTTGTGTTTTTCGGCGACGCTCATAATGCGTTTGAGTCCCTTGACGCAATTCTTCATCCCCTCTTCGTCGTCCATACCGTCGCGGTTACCGGAGAAACAGATGATATTCGGAAAACCGGCTTCGGCCACCTTTGGTATCAGCCTCTTGTAGCCCTCGACCAGTCCGTCATGGTTTTCGATCTTGTTGAATCCGTGGCTGATACCACCGGCCCCGTTGCACATGGCGCAGGTTAATCCGTGTTTCTTGACCACCGGCCATTCATTCTCGCCCAGTAGATCGATCCCTTCTATACCGATCTTCTTGGCGGCTATACATAATTCGTCCAGGCTCAATCCGCCGTAACACCATCTCGAAACCGAATGCCGTATATTGCCCTTAAGTTTCAGGGGCTTCAATTCTCCTATGGTAACGGCGGAAGCATTCATCGCCGCCGCGCCGAGAAACGCCGCACTACCGGCCATTTTCCGGATGGCCGACCTCCGGGATATCTGATTATTCATAATAGACCTCTGTTTTTTCTCAATTCACGAGAGTTCCTTTTCAGGCAGTATTAGACTTAAAAAAGCCTTTAACGTCAAATCAGCAATTCAGGGTAATCCCGATTTCATGATTCGAATCAAGCGCACGTTCGCTTGCGCTCCCTCGCTCTAAAACTTTAATTGACGGAACACATTATATTGCCTGTGCATGTGCCGGATGCTTTACTGTCTCTTGTGACTGGGACGATAATCAACACTACCACTATCATAGCCGGGGGGACGCTGAGCCTGGCCACCAAGCGCACGCTTTCCTTTAGGACTCAGATAATTCTGAAATACATCCTGGCGCTACTGACGATATACGCGGGAACGAGCATGACGTTATCCGGCTTCGGCGGTGGATTCCTTAAGACGCTCGGGCAATTGGCGATCGTTTTTCTATCCCTTATAATCGGAAATCTGATCGGCAAGACACTAGGAATCCAACGTTGTTTGAACACGCTTGGCAAGTACGCCCACGACCGCATCAGCGGCAAGCATTCAGACACACTACAAAAAGTGAACGAAGGCTTTGTAACATGCACGATCCTCTTCTGCGTAGGGCCCATGGCGCTGCTCGGCGCTTTACGCGACGGTTTATCGGGGGACTTCAAAATACTCGCTGTTAAATCGTTGATGGACGGCCTTGCCACGGCGGCATTCGTCAAAAACTTCAGCTGGGGCCCCATACTCGCGGCGGTTCCCGTCTTCGTTTATCAAGGGACATTGACGCTCTTGGCAAGAAACCTGGAACCGATCCTTCAGGATCAAGCCATGCTTGATTCGATAAACGCAACAGGCGGTTTGGTCATTCTCATGATCACACTCGTGATATTGAACGTAAAAAAGGTGCCGTTGGCCGATTACCTGCCGAGCCTGGCGGTCGCGCCGTTGTTGACATGGCTCTTCTGATGGTACAGGTTTGCGACGGTTTTGCACCGTTGAAAAAACATACCCCAAAATCGCCGGTCGCGGAAAAAGGGACTAAAACAGACAAATCTTGATCAAAAAACCTTGAAACATGAGCAATTCAAAGTTGATAATCGGATATAGCGAAATTGGAAAACTGTTCTTCAACTCGAAAACAACATGGGAAATAGTATGAAAACTGTACGATTCGGAATCATCGGCCTCGGGAACATGGGAAAATACCATGCCGATTATCTGTCCAAACAAAAAGTCACTCGTGCCGAGTTGACGGCTGTAAGTGATGCTGTCCCAAAAAACCTCGAAAGGTTCAAGCACCTAAAGACATTCGAGAATCCCGAAGACCTGATTAATTCAGGCGAGGTCGACGCGGTGATTATCGCCACGCCGCATTACTTTCATACTTCACTCGGAATCAAAGCACTTAACAAAGGGCTGCATGTGCTCGTAGAAAAACCGATCTCCGTCCATAAGGCCGACTGCGAACGTCTCATAGCCGCGCATTCCAATGACGAGCAGGCCTTTTCAGCAATGTTCCAGCTCCGGACAGACCCTAAATTCAAGAAGGTAAAGTCCATCATAGACAACGGGGAGCTGGGCGAGATCGTTCGAGTGAATTGGATAATTACCGACTGGTACCGCACCGAAGCCTACTACGCCAGCGGCGGATGGCGCGCGACATGGAAAGGCGAAGGCGGCGGCGTCCTCCTGAATCAATGCCCGCATAACCTCGACCTCATGATTTGGCTCTTCGGCGCACCGTCGCGCGTCCGCGGATTCTGTCAACTCGGACGCTTCCACAACATCGAGGTCGAAGACAACGTTACCGCTTTCCTTGAATACCCCAACGGCGCCACCGGCCTCTTCGTCACCTCCACGGGCGAGGCGCCGGGTACGAATAGGCTCGAGATCGCGGGCGACCGCGGTAAGCTCGTCCTCGAAAACGGACGTCTCCTATTCACACGAAACGAAGTGCCCATGCTCGAATTCAGCCGCAACGCGCGCACCGGATTCGCAAGCCCGGATGTATGGAATATCGAGATACCTATCCCCTCGACCGGCCCGCGCCACGAGGAAATCACCCAGAATTTCATCGACTCGATCATCGATGGGACACCCCTGATTGCGCCGGCTGAGGAAGGCATACACTCGGTCGAACTGGCCAATACTATCCTCTTCTCGTCACTGCAGAATAAATCGATCGAGATGCCGCTCGACGGCAAGGCGTTCGAAGAAAAACTTAATCAGCTTATAGCGGAATCCAAGTTCGAAAAGAAAGTCGTGGAAGTCTCCGACGAGGACTTCACACAATCATTCAAAACATAAACAATCAACCTAATATAAAGGCTATGTATTTCTCCGGAATAGCAGACGAAGCGGGAGACCCGATTGAAATCCAGATTAAGGCAACCAAGGAGCTGGGCTGGAAACATATCGAAGCGCGAAACGTTATCGTAGACGACTTCGAAAAAGGGAATATCCATGACATACCAGACTCCGCCTTCGATGCGCTTGTGCATAAACTCGAGGACGCTGGCATAAAAATCAACTGCTTCGGTTCAACAATAGGAAACTGGGCGGCGAAAATAGAAGACCCGTTCGAGCCGACACTCGAAACCGCAAAACGCGCCATCCCGCGAATGCAGCGGCTCGGCACCAAACTTATCCGCATTATGAGCTTCGCTATCCGTGAAGCAGAAGACCAGATGCGCGAAGAACGTTTCAAACGCCTGCGGGAGTTGACCAAGATGTTCCTCGATGCCAGCATCCAACCGGTACACGAAAACTGTATGAACTACGGCGGACTCGGCTGGACGTTCATGCTCGATCTGCTTGAAAACGTGCCCGGCCTCAAGGTCGTCTACGATACCGGCAATCCCGTCTTTAACGACGACCGCACCAAACCCGCGCCGTATCCCAAACAAGACCCATGGGAATACTACTCACATATCAGGGAGCACATTGCGCACGTGCATATCAAGGACGCCGTGTGGAATCCGGAGAAGAACGACGCCGATTACACATACCCCGGCGAAGGCGATGGTCAAATCCCGCGAATCCTCGAAGACCTGTTCGCCAACGGCTACGACGCCGGAATATCGATCGAGCCGCACCTGGCGGTCGTCTTCCACGACGCCTCCGTCTCGGCCTCACCCGAACAACAATACGATACTTACGTAGAATACGGACGTAGACTCATGAAGCTCGTCGACTCGATCAAATCCGGTTAGCAGCCTCCCGGAAAACCGTGTTCAAGCGTCGGGAGGCGTGGTCTTGAATCTTAACGCGTAAGCCCGGGACATAGCGCCCCGGTTACGGACGCCCTTGGACCTCCAAAATCTTGGCTTGCATAGGACGGCTGGATAAATAATCTTAACAAAATGTGACGCCCCTTTGGGCGTCGTCGATAAAAATGTACTTTGATTAAATATGGCAACAGCAAATGACCTAAGAAAAGGCATGGCAATTGAATACAACGGAGATGTATCCGTTGTCATGGACGCGCAACATCGGACACCCGGCAACCTCCGTGCCTTCGTCCAGGTACAACTCAGAAACCTCAGAACCGGCAAATCAATGGATGCGAAATTCAGCTCCACCGAACGCGTGGATATCATCCCATTGATAACCCGGAAAATGGAATACAGCTACAAAGACGGCGAAGACTTCGTGTTCACCGACCCGGAGACATTCGAAACGGTAACCGTGGAACCGGACATCGTGGGTGACGCAGTACAATTCATGGTCGAAAACTCGCCGGTAACGGTTACCTCCATCGAAGAACGCGTCGTCATGATCGAACTGCCGCCAAGTGTCGTCTTGACGGTAACGGAAGCCCCTGAGGGCGTTCGCGGAGATTCCGCCAGTAACGTACAAAAATCGATCACCCTCGAAACGGGCATCACAATTCAAGCCCCGCTCTTCATCAAGACCGGAGAAAAAATCAAGATCGACACACGGAGCGGCAAGTACATGGAAAGGGCATGACCCGCCATCGAGCAAACCGACCGGCTCCCGGCAACTGGCACTATTTCGGCAAACTTGACAGACGCGTGTCACGTGCTATTGTCTATCCTTCCGTGCCGTGACGGACGGATTATGTCATGCTCACGGTAATCCGGTTAGTTCGATTATACGGAATTGAATCGAATCAAGCATTGTTAAAAACGTGGATTCGACTTAAATTCATAAGGAAGCGGTTTGTATCCGCGTGTAAATAACATTTTTTGTATTAACAAGAGAATTCAGGAAAGGGACAAAGTTAACAATGAAACGTACATTTCAGCCATCCAACATTCGACGAAGACGACAATACGGATTCCTGAAGAAACAATCCACCAAGAGCGGCCGCGCCATCATAGCTAATCGCAGGAGAAAAGGCCGTAAACGCTTGACCACGGTATAGGTGGATTCATGATGCCAGCCCGGGCACAGGACAAATTAGGATTCCAGCGGCGGATGCGGATTCAGCGGTCGGCGGAGTTCCGTTGCCTTAAAGAAACGGGTTCGCGGATTAGCTACGGTTGCCTCACGGCTAACTGGGGGGAAACCCGCAAGCATTCACATCCGCGCCTGGGCGTTATCACAAGCAAGAGAATCGGCTCATCGGTCACCCGAAATCGAACCAGGCGCATCATAAGAGAAGCCTTCAGACTGCATCAACACGAAATACGCAATCCTGTTTCCATCGTCCTGGTCGCTCGGAAATCGATTGCCGACAAATCCATGCGTGAGGTGGAACGGGATATGTTGAAACTCTTTGAACGCGCCGGATTACTTAAGGATTCGAAACAGTGAAAGCCCATCTGAAACTACTCGTTTTCCTTATTAGGGGCTATCAGATAATTTTGTCCCCCGCAAAAACCGCGCTGTTCGGCCCGGCCGGGCATTGCAGGTTTACGCCGACATGCTCGCAGTACGCCGTCGACGCCGTCAAGACCCATGGCGCCGGCCGCGGTGTATTCCTGGGAATTCGACGGATAATGCGCTGTCACCCCTGGGGCGGCAGCGGTTACGACCCCGTGCCGCCCGCCGTTTTAAAACGCACACCTTGTGGATGTTCGCGCCATCACAGGCCCGATCGTTTCACATCTATCGCTCCCCAAAACCTTCAACGTCATAGCGCTTGTCAGCCTGGAAAATAACTCTGTCAAATGGATCGTAAATCAATCATAATCCTGGTAGCCTGCTTTCTTCTCCTGATCTTCTGGTATCCTTTGGTCTATACAATCTATCCACCTGAACCCAAGCCCGCTGATACAAACACCGTCGCACAAGCCAAAGCCCCTGAGTCGACAACCGCAGCGACGAATATCACCCAGACAAATATCTTCCGGGATACCTCGAAAACCAACGTACCTTCACGCAACCAACCACTTGCACAATCGCCGTCCGCCGCCGCGCCGTGGACATCGACCAACCAGTCGGCGGCAGACACCATCACAGTCGAAAACGAGCTGGCAATATACACCTTCACCTCGCTCGGCGGCGGTATTAAGTCGGTTAAATTAAAGAATTACCCTGAAACCGCCACCAATGGTAAAACAAAGGATAAAAACACCGGCCCCGAACTAGCCACGCTCAACTCGCCATCGCCCGTGCCCGCCCTGGTCGCAATCGGAGACGAACAGCTCCAGGGCAACGGAATCTTCGAACTCTCGAAGATCTCAACCTCCACCGGCATGGTCGTACGCGCACAAAAAGAACTAACCAACGGCATGCGGTGGATCAAGGATTTCGTTATCTCCAACAGTTATCTGCTCAATGCACAGGTCAAGATAGAAAACACCACCTCCGAGCCGATAGAAGTCCCCGCTTACGATTTTACAATAGGCGCTTCGACACCCATAAATGCCTACGATGATAAGACAACGTTTATGGGTATCATCTGGTACGACGGTGAAGACGCGCAATTCATCGGCGACTCCTGGTTCCAAAACCGGACGCTCGGCTGTTTTCCGGGTACGCCGAGGACGTTCTACTCAGGCGGCAACAGCAACGTCTTCTGGGGCGCGGCACATAATCAATTCTTCGTCATGGCGGTCATGCCCGAAACCCCCGGCGCCTCCATTGCCGCCACAAAAATCGATTTGCCACGTCCTACCCCTGAAGAAATCGCGGTGAACAAGGATTTGAACCTGAACCCGATCGGATTCCAGGCGGCCATCAGATCACCCGATGCGACGATACCCCCGGGCGGAAGCCTTCTGAAAAATTACAAAGTATACGCCGGCCCCAAGAAATACAACCTGCTGTCCAAAATAAGCGCCTCGATGGAAAACGACCTCGACACGGTTATGAACTACGGCGGGTTCTTCGGCTTTTTCGCCAAAATATTGCTGCTCTCCATGAACGGGCTCCATAGCTTTGGACTAAGCTATGGCTGGACTATTGTTGCCATTACGATAATCGTTAAAACCCTGTTCTGGCCGTTGACCAATGCCAGCACGAAATCGATGAAACGTATGGCGGAGCTGCAACCGCAAATGAAGGCCATACAGGAAAAGTATAAGGACGACCCAAAGAAAATGAACGCCAAGACAATGGAGTTCATGAAACAAAATCGGGTCAATCCAATGGGTGGCTGCCTTCCGATGCTCCTGCAGATTCCCGTGTTCTTCGGATTTTTCAAAATGCTCCAAAGCGCCGTCGAGCTCCGAGGCGCCTCGTTTCTCTGGGTGCGTGATCTATCGCAGCCGGACACGGTTTTCACCGTCCCGGGAATCGATTTCCCGGTCAATCCCTTACCGCTCATCATGGGCGCCAGCATGCTGTGGCAGGCGCGACTCACCCCGCCCTCGCCCGGCATGGACCCCGTCCAACAGAAAATCATGCGTTATATGCCCTTGATTTTCGTAGTTTTTCTGTACAATTATTCTACTGGTCTGACACTGTACTGGACGGTGCAGAACCTCCTGAGTATCGTACAGATGAAGTTAACCAAGAAAACACAGACACAGGAACCTGCAAAACCTCAACCTGCGGCGGCTAAGACCGCCACACCCAAGAAGGCTCGGAAAAGGTTAAAAAGTTAAAACTGTTTAACACCAACACTCGATACCTATGTCGGCTAAACCAAAAGAAATCCTTGAAACAATCCTCAAAAACCTAGGATTCGACGCAACCATAGAAGAGGAGCACCTCGAAGAAGGCCCTCTCCTCCGTGTTACCAGCGATGATTCGGGGAGGTTGATTGGCAGAAAAGGCCACACCCTCGTCGCCCTGCAATACATCGTCAACCGTATGATCTACCAGCAGGACCAATCGGCGCCCAAGGTCATACTCGATGTCGCCAACTACAGGAGCCAGGCAAGGGAAAATCTCATCTCCAAAGCCAAAGAAGCCGCGGAAAAAGTCAGGCGCTGGGGAGACATCGTCGAACTCGAACCATTAAACGCCTTCGACCGCTATATCGTGCATAACGTCCTCAAAGAGGACTCGGCCATCGAAACCAGAAGCGTTGAAGTAGAAGGAACAAACAAGAAAGCCATCTTGCTCCGGCCCAGACAATAAATCAGCCGTTAACGCGCCGGTATCACGAGGTACACGACGGCCGGCGCGTTCGACCTTTACCATTTATAAAAAGTTAATACACTCCACAGTAGTGACCGAACTCGTTTTATTCGACATCGACGGCACGCTGATCCGTACCCGCGGCGCCGGTGTTAATGCCTTCGAATGCGCTTTTAAAACCGAGTTCAACATATCCGATCCGACCGATAAGATTCATTTCGCCGGCAGAACGGATACCGGGATAGTCCGGGACTTCTTTAACGCCTACGGGATATCGGCCACCCCTGATAATTTCAGGCGTTTCTTCGATTGCTACTCCTTCTGGCTCGATCACCTCCTACGCCGTTCCCCGGGCGGAATCCTCCCCGGCGTCTGGAGCTTTATCTGTGAACTCAATAACCTCTCGAACCCGCCACTTATCGGACTCCTCACAGGGAATATCCGTTTGGGCGCCGAAATCAAGCTTAGACATTTCCAACTGTGGGATCACTTTGTCACCGGCGCATTCGGCGATGACCACGAAGACCGCGGCCAACTGGCGGTGATCGCCGCCGACCGCGCCGGACGGATCACCGGCGAAAGCATCCATGGCGATAAAATACTCGTCATCGGCGACACCCCCTTCGATATTCAATGCGCCAAAACAATCGACGCCAAGACACTCGCCGTCGCCACCGGCCCGTATTCGGTCCAAGAACTCAAACAATACTCGCCAACCTGGGCCGTAGAAAACCTCGCCGGGATCACACCGTCGGATGTAGGATGCCGATGCCGGGCATAGGAAAAATCCGGACTCCACACTCAACCGGGACCGGGCATTTTAAACATCTCCGCCAGCTCGCGCAGGTTATCATCAAGCGAGAAGGTTACACCGATAGATACGTAGAACAACGAACCAATTGCATTTAAATTCGCCTCTTTTTCCACGGCATTATCCAGGCGCTCCTTTAAACTCCGGTTCACAGCCTGTAACTCCTGGTAAAACCTGTCGAGCCCGGTTAATTCCAAATCCGGATTACCACCGTCTTTGTAATTAAAATACTGCTTAATCAAATACGCGCCGACCGTCCTGAAAAGCGTCTCTTCCATCGTCGCAAACGGGAGATGACTCAATGCCAGTCCCCTCAGCTGAGAAAGAATAGGACACGCACTGGTCGCCATCACCAATCCCAACAGAGAACGCAACGCCGTCTGAGTATCACACTCCTTCAAATAAACGCGTTCATTAGTAGTAACCCGAACTTCGGCGCGCTCGTATGAAAAAATATCGCTGAACTGCCCTGCAATATCCTCGATATCCATCGCTACAGGACAATACTTCCATTGCGCTTCGTCCAACGGACAATCTTCACACCGGTGATATTTCAATAACACCCATTCGGCATGCCCGGGGTCGGTATCATCCAGCTTTTCCGCGCGCTCGCGGTCAACGGAAAAATGCATCGACCGTCCGTTTTCAAACAAAAAGTCGTACTCGACTATGGAATTCTCATTACTCATAAACCTCGGCCAACAGCCTCATATATACTCCATGTCTACATTTCCTCAACTAAAAAGTGTAACTTGGGTAATTTGGCGGTATCTGTTCATGCTATTACCTAAGTTCTCTTCAAAAACTCAATACCTATGTCCGCTCAGCAAACATCCGATGCAACAAACTTACTCCATTCTGTCAGGAGGTAAAGTGATGACTTTTTTTAACCAGGGACCTCCCTCTCAAACAAAGCAACGGCATAATCCTTGGGGTAATTCGAGCATCCACAGTGTTGTAGCTCGCTTTGTTTTTAGCCTTGCAGGCGATGCACTTTTTATACTCATTTGATTACATGGCACTTGTTGTGCCGCCCCTTTTGCATTTGAAACCGCGCTGGCTAATCGGTTTGAATCAAATCCTTCACGGGTTTGAGTTCACTGTAGTATTTTATCATTGTCTTGGGTCCCCTCGTTCTACCAATCACCAGCCTGCGTCAAACACAAAACGCCTATGCTTTCTGGCTTCGTCCGCCACTTCTTATTCATAGGACTTTTTCAATCAGGGGCGTGTCTGACGGCTCTGCGGCAACATATCCTTCTGTGTCAGGCACATTTTTTAGTAACTTCATATCAATGTTAACTTCCACCACTTATCTACTTAACGATAAAAAGCACATCGGTAAGAGCGGAAAATGTCTGAGTTCTTCCCTTGTAAGTAAAAGACACCTTCAAATCGGATATCTTCTTCTTGGAGAAGTTATCGAGGTAATTCTGAATCGCTGGTTTCAATAGATCTAGGTTTCTCTTGAGTTTCCATGAACCCGAAAAGTCATTCGTATCAACAAGAGCGAGAAAAAGCCTGTTTTCTGAACCGAATCTCATTTCTCCCTGATTCTCATATAGCCATTTTGCCAGTTTTTTAGGCTCATCCAGAACTTCTTTCAAGATAGTCATTGTTTCATTCCTCAGCTTATCAAGCACAGCCATAGCGGCCTTGGAGCCATTGTCCTTCAATTTTTCCGATATCTCATAATATATATCGGAAGGCGGTGCATTTTTGTCAAAGTCAATTCCAAGCAATCGTGCCTGTTGCTTCAAGTAAGTGAGTTCTACAGGTAATCCGCGATTCTTGCGCTCGGCTTTAACAAATTCTGCAGGGAGATATGTTACTTTCAAATCGAAGGGCACATTGTTAATGAAAAAGTCGACATACTTGATTTGTCCAACTGTAGGTAAGACTATTTTGTGAGATTTGAAAATATGTTCTATCAATATACTTGACCAATGGTTGTACCAACTATTCAAAACATAACCTTGGACTGCAGTGTGAATTTCTTTATCGAATTTGGAAATCAGGGTGTCGTATGATTGAATAGCCTTTACATACCTACTAACAAGGTATTTATCCAGTGAATTCTGATAATCACCACCCCAATCAAAAGACTTCAGTTTATAAAGCTCCGAGACGAGCTGCTTTTCATCAAGAGCTGCTATTTGTTGTTTGTTCTTGGCCTCAATAAAGCTGTCAAGCATATTATTAGATATGTTCGGCTTTGCGGCAAAACGAGCGAACAATTCAGCGAACTGATCTCCCAGCCGAGTCGATTCAAGCTCAATTGAATTTTGCGACAGAAACTCAGCCAGAATATCTTTCCGAATTATAGACTTGGTCTTAAGCCATAAAACCCCCTCCCTATCGTTGCTAAACTGTTCGAGTTGTTCGCTTGCGTGAAGTTTCTTCCAATATTCAAACGACTTTTTCACGATCACTCCTATTCTTTTCTGGGAATTGATTTGACCAACCTTTAATGGTAGTGATTCCCACCGGAAATGGGCGCGAAGAACCTGTTCCATTTTTTCTATATATCAGAACATAATCGCTCTTCATGGCCCCTTTGCGATTATCCTGCACTACTGATGTGGCTGAATAGATCATTGGAAAGCAACCCATGAACTTTAGTGCTGTGTAAGTTTTCTCAATGCACTTTAAGTATTCCCAACTTTCCTCGTCTCGCGCATTGAAAAAGAGAGCAATATAGCCTTCATCTTTGAGAACCCGAATAGTTTGTTGGAAGAATTCGGTCATATCCTGGTTGTAAACAGACTTGGATTTTCCTCTTTCCTTTGCATTAGAAACAACGATTTCGTTTTCAAAATCAGAGTTGTGGCCAAGGATCGAATTCCACATTTCACTTAGTTCTAGGTAAGGCACGCGGTCACTATGTGGAGGGTCAGTACATATAAAGGATATAGACTTATCAGGTAGATTTTGGAGTTCCAATCTGCAGTCATTGTTCAAAAGTATCGCATCGTTAGAAAACGCAGAGCCATTTTTGTCGAACTCTGTTGTGAAGCGAAAAGATGGTTGAATATTAGGTAAGGCTTTAAGCAACTTGTTTGCTCGATTTGTGAAACAATTCCAAACATTTATCTCAAAGTGTGTTTTCGGTATCCAATAGCCTATGACCCAGCTCCCGACTTCGATTCTTGTGTCATTACCATTATGTTTTCCTTTGCCACCGCGATTCTTGATTGCAAAGACCATGTTTGACATCTGGCCAGAAGCTGAGGTCAGGGTTAGAAGTAAAGCACGTTTCAGTGGAGGCGGGAATGATTTAGCGGAATCAATTATTCTGTCTATATTCATCAGAGCGCGGCCAGTAAATATATCGCGTAAAGACATTGTAGGCTTAACATTTATTCTGGGATTGGTGAAAAAGGTGAGATTACGGAAATTCCTAGGTTCATAAGACTGATAGCGGGAAAAAGTGTCGGTATCGTCTTGGGTCGGTTCAATCTCCAGCCTTGTTCTCCCATTTTCCGGCTTTAACCAAATTGAGGCAATTTGACCGTCCTCCCAAAGATAGTGGGAGGCAACACGACCATCATGAATACGATATGTATTATTGATTTCTTCTGCGATTTCATTTTCAATTTTTTTCAAAGCGTTGTAGTAATCCTGTGGACGAGGTAAGGAAAGGAAAAATGATGTGAGCTCAATAGAAAATGGGTTAATGTCTATTCCTACGAACTTACGGTTTCTTGAAAGACACTCGATTGCCACAAGTCCAGACCCAAGGAATGGATCCATAACGACATCTCCTTCATCTGTCAAATTCTCAACCAGGTAGGAAACGCTTTCTGTTGGTTTCTTACCCCAGTACTTGTGGAAACCTGCAAGGCCAGTATATGAAGCTGGGTCTAACATTTTCCGTGTCGTAGTTGGAGATTTGAAATCAGCGAATAATTCGGCCTGTATTTCTACCGAAGGAACATGAAAACTCATTATTTCCTCTCCATTTCGTTTTCTATATCTCTTTGTGCCAAAAGTGAAGGTCAGCGGCGCCGTGAAACGGCGTCCGCTGCACCGACTTCGTTAGCATTCGATTTCTCCGTCCCCGTTGAATGCGATAAATGACCCAAGATCATCATCCATGTAACTTCTGATATCGAAGCCAGGATGTCTAGGAGACTGCTCAATCATTGTCCATAAAGTTTCAAGAAACATTAGCAGCGCCTTTGCTGGATCAACATTAAACTCGTGGCCATCACCGGCAGCTTGAAAATACCGCTCCATTCTTGACTCATCGCCCACGGTTAGCCAATTCGATATTTGCCCATCCCCTCGACAAAATACTAACCCCTTGTCTAATGAGCACGCAATAAAATGATTAAAGGCCGAATTGTTATAAAAGATATCATGCGAATGGTTTTGGGTAGGGAATCCTGCGAACCATTTAATAAACGTGTCAAAATCCTCAGTTGATGAGCGATAACCAAAGATACAGTGTACTGGCGGGGCATGCACCAATTTTCGCTTTCTTGTTTGAGTTTCCCAGTAACTTGTTAGGAGTGGTTGAAATTCCAAAGACCGCAACACTTCTTCATTTTTCTTTGCAGAATCTACTTGTTGCTTCGACAGTTCTGTTTTTACCTCTATAATAGCAAAGACGATTTCGATAGGAAAGACCTTCCGAAAATATTTTGGGAACTTGGTGTTCTCATATATAAGAATATCGCACTGACGACTCACCAAGCCATTCCTATCTATCACTAGCGCATTAACTTCAACACCATACCTCATTGGCAGGAAATTGTATAGCACCTCCGCAAGAGCCTGTTCGTTCTCGCTCCCCTTCAATCCTTCATGGGGGATTTTACGATTAAACATCATAGCATCTGCTTCTAGTTTGTCATAGATGCTTTGGAAGTACCTATTGAGAAATTTCTTGTCAGCTCCGTGTTTCATGGAGGTTACTATTTAATTACTAGAAATATTTTCCTACTATGTTGATATTAGTCGACAAACCAGAAATACCCTCCTAGTTTGACATATTAAATTTAAGCTTATGAATCAGGACAAAGGGAGTCAAGACGATAAGGATAAATTCATGAGGTAGACAGAGCTAATTCATTAAGGGATTTTGAGGAGAGATTTGGCTAATCGGAATAAACGATCAATGAATACCTTAGAGCAATTCTAATTATGAATTCCTGGTGCGCAGGTGATCGGTGCCTGTGTAGGCTTGCAAGGAAACGCCGGCAGATGTTTAAAAAAAGTTCACCTTTTTTCTGGAGTCTAAACGCCTGGTGTCCTTTTTATGTCTTTGATGAAGACGGAAATGGTCATTCAAAGACGCAGATATTGATCTTGTTCGGTCTCTGCTCGGATAAACCCCTTATTTGCCAAAGTTCGACAGTTAAGAGATTGAAATAGCCGATTTTGAGCATAATGCGGTGAATTTTTGCGATTAAGGGTGTTTAGTCTCCACTATATTTTTGATAATTTTGGGTCAGGTCGATAGTCGCAGCTGCATGTGAGCAAGGATATCAGCGGTCAGATTTTTAGCCTTGACCACAAGCCGCTGTCGCGGCCCACGAGCAATACCCTATCAGTATCCACAGTATGCATAAATTCGCCGCTTTTTCTTCGCCGGTTACGTCGTGAAAACATAGCTCAATTGTCGAGCCTTGTTTGCCCTTGCAACCTTGTTGTCTCCACTACATGCCCTTTTAAACAGGACACCGCTACAATACCCTTATTTTAAGACATCCTGGAAAATTATTCGCCCGAAAAAAAGCCATTTATGACTCTAACTATCAAACTTGGGCTAATAGATCGTCTGCCCCCTCGACATCCTGAAAATCCGTAGTCCTAAATCCTCATAAATGTAAGCGCAGCAGGCGGAGTGTAAAATTGAGCGGATAACATATGTGCCGTCACGACTTTAATGCGGCCTCGGTTCGCTGTTTCAACAAAGAAATCGCCGGTCGCAACGCTTCCAATTCATCAGCGTTCATCCGGTCGATGAACAGAATACCGTTCAAATGATCGGTCTCGTGCTGTACCGCCCTGGCCAAGAAGCCGCCGCACTTATACCGAATCGTTTCACCGTTCTCGGTCATGGTTTCTAATTCGACGGACTCAGACCGCATGATCTTCCCAAAGATCTCGGGGAAACTAAGGCACCCTTCGAGGCCGTTCACAATATTCCCAATGGGTGTTATCTTGGGATTAATCAGCACCATCGGCATATGCGAATCGATATCCACCGGTTCACCGTCTTTAGACAATTCGGACGGCAAATCCTCCACTTCACGCACATCGACCACGGCGATGCGTATAGCGCGATCAACCTGCTGCGCCGCCAGGCCCACGCCGTCACCCGCCTTCATTGACTCTATTAAATCGGAAATAAACCGCCTGATCTCCGGCGTAATTTCCTCCACATTTCCCCCTTTCCGGCGCAACACCGGATTTCCATAAGTAACGATGGGCAAAACCATTATTTCAACTCTCCAAAATATTCAGGGTCTATTGATTCACGCAGTACCGAATGCTTAAGCATCTCCACCATCCGGCGACATACAAACGGAAACCGGGTCAAAATCGGCCCGGCACATTCAACAACGAATACCCGTTTATTCCCTGGGCGCCGAATTCGGCGCCCACACCTTTTAGACTAACACACGATCACTTCTCCGGCCAGTTGGCTAAAAGCTCCGATAGATTTTCGATGCTTGGGCTCTTTGCCGTGCGCACATAATAACCGCTGGAAGCAACACCAGTTAGTAAGCTCAATTCGTTATCGAGTCCGACCGCTTTGCCCAGGCAGAATCCGGCGTTAAAATGATCGCCCGCACCCGTACTGATGAGTGGATTCGCGCAATAAGGGCCTTCCACCATCTTTAGTTCTCCATCCGTTACCGCAATCGCATACGCAACGGGGTGCACGACCAGTGTATCCAGCGGCAACTGCTTGTAAATCTCGAGCGTAAGCTTGGACAAACCCTCCGGTGTGTACTCGCCGTGCTCCAAGCCAAGTACATCGGCCACTTCATAGGCCTCCTTCTCATTAAGCCCCAGCGTAACGTCAAAATAATTCTGGAACTTGACTATCAAGTCCAACGCCCTCTTGATTTCGGCATTCGGACGCTTCTCCGGATCGGCCAAATCAACAAACATCGTCCGCCTCGCCCCGGTCAATTCCGGACATAGCTCGCGTAACAGCGATTCCCAAAGATCGCTCATGTACGGAAGCATCGTCCAGTTCACAAACCCAATCAGATCATCCGAATTGAAATGCCCGATGAACCTGTCCCTGCCGAACCTTGCTTGGATGTTTGCCCAATTCACGTCCTTCAAATGCGCGTGTTTACCCATCATTACCTTCCCGTCATCGAACTCAAGAGCGTCGGTGTGACCGGGTTCGGCGATTGAATGCACATTGGCCGTCTTCGAAAACTCTTCAAAAACCGGATGCAACTTCGGATACCCGAGTGCGCCCAAGTATGTGAGATTGAACCCGAAACTACGCAAAGCATACGCCATTATCGGACCGTTCCCGCCGAGCTTTGTGCGTTGATTGACCACTTCGATATTCGTGCTCTTTCCCGACGCAGCAGCTATTCGATCCGCCAATCCCTTAATAGTCTCAATGCGACGGTATTTCTCGGCGCTTTCACGCTTATCCACCACGTGGAGGATTTCATCGACAAAACCGTCCAAACCTATAAATGCCTTTAGTTCCGCAACCTTGTCGATTGCTTTCCTCAAACTCTCCGCGCATTTGCTTCGTAATTCCTGTTCACTCATCATTGATACTTTGTTTAATAACTCAAAATATTCGGTTCTTTTACATGGGATTCAGATCGAATTCAATCAACTTTTATACCTAATACCTGCAAAACCCTCTCCAAATCCTCGTCACTGAAAAACTTTATCTCCACAGCGCCCTTTCCCTTATTATAACGCAACGAAACCTTCGTCCCCAATCGCTCCTGCAAACTTTCCTGTATGGCCGAAACATGCGGGTCTTCCCCTGAGACCGGTGCAGGCTTCGGTCTCCGCGCCTCCTCGGCGACGCCTAACCCCCTCGCCGCGGAAACCCTTTCGGCTGTCTCACGAACATTCAAGTCCCGCCGAATAGCTTCTTCGGCTACCAATTTCTGAAGCCCCTGGTCATCGATACCGAGGATCACCTTGGCGTGGCCTACGGAAAGCCGGCCTTCGCGCACCCATGCCCGGACTTCAGGATTCAATCTCAACAACCTAAGGGCATTGGCTATAGCGGCGCGGCTTTTCCCCACCTTCGCAGCGGCTTCGTCCTGCCTCAATTGAAACTGCTCTATCAATTGCTGAAACCCCAGCGCCTCGTCTATCGGATTCAAGTCTTCACGCTGCAAGTTCTCCACCAGCATCATCTCCAGCGCCGTCCTGTCATCCACCTCGCGTACAACAACCGGCACTTCGCGCAACCCCGCCTGTCTCGCCGCCCGCAACCTGCGCTCACCCGCAATAAGCTCGAAGACCTCGCCCGCCTTCCGCACCAACAAAGGCTGCAACACCCCTTGCGCGCGCATCGAGTCGGCTAATTCGTCAATGCTCTCCTTGGGGAAATCACGCCGCGGCTGACGCTTGCCGGCGCGAATTAAATCCAACGATATACTCCATACTCCACCCGCTGCGTCACCGGCGTCACGCACAGGCTCACGGCCCGCGTGCTCGTCACCGGGACGTCCCGCCTCGGAGCGTTGAGGCGCCCCTGCTTCATTAGACTTCGCGCCGCCGAGCAACGCACCTAAACCACGACCAAGCGCTGGCTTTGCCATACTTAACGAGAGTGTCCAACATCATCCAAGTTGTCAACGAAGAGTAGCTCCAAACCCAAGATTCCCGGGAGGAACAAGAAAATGAGGATTGTTGATATATGGTGCGCTTAGCAGGACTTGAACCTGCACGCCTTTCGGCACTACCACCTCAAGGTAGCGTGTCTGCCAATTCCACCATAAGCGCACACACTAATATAATTGAATCAAAGTTCAGCGAGTCTGCAAGCGCTTTCTGCCGGATTTCGTTAAAAAAACGTATTTTCGTAACCACCGCCGGCTGCGTAACCACACAAAACCACGGGCATCTTCCAAAATTTTGATTACTTGCGCAGGCGTGGATAAGCGGTTAAAAATCAAATGTATGCAAACACATAAGCACTTTTCCCAACAAGGCATCCTCGAATTGGCCCGAAATTATCACACCTCCGCAGTCCTCATCGCCGCCGCTGAACTGGAACTATTCGACAAACTACATGGCACTCAGTCCGCAGCCGAAGACATCGCCCCGAGCCTCGGCTGCAATCCACGCGGCATGCGTGTGCTCCTCGACGCACTTGCCGCCATAGGATTCCTGCACAAATCCGGCAACACCTACTCGCTCGTTCCGGAGACGGCGCAATTCCTTACCACCACGGGGAACTCGAGCATCGTCGGCATGCTGCAACATCAGGGAAACTGCATGAGAAAATGGGCGCAATTGGCTTCCGTCGTTAAAATGGGCGGCCCCGCCCCGCATATCCCAAGCGTCCGCGGCGAATCCGGCGACGCCGAATCGTTCATTAACGCCATGCATAACATCTCCGCCCCCATTGCAAAGGACATCCTTAGGCCTTTACCCATACCGGACGGCGCCCTAATCCTCGATATCGGCGGCGCCGACGGTACATGGAGCGCCGCCATCCTAAATCTGCACCCGAACACACAAGCGGTTCTGTTCGACCTCCCGCATGTCATCCCCATGGCGGAGAATTTCCTCACAAAAAGCGGCCTGATCGACCGTGTAAAATTGGTGGCGGGCGATTACAATACAGACCCACTCCCAAAAGGCGCGGACGTAGCATGGCTCAGCGCTATTATCCATCAAAACTCGCCCGATGAAAACCGCTGGCTTTATAAGCGAATCCACGAGGCACTGAACCCTCGCGGCGTACTCTACATACGCGACGTCGTGATGAATCCGGACCACGTGTCACCTACTTACGGCGCTCTGTTCGCCGTAAATATGCTCGTCGGAACCGACGGCGGCGGAACCTATACCCTGCAAGAAAACAAGTCCGGCCTCGAATCCGCCGGTTTCTCGAAGATCGAACTCCTCCACCACGACGAACGCATGAATTCGATCATTAAAGCTAGTAAATAAACATTCCAAGAGCGCGAGCCTTATGGTAAAGTTTTAATCTTAAAACCGTGAAGACAAACAGTGATATATGAAAACCGAGATACGCAGATTCATCATTCAGACCTTGATAACCGGGGTGCTGTCAACCATTTCAGGCGCAGCCGCCGCCTCCGAGAACCTCCAGGCACACACACCGCCGCCCGAACCGGTTAGACCGCTTCCAAAACCGCGGCAGTTGGACTGGCATGAACGTGGACGTTATATGTTCCTGCATTTTACCGTAAACACCTTCACCGATATGGAATGGGGCAACGGCAAGGAAGACCCGCAGGTCTTCAACCCCACCTCACTCGACGCAAGGCAATGGGTAAAGACCGCCAAAGACACCGGCTTCGAAATGGTGATCCTAACATGCAAGCATCACGATGGATTCTGCCTTTGGCCGAGCAAATACACGGATCACACCGTGGCCGGGAGTCCCTGGAAAAACGGCGAAGGCGATGTGGTGCGCGAAGTCTCCGATGCCTGCCGCGAATTCGGTATCGATTTCGGAGTTTACCTATCACCCTGGGACAGACACGAACCGTGTTACGGCGATTCACCGAAGTATAACCAGTTTTATCGGAACCAACTCACCGAGCTGCTTACCAACTATGGGGAAATCTCGATGGTCTGGTTCGACGGCGCATGCGGCGAAGGCCCCAACGGTAAACGCCAGGTATACGACTGGGACTCGTACTTCGCCCTCGTCCGCAAGCACCAGCCCGGCGCGGTTATCTTCAGCGACGCCGGCCCGGGTGTGCGTTGGGTAGGTAACGAAGCCGGATACGCCGGAGACCCGAACTGGGCGATGTACGACATACGCAATATCGAAATCGGCGGCGGCAGAAGGGATCAAATGACCCACGGCAATATAAACGGTAATAAATGGGTGCCGGCCGAATGCGATGTCTCGATCCGGCCCGGCTGGTTCTATCACAAGTCCGAAGACGATGAGGTCAAGTCGCTGGAAAAACTCTTCGATATCTATCTTAACTCCACGGGCAATAATAGCTGTCTAAACCTCAATGTACCGCCCGATCGCCGCGGACTACTCCATGAAAACGACGTACAACGGCTCAGGGAATTCAGTGATTACCTGAACACAGCATTCAACCCCAACCTCTTAAAACCGGGACTGACGACCGAAACCGGCAACACACGCGGCAACGAAGCATTCTACAACGGTACGCGCGCGATCGACGACGACCCAATGACATACTGGGCTACGGATGACGGCGTGACCAATTCATGGTTGACTGTCGAGTTTGAGGATACAAAGACCTTTAACATCGCCGTCCTCCGTGAGTATGTCCGTCTCGGCCAACGCGTCGCCGAATTCGAGCTCCAGGCCTTGAACAACGGACAATGGGAAACCGCCGCATCAGGACATACCATCGGTTTTCAAAGGATCATTAAATGCCCCGATACAACAACCGACAAAGTCAGACTGCTCATTAAAAACGCCAGGGCGTGCCCGACTATATCCGTGTTCGAGCTTTACAACGCGCCCGATATCAAGGAGTTCACCAATGCCGAATAGATTATTCACGGCTTTCCCGGAATGTGATCAAGCGAATTGGGATGTTGTATGAAGTTTTTGCCGAAATTACTCAAAGCTCGTGTCCGGCGACGGTACAAACCGGTTCTTCACCTATCTTGTTGATGCTATATTCGCCGTCGGACGGACAATCCGGTCTGCGCTTCATCCATTTTTCTTCTCCGACCAAGTCATCCCACGAAGGCTCATCCTCCTCGGACTTGCCGGTTTCGAGTCCCCACTGCTGTTTGGCGGCAAAGATTTGAGCCAGATTCTCGATGCAGAGATTACGGTGCGTGGAATCACGTGCCTTGAGAAAATTCGGTATGGCTATTGCAGCAAGTAATCCGATTATCCAGACCACTATCATTACCTCGATAAGCGAAAAACCCGAGGCTCGAATGTATGCGCTCACCCTCATTATATTATTCGAAATCTTACTCTTGAGTTACACCAATTCACGCCACTTCTCGATATTATCCTGAAGCCCAAGTTCCTCAAAGTATTCCATATCAATATCCCTCTGCCCCGCACCACCATGTGCATCATCGGACGCGGACTCATGCTGAAGGAAATTCGATGCATGAATGATCACGGGCAACCCCAAGCCTTCGGTAACACCCTCGGATGGACGGTGATGGTATGCAACCGCGTCCAAAACCTGATTCGGAAGCCCCCATAGTCCAAGCAGATATGCGCCCGCTTCTGAATGAGTAACACCGAAGACCTCGAACTCCGCCTCCTTAATCGTGATATCACGTGAAGCCATAAGGGCTATCGCCTCGCCGTACTGCTCGGGTAATCCCGTAAACAACACCAGCTTACCCACATCATGAAGAAGCCCCGATAGAAACGCCAAGTCCGCCTCGCCCCGCGATAGCTCCTCGAATTCTGCAACGCGCCTTGCCATCACTCCCGTCCGCCAACAGTGCGACCAAAGGCGATCAAGCGAAAACCTGGGTGTATTCATCTTGTCGAAGACCGCGAATATCTGCAACGAAAGCACCAGCGCCTTTACCGTATCGACCCCGAGCAATACCACCGCCTCCATCGGATTAGCAACCTCACGGGATAGACCGAAGAACGCTGAATTCACTAGTTGCAGCATTTTCGAGCACATCCCCATATCCCTGGAAATAATTGATCCGATTTCTATCACCGACGGATCATCACGCCGGAGTTCCTTGAGCAAGTCTGTGTAAAGGGAGGGAATACTAGGCAACGATTTCATCTGCGATACCGCTTTCTTCAACGCACCGCTCTGGAGTATCTCCCGAAAAATCAATGCCCTCTTTATCGTATCGGACACTCCTTCAACATCGAAAGGCTTCAATATATACTGATGCGCAATGCCTATTAATTTAATCGCCTCATCACGGTCTTCTTCTCCGCATAGAATTACCCTAAGCGCCTCGGGCATATCTCTCACGGCAACCTCGAGAAGTCCGGCATCACCGATTGCCGGCATCCGCAGGTCAACCATAATCACATCATATTGTTCCCTTGAAATGAGCGAAAGCGCCTCTTCATGATCCCCCGTGAAATCCGCCAACCACACATCCCTCGTGAATTTCAACATCTTCCTCATGCCCCGAAGGGCTTCCGCATCGCCGTCGACAATCAGAATTCGCATTATAAATCTCCAGCCCGTTCCATAACCACATCGCGCCGGCTCCCCAGCCGGCGCAAGAATAATCGCCGTTTTTCGCTACGCCCGGTTACGTCACTTTGTGTTAACAATACTCAGATTATCCAGATAATATTTTGTTTCTTCTTGTGAATTGCTGATCAGTCCAAACCAATCGAACACATTGAACCCTTCATCACGAAACGGGATGCCCTCGATAACGCGCTCGCCGCTCCCCGGAACACCGATTCGAAGCGACCAACCACCGGCGGCATCCTCACCCACGCCGGCGCGAATCGACAGGCTTATCCACGTATCAATGGGCACCTTGACCGGGGCTTCGCCCTCAATGCGAAGCTCGCCGTCCGCGATATGGACAACCGGCCCCGATAGATAGCCGCCTGAGGAATAATCGCGCCATTCGATTACGAGGTCCGTGTCACGGGAAACACGCAATTCCAAGCCGGATACGCTTACGCCGCGCCTGTGGTTTAATTTATAAACCAGATGCGGATTGTACCCGGCGTCGAGCCCCGGCATATCATTTACGACCACACAATGTTCACCTCGCGCCGGATTCAAATCCGAAACGGCAACTAAATCCTCCCTGCCTTCCTCGTGCACCTCGGCGCCGGCCGGATCAGACCCCACCGGATCGTTCTCGAAGCCGTCTATAACCGTCAACGCCGGCGGTGGCGGCGCTATCCGCAGCTCCGGCCGGGGTAATGACTCCGCCTTCTCGATCCATGCCGGGTCTCCACAGACGCCCGCCGCGGCCGGATCGAATGATTTGAATCCGAGCTCGAATACGGGGGATTCGGGTTTTAAACGGAATTCTTTCGCGTCCGGATTGATAAAGAGCGGATCCGCCACTATCGAATGCGCGTCATTCCCGAGCGCCCGCCATTCTTCAATCGGCATACCGGCAAAATCGAACTCCTTACCGTCCGCACGCCAATAACAATTAAAGTCTATAACATGTTTCACCTTATCCCATGGCCCATGCATCAGCTTACCTGTGTCCCAATAAATTATATTGTTCGTAAACACAAAGGATAGATGCTCCTCAACGCGCGTTGCCTGGAGCTGGTATAATTTACTGAACGCCAATATGTTATTTCTAACAATATTTTCCTTACCGTAATGCTGATGGAACCCGCCGTTCTTCACATTATATACAAGGTTGTTTTCCATCGTAATATGGCTGCTGCCCTCATCGGTATAGAGCCCCCAACCCCCGTATGAATATGCGTGAATATCATGAAATACATTGTTCCGGACAACCGTGCCCTCGGAAGGCCCCAACGTATAAATGCCGCCCATGTCACTCAAGACACCCTGCCCGATATGATGAACATGATTATACGCTATCGTATTACGCTTTGCCGCGGAGTTGTCATAGCCCCAACGCCAACCGGCCGATATACCGGTATAAAATAAATCGTTGATTTCATTATGCGAAATAGTGTTATCTCCACTTTGACCTATCCAAACTCCGACGGCACATGGGAATATCCGGCCGCCGGCGTTTATTATATTGTTGGTCACGGTTATCCCCCGCGTAATTGCGGATTCACTCGTGGGCAATCTCGTCTCACCGATACGAACACCGCCGGCACCCATATCACTTATAAAAGTGCGCTCGAGTCTACAGTCCTTGCAACCGCGCCTGAACCACACTCCATAAGTCCCGAAGCGCGAAAACTCGCAGTCGATAATGGAAACCCCCTCGGCGCCGTCGGCCATTACAACCGCGTCTATCGGCGAGGCCGCCTGCGCGGCCTCGAAACCGCCGGACGGCGTCAACCATCGCCCATGCCTGAACGTCAAGCCGTCGATGACTATATTTCGAACAAACCCGTCATTATCCGGCTCACCATCGATTACGATGAACTTATCGATAGTGGGCGCAATCACCTCGGCATCCTTCATCTCCTCATCGGGTCTCGGAAAATAATAAACAAATCCGTCACGGTCAAGAAACCATTCGCCGGGTGCGTCCAGGGCCTGCAGATAATTCTCCAGATGAAACCGCGTGCCGCGCAACCACGGATTCCACGACTTCATTCTCCGGCCGGACGTGATAATGCTCGCCCCATCAGCCCCCAACTCATCAATAAACCTGCGCGTATTATCCCATTTATGGTAGACAACCATGTTCACGTCTTGAAGTTCTTGCCGTGAAAGGTCTTTCAACGACGCAATATCCGCCGGGCGCACGGTCACGGTCTGCTCCGCCTCCGGCGCGTCCGCGGTCTGATCCGACACCCTTCTTTCGCGGACGTTGACCATGTAATAATAGAATCCATTCGGCGCCCTGGCGCGCGTCGCCCTTTTTCCATTAACGAATAACTGTTCAAAATACCAATCCCCGGCGGCCACCGCTGGAATACGCGCGCGCCACACACCTCCCTTGTACGGTTCGAATCCATCAATCCTTCTGCCCCCGGAAAACATAGGGCTCGCGCCGTCTTCGGCCATATAAACTACGGGCGCCCCCCTTTCACCGCTGTCGCGCGGTTTTAAAACCAGAGGTTCGGACAGAGAATAATGCCCGTCCTTGACGATAACACGCACCACACCGATATCCGCGCTTTCCTCCCTGAGCGCACGGATACGATCCCTGGCGCCTTGCAACGTCGCCAAAGGCCCGTCCCCTCCCTCCGCTCGAGGCTCACTGAGCCTGCCGCTCCAATTATCGTCGCCTTCCGGGCTCACATATATGTCCAATGCGCCTGCGCCGGACACAAAAAAAACGAGCGCAAACGCCGTCACCAGCTTCTGATAAAGACTCTTAATTTTCATACAACATTCCGTTACGCCGAGCCGAAGGTCGTCACTTCCTTTCGGCTTACTCAATTATGCAACATTCTCTCAGGGAATCTCGAACATGAAAAGGAATTTGCAGACAACTCATTCCACTATGGCGCTGGGTAGTCAACGAACAACATGTGTGTTTGAACCACGCATACACGTTCATCGGCATGGAATGACATGTAATAATTATATATAACCGGCAGACGCAACCCTTTCTTTACAGCGTGTACAAGCGCAGACAAAACCTGCGGCACCACATGCGTAGGCGTAACGAGGTTTATATTGTGGCAACCGGTTACTTGAACCCATCGGTTGACGTAAAACATCATCCCGCCCAGTAAAAATTGATGTGTCTGAGGAGCAGATTAAAATGTATCAACGCCAACTCGAACACCACGCAATACAGCCACACGCGCCGGCGCGCCGGCGCAAGCAATATCGCCCAGGCTACAAACACTGGGAACGCCATCAATAAATATCGCGTAAACGAAACGAGCGAGCATACCACAGCGGGCATCAGTCCAAGCGCCAACGCCCACCAGAACCATTCCCTGTCACGCCGCCATAGCAACGGCAAGATTATCAACATCAACACGAACCAGACACGATCCAGAAACGAACCGAAGTAAACGTGTAACCCATTGATGGTCACAAATTTAATAATAAACTCCGGTACATTAAACAAGTTTAGCGCCGAGTTTACCTGCGTCACTTCACCCGCCAGTCCGACCTTCCACTGCGTCTGCGCATGGAAACCCTCGAACGGGTTGCCGGTCAATAACCACATCCAAGCCAAATATGCCGCGTACCCGCTCAGCGGCATCAGTAACACACCAAGCCGCATTTGCTTGCGCGACCGCGACATATAATACCACGCAAGCGGGGCAACGGCGAAGATACCCAGGCCGCGCGTCATCGGCAGAAGCAGCGCCGCAACCGCGGCCAACCCCCAGCGCCGCCGTTCAAGCGCCAGGGATAAGCCCATCAGCAAAAACAGAAACAACGACTCACTATAAACAAACTGCAAAAACAACGCACCCGGATACGCCAGCATCAGCAGCAACGCCACATTCGCCACGGAATTCCCAAACCGCTCCCGCACCAGTTTGTGAAACCAAAGCAACGCGAAAAACGATAGCGCATTCGCCAAAATTAATCCGATCAACAAATAATTGCCGCCGGTCAACCACGCGCCCGCGCGTATCAGCATCGGCCATAACGGAAAAAACGCGCACGAACCCTCGCCGCGCTCGTACCCCTCCTTGCTGAGATATAGGTAATGCGCGCCGTCCCACGTAGCCCAATAACTGCTGAAACTTATCTCCTCGTTCAACGGCCAACACTTCATCGCCCGGTCGAACATACTCTCGTTCATCCGCGGAAAACATAAAACCAGAAGCAATACCAATCCTAAGTAACACACCTTGAAGGCAAGCAGCCATTGCCACAACGGACGTCTGTTACGCGCCTCGAATTGTCCTCGTCCCTGCGCCTCATCAGATTGGTCGCCCCCAAGATCGCCATGCCCTTGCGCACTGTTCCGCAATACACCATACCGAAAAAGGCAATACACGGCGCGGACACCGTCACTTACCCCGATTTTCTTCCCATCGGCCCGGCATCGCGGATTATACGACACAGGCACTTCGCGCCATCGCACACCGGGCACCCGCGCCAGCTTTACCGTTACCTCGGGACAAAACCCGAACCGCTCCTCGCAAAGCTCGAGCCCCCTCAATAAATCCGCGCGAAACATCTTTAATCCCGTGTGCACATCCGTGAGACGCTCGGGACAAAACTGGTTGGCCAACCATGTCAAAGCCCAATTAACGAACCGATGAATCCGTGTCGTCACCCTCCTCTTCCTCAGAAATCTGGACCCATACACGACGTCCGCATCACCCGACAGGATAGGCGCAAGCATCCTCGCGTAGTCCGCCGGATCATACTCCAGGTCGGCGTCCTGAACGACTATGACATCGCCGGTGGCCAGCTCGATACCACGGCGCAAACACGCACCCTTGCCGCGGTTACTCGATTGCGCCTCCCATTTGACGACTCCCGCGGGCAACTTGGCCACTGCGGTTCGCAGCTCATCGAGCGTCGCGTCATTCGAGCAGTCGTCGACCACGATGATCTCACGCTCTACACCCGCCGGCAACAGCGCAGCCCATACACGCTCCAACATACACCCTATCGTCGCGCCCTCGTTGTAAACAGGAATAACCACCGACAACCGGCGCACGCCTCCGCATATTCCTGACCCTTGATGTTCCGATTTGTTCATCGTTCTTTGACGTACATTTTGTGTCCGGCATCCCAACGGTAATTCTCTTTCAAAAACTCATCGAACCCCCCGCCCATCGCGCGCAGGTTCTCGTCCATAACCACCAGCTTCGGCGTGATGTCTCCACTCTCGAGCCGTCCGATAAACTCCGACCACTCATCCGGGGGAACCATCGCGCGAATCTCGGGGTGCAGGAAGTAATAGTAAAATGCATGTGGACGAAACACGCCCATCCCACGCCATCCATCCATTACCAATTCGTCCGGGCCGCTGTTCTCGAACACAAACCGCAAGTCCTCAAGCTGTCCTTCATTCGACCGCCCCAAAACATCCGGCAGGTGCCGCACCGGTTGATATTGAAGGACGACAATCCCAATCAGCAAAACAACCCCGCGCAATCGCGCCGGCAATAATCCGCCAACGAACATCAGACCGCGCGCCGCAAAAAACGCCGCCAACGGCAACAGCATCATGTAATATTGCCGCATCGCCACGGGGATGATCCATAACCCGGCCACAAGCCCCGCCAACGACCAAAAAACAATCTCGCCGAACCAATCCCGGCCCTCGCCGTTCCATACCCCGCTTAAAACCGTTAACACGCCGATCCACCCAAGCAGCAGTACAGGCCAACTCTGACGACACAACATCTCTACATATCTATCGGGCGGAATCCTGACCGCCCAATCCATATTCATTGTGAAGTTCCGATAAATGAATTCATCGGCCGCGCCAACCACGGCAAAACTCAATAAGGTCAACACCCCCGGCATCAGACACCCCACACCGAAGACCAATAAATCCTTAAGCCGCTCGCCCCGCCCTGATGTCGGTCTCGCCGCCCATGCCCACCACGCCAAACCGAATACAAGCCCCGGCGCGGCAAACAACATCTTCTGCGTAAACATCATCGCCGCGCCCCAGCACACACCGGCAAGCGCCATCCATCGCCGCCGTCTTGAGCGCGATGCCCCCGACACCCCACTCAGCACCATACCCAGACATAATAACCACAAAACCAGCGCCGGCGCGTCCGGCCGCACCTCAAACGCCTTGTCCATGTATATCGGAATCCCTAGTAGCAATAAGCCCGCTACACACCCGGTCAGCGTATCCCGCCATCTCTTGCCTATCCATACCATTAGCCCGATCGCCGCGCAGGTCAGGAACCATGACATGCCCCTGGCCGTATGCAGCATCCACTCCGCAGCGCATATCCCACGCTCGGGCGCAAACAGTTTCACTACCGGCGCCGCGCAAAAATACATCCATGGCGTATGATGCTCGAAGAAATCCTCGTACGGCGCCAGCCCTTGGGCCACGCACCAGGCCGCGTGCATATGCTCGAACTCGTCCGTATCATACCGCCGATCCGGAATCATTAGCCCATGAAATAGCATGTACGCCGCGATCAGTACCAAACACCATACCTTCAGCGATCCGGATCGCTCTTCAATTACACCCCGCCCCGGGCTCAGGTCTCGATTGGATTCGCTCATTCCGCCGGCTCCTAATCCGTCGTTGACCTGCTATCGATTTGTGCGCGTAGCACAGCGTCTTGCAAACGCCTCAAATCCTTCAAGTCCGTCTCATTCTTGACGGGCATCCAGTACTCGACTGTCTTCGCGTATTCCTTCGGGTACTTCCACTCCCAGTACTCGACATGCCCGTCCGCAAATGCCAACGTTCCTCCCTGAGAATGCCGGCCGGTCGGCATGTTTACCCATCGTTTATCCGGCGCAGGCCAAACAAGAAAATGCCCGTCATCGATACTGTTCTCCTCCTCGTCGATAAACGTGAACACCCGCGCCGCATCGTACGCGCCCGTATCCTTCCTATACACCGCCTGCGCATCTTCATCCCGGCCGCCCCAATTTCCGTTCAATGCATACGACCGTATCCGCCTCTTGTTTATCGGCTCCCAATTATAGTTCAACGCCGATGAATGATCCGCCGGACATAAATAAGTTTCCATAGACGTTATGTACCCCATTTTATAAAACGCCCCACGTTGGATCGTACTCACGTCCGTATCAAATAATGCGCTGTTCGGACCGCACCAGCTGTTCGTCGTCGATCGCCAAATCGGCCCTGACGGTTCCTTGTGGAAACTCAGGTTTTCCACTACACGCCCGTTATGGTCGTCGGCGTACATTATCCATGCCGTCTGTAACTGCTTCAGGTTATTTATACACGATACCCGCAATGCCCGCGCCTTCGCCTTTCCCAGTACCGGGAACAATAAAGCCGCGAGTATGCCGATTATAGCAATTACAACCAACATCTCGATCAACGTGAATCCGTACCGCTTCTTCTCATCCGTCGCTTTGACTATATTCATAACGTCTCCTCCGTCTCCAAATCAAATATATCACCGCCGGTGTTGTGATTATCAACCCCATCGTTATCCATGACACGTAATGTGGATACGTCACATAATCGTCGTACTCAGGCCCGCTCTCCAAGTACTCGGCCCTCTCCGCCAGTATCTCCGGATCATTCGCGCCCTTCCACGGCTCACCCGGCTCAAGCGTGTATTCAGCGCGCCTGTATAAATGCTTGCCTTCCAGTTTACGGTAACGATAGTCGTGGACGATTATGTTTTTGCCGGCTAAATCTACATAAGCGTTTTTAATATTTATATTATCATTTGATATTAAAGCATTAGTCGCACGCAGGTGTTCAATAAGAGTATTATAAGGATGCTTTACATATCCATATAATTTCGATTTTAACATGGATACTTTTGGAATGTTTTTACTACCGACATTCATCCATTCGCTGCATCTATATTCGGTAACATTATATCCGTCGTCAACAGCTTTTCTTATTTTCAATGACATCTTTTTACTATTATATTCGTGAACACTTCTCGGATAAAGGGTCTGTGGTCTTAATAATTCGTTCGTAATATTATCTTTATCGTAACTTGTATCACGATATATTTTTATCGTATTACAATATCTATTTTTAAATTCATATTCCCATCGAAATCCATACGCATCGACATTGTATTTAGGGCTTCGCCATGGTATTGGTATATTCGGACCAGCAACACGTTTCGTTAGGCCGTATGTTATCCATGGCAATGACATTCCTAAATAATCCAATTGCGGGGTGTAATAAGAATGTGGTATTATTATTAACTTAATATTATTATTATCCTTGGTTTTATTATCGTCGGCCGGATACATTTGATACAAGGCATTGCCATCACTCCATATTTTGTGCCATTTCTTATATATTAACGGTTTTTTATCCGGCCATGATATATTCGTATAACCTACGCATGTGGTATATATCAACCATTCTGTATCATTAATTGATGCAATATACCTATTGGTCATTAATACGTATGGATTCTTATTTTTTGGATTTTGCTTTCGCACATTGTAGACGCCCTCTACAATTATGTTATCGGCATAAAGTGATGCACATATTACCATTATACTGAGTATGATGTATAATTGTCGAGTAGACATAATGTAATTCCTTTCATTTAGTTTCAATTTTTATTCATAACGTCTCCTCCGTCTCCAAATCAAGTATATCACCGCCGGTGTTGTGATTATCAACCCCATCGTTATCCATGACACGTAATGCGGATACGTCACATATTCGTCGTACTCAGGCCCGCTCTCCAAGTATTCCGCCCTCTCCGCCAGTATCTCCGGGTCATTCGCGCCCTTCCACGGTTCACCCGGCTCAAGCGTGTATTCAGCGCGCCTGTATAAATGCTTGCCTTCCAGTTTACGGTAGCGATAGTCGCGGACGTATACCTTATTCGATCTTATATTATTTGTTATATCCTTGATCTTTAGATCGTTGCTATATATTTGGACCTTTTCTGCGTTTAATTTAGATATTTGAAAGTTATAGGGGTATTCTTTAAATCCTACTGATTTGGCTTTAAACTCGGATTTCATTGGAATACTTACATTATTAATATTCGTCCATGCTGTGCATACATATGTTGCAACCTTATAACCGTCTTTACATGCTTCTCTGGATTTGTAATGGCTTTTTCTATTATTATATTCATTTATATTCCTCGGATATATTATTTCTGGACGCAGCAGTTCGTTTGTAATATTGCCTTTGTCATACTTATTATCGCGATATATTTCACACTCGTCGATGTATTTTCCTCTATATTTGATTCCCCATCTAAAACCGTAAGCAAGTGAACTATTTTTGGGGCCTGCCCATGGAAGCGGCATGTCTTCTGAATTAACATCTTCAGTGGCTGCATATGCTAGCCATAATAATGAAATGCCTGAGTGATCCCCTCCGGGTACATAGTATTTCTCTGGTGTTATAACGACATTACTATTGACATTATCGTCATTTACATTCGGAAATATTTTGTAAATGCATTGATTATTATACCACATTATAACCCGTTTATTGTCAGATGATATTTTATCGTCAGGTCGTAATATATTAGTATAATATATATTGGATGCATACATCATCCATCCGTAATTGTTTATATTTATGGTGAATCCATTTGTCATCAAAAAATAAGGATCCCGATTTTTAGGATTCTGTCGACGTACTGTATAAGTTCCGTTTACGATTATATTATCTGCATTCACAGATAACGACATTATGCAATACATTATACATGTAACGATGATATATTTCATATTCTTGCCATATGTTTTTGATTTTGATAGGCGCGACTATACCATTTCTAGTCGCGCCACTTATTGTATATTTATCTAATCACTAGTATCACTAAGAGGATAATAATTTTCATCGCACTTACATCCAGATGCAACGGTGCGGCAATATCCCGTCCAATCTTCTCCATAATACGCCCATCCATTACATTCACTATTGGGATTTTCGCATGAAGTTTGATCCTCATCATCAATTGCACATGAAGTAGCAACAACGTCTGCCACACTCATCACTGTAAGAATTGACACAACTATCCCTAATGTCATATATGCTTTGACTTGTTTATTGATTTTTTTATTCATATAACTTCTCCTATTGTTGTATTCTCTGGTTTATAATAATGAATATTGCTCCGTTGCTTGCAATATCCATTATAAATCCATAATTGTATATGTTATTATCATATTACTTAATAACATAATATCATATTTTAGAATGCGCATTTAGATTTCTTTTGACTAAAATACCATATAATCCTACATTTAGCATCAACACTAATACGATTACAGGTATTAATATTTCAATCGTTTTTGGTATTCCGAAAAGCTTACCCAAAACCCCGGTACAACCGCAATCATGTCCTCCTGTTAAATAAAACGATACGCGATACCATACATATAGTGTTACAAGAATTAATAATGCATAATCTGCGACAATTTTACCGGCACACCATATACAGATTAGTGCTACTAATATTTCCAGCACAGATGCCAGAATGAACACATATTTATTAATAATATAGATGAACACCGGATTATACTGATTATGCGATGAATCACCGATTATCAGATCGGCAATATGCGATGCGGCGAACAAAGCGATTATTAATGCAATCGCATAATGCGAAAATTCGTTGTTTCTTGCTTTCCACATAACGTTTTTGCTTCCGACGCATTTATTTTGAATTTTCAGTAGCTATTACTCATATTCACCTTTATGTCAACAACTATAATGATTATATATAAATTATTCCATCATTTCCATTGGCCTAAACAATCACCGCCAACCACTTCATGTCATTCCTTAATCGCCAGGTTCGTTAACCAACAATCGATATTCACAGCTTATTTCATTAACTTTAAAAAAAAAAAAAACGTGATGTCAACACCTAACGGTCATATTTCCGCAGATTTTTCAAAAAAAACCCAGATCACACCGAAATTCCGGCCAAAAATGGAGAAATTTATGCAAATGATAGCGATTCCCCTATCAGAAACCAAACAGTTAGCACTTATTGTAAGCTACCATTAATGCCTGAGAAGTGATCGGCGAGGAGGCAATATCCGAAATACGACTTACGACATTCAACATACCGATCAAAATCCCTCGCCAAACACGCAAAGATAGGATGAAGAAAGGCAGCAAAGCGGTTGAAATACTAAGCTTAAGGTCGACCGCAACGGCGACTACGTTGGGGAAGAGGAGATAGTAAATCCCGTTAGGGATGAAATATCTATAGCAAAGAGGCCGACAAACAGAATATGTCCCGGTTTTAAGTGATTACGTGATTACGTGATTAAGTGATTACGTGATTAAGTGTTGAGCTGTTGAGTGGTCTGAGATCCGCGGTCAGCGGTCTGGGTGTTCACATTTCGGTCATGCTTTGATAATCGTGCTTTTGATTTATTCCTCTCGTACACGTTCACGTTCACGATTCCGATTATTCGCAGTCGGTGATACTATATGAAAAACGTGAACGCGTACGTGAACGAGAACGCGAACGAGAGGGGTCACGGAGCGCGGCTGTGTCCGGAGGATCAGCCGCAGCGGCTTCGAATGCCACGGCTTTACTCGATTACCAGGGGCAACGGCATTTTTACATTGCCGCCGGAGCGCGTCCGAGGCACGTGGCGATATCACAGGCGATAATCGTTTTTACGATGACTTGACGAGGTGGTATATCTATATATTGAAACCGGCTGAACCTACTCAAACGTTAAATTCCCTGGCGGCGTCGATCATGGCTTTAACATTTTCGACGGGCGCGTAGGAATCGATCTCGCATCCGGGCATGACCACGGCGGAGGTGTATGGTACCGTTGCTTCCAAGAAATCGTTGACCATGCGCTTTATCTCATCCGGCTTGGCGAAGCAGGCCTTTTGTGTGGTGGGCGCGTTCATGGCGCACTTCTTGCCTTCGAACCATTTTGCGGCCGTTTCGCACCATTTACGCCAATCCTGATCCATCGAGTAATACGGTTCATCATACTGAACCGCCTTACAAGGCATATCGGCTATGATTTCCATGGCCTGCGGCAGGTTTTTTCCGCAATGATGCATGAAAGGGTATTTAAACAACTTACATGCTTTATCGACGAACGCCCGATCCGCGTAGCCGAACTCGTCCAATTGCCGCGGCCCCCAGGTCCTGGCGCCGCCCCACATACAGAAGAATTCCGCGCCGTTGTTGATAAAGAATTCGTTGTAAAAGTCCAATGCGCCGAGGCGTTCTTCGGTTACCAAGTCCATATAATGCTTCATCTTGGCCTTATCTTCAGTGATGAGCCATTTCACGAAATTCTCGACACCGACAACGGCCTCGGCGTGGTTGCTCGGCGTGGCGCATCCCACGATGACGGGCACCGTCCTGTCCATCTTCTCCTGAAACTCGAGGAGCTGCAATATGTGCGGAGTGAAATGGCTTGCGGCGCGTGAGGAGTCCATATACCGCGTATAGACCTTATCCTCGAAAAGCGCTATCGCCTCGTCCAGCGAGTTGGTCAACGGATGGAAAAGGACATAATCCTTTTTGCCGCGCACCTGAAAATACTTGTCCCTTTCTTCCGGCGGCACCATGGAATCGAGCTGGTGTCCTATATCGACATATATCCATATAGCGTCGGTTCGCAAGTCCGCCCATGTCTTGAGGCAGGAGTCCGTTGTTTTGTCGACGTCGTTAAAGGTCTCGTCATGGCCGTAGCCCGCATAGGTTATTTGCCAATAATCGAGTTCGGGCGCGACCGGTATGAGGTCGACCGGTTTTCGTTCGAAGGCCGCGGCCATTCGTTCCCAGTGCGACATGCTCCCGATTGGTTCAATCTTGCCTTTGAGACGTTCCACCCAACTGTCTACTATTTCACTCATAAGAAATTTATTTTTTGTAAGTAACCGCGAATCCGTCGTCCATGGTAAGGCTGAGTATAACGGAAATCAGTTGATCGTGATTAAAGACGATGTCCAGGTACGGCTGCATTGCGCCTTTGAACCTGATAGCATTATGCAGCGCGATTACGCCGCCGTTGTTGAGTTTGGGGAAGAGAACTTTGAAGTAATCGACTTCATTCCCCTTTTCGGCGTCCATGAAAATCAGGTCGAACTTACCGTCGAGTTCACGTGTTACCTGGTGTGCGTCGCCTTCGATGCATGTTATCCGGTTGTCCAAGCCGGCGCTTTTGAAATTCTCGCGCGCCTCGAGTACGCGCTCGCGCTCGATCTCGATGGTTGTGAGTTGTCCGTCCGTAACCTCGAGCGCCGCGCCCATGTGGATGGCCGAATAACCGATGAATGTACCTAGTTCGAGGACGTTCTTTGCCTGGAGCATATGCACAAGCAGATTGAGGAAGCGTCCGTCTTCGCGCGGCACGCTCAGGCCTGAGCGTCGGCGGCCGGATTCCATTTCGTCCAGGATTTGTTTTCGCGCCTCGTTCCATTCGGACGTCGCGCCGGTGGGTTCGGCCGCCTCAATGAGGCTATGCCCACCCTGCATGGCGGCCAAGAGACCGAGCGCGGACGCTGACTTTTGGACAAACTCTCTTCTTTTCATTGATGTCATAGATAATTCTCCTTTCCGGGAATTACTGTTTTTTTTCAATTTTGAACGCCGCGTTTTTGTTCCATCCATTCACGCATGATTTCGACCGCTTCCCAGGCGTTTCCGGAAGCGCCGTCCGCGCCAAGCTCGCGGGCGGTTTCATTGTTTACCGACGGGCCGCCGCAGATGACCTTGATATCCTGCCGGACTCCGGCGTCCTTGAACATTTGAACCAGTTCGCGCGTATGCATAAAGGTCGAGGTCATATAGGTGCCTAGTCCGATAATATCCGGCGCGTGCTCGTTCACCGCCTGGAGCCAGGCTTCGTCCTTGACCGTCACGCCGAGGTCGACGACCTTGAATCCCGCAGCAGCGAACACAGCCGCTGCAACGTCCTTGCCCACGGTATGCACATCTCCGTAGATACTGCCTATGGCGATACAGCCGATGAACGATTCGGACGTCTGCGCTTGTATTAATGGGAATACGATTTTAAAGCCCTCTTTATAAACATCGCAGGCGACCATGACCTCGGGCAGGAATATTTCGCCGCACTTGAACTGTTTGCCGGTGATCTCCATACCCTTTCCAAGGGCTGTTACCACCTCCACGGGAGTGCAGTCTTGTTCGAGCGCACGGTTTGTGTATGCCTCGATGTTTTTTATGTCGAGCTGAATGATTGCATCGGATATTCGATCCAGGATTTCTGCGTCGGCCATAGATTTGTCCTCTGATTTTATCTTGCTTCTATGATATTATCTGATGCGACAGGGTAGACGGTTGATTGCGGTTGTACAATTAAAAAATCCTCATCCCACTCGCCTGAAATCCACTTTTCGAGGAGCCGGAGGTCGCCGTTGATACACTTGAACTCCCAGTTATAGTTCCCGCAAATCCGCCGCACCCGGTCTTTGGCCTCCGCCTGCGGGCCGAATGCGAACTCGATGAACATACCTGTGGTGTAATTGAGCCGCCACCGGTCGGTGACACCGAGCAAGTACGCGGCGTTATCCTCGCCGTATTTCTCGACCAGCTCCTCGTAAGAACGTCCAAGATGAAATAAGGTCGACTGCTCAAATATATCGTCGTCCGTGTCGCGGACGGCTTCTTTACCCTTTTCGGCCACCGTCCGAAGCACGGGAAAGTCCAGCCAACCGGTAGTGAAGAAGTATGTGCCGGGATTAGCGCCGAACACCGCATTATACCTGCGCCGCGAGCCTAGGAAGAACGTCAGACAATCATGCGCACGCGGAATAACCAACGGCAATGAGCGCGCTTTCAATCCATTAAGCATTCGGTTGCAAAGGCCATAGCCTATCAGCACCGCATCGAACCTGTCCGCGGGAACTTCATCAACGCGCTCCTGCAATTGCACGCGTCCCTTTTCGGGATCATCATGATTACCGACAGGCAGGAATTCAAGGTCAAACAAGTGCGGCGACTCCGAGACGAATCGGCATATCTCACGGCGCGCGATTTCACATGCTATGAGCTTAAGGAGCATAAACCGACAAATGCGTGGTTATTTGACCATCAAGCATCGACAAACTCGGGCTCGGGTATTGTGGGTAAGAGCCGCATTGCGACGGCGCGCTTATAGAACTCACGCACCGCCTCGCGTCCGCGTTCGCCGTAGTCGAGGGTCAACTCGTTCACGTACATGCCGATGAACCTGTCCGCATCACTCGATTCCATATCACCGGCAAACTTCAGACTATATTCGACGGCCTCATCCCTGTGTTCGAGACCGAATTCGATGCTTTGTTTCAGTATATTCGAAATTCGCCGCCGGCTCTGGGCATCGATCCGCTTATGAATCACATTCGCGCCCAGCGGCAACGGAAGTGAATCAGTCACACCGGCCCACCAGACTCCCAAGTCCTCACAAACCTGGAGGTTTTCACGCGCATAGGTGAGTTGTCCCTCGTGAATAATCAAACCAACATCGGCCTTGCCGGACTTCACCGCATCGAAAATCTTGTCGAACGGCACGACGATATAATCGATTTGCTCCGGTTTCTTTTCCAGCCACATCAGCATAGCAAGGAACGCGCTTGTCAGCTCGCCGGGGACGGCGATCCGTTTCCGCGCCACTTCTTCGCGCGAACAGGCATTGTCGGAAACAAGCAACGGCCCGTAGCCGTCGCCCATACTCGATCCGCATGGAAGGAGCATATAATGCCGCATGATGAAAGGGTAGGCGTGAAAGCTCACCGCTGTAATATCCAGCTCGCCGTTCAAGCCACGCGCGTTCAGGGTTTGAATGTCATCCAAGATATGCCTAAAACTGAATTCGCCGGTATCGATCCGTTCCCTTGCCAGGGCATAGAACATAAAGGCGTCATCCGGATCGGGCGAATGTCCAAGCGTCAACTCGCGTTTTTCCATAGCCCGAAACTACCGGGCAAACGTTCGATTGTCACGCAGGATGTTTTTGACGTGTTCAGGATGCCCCCGGCAAGCTGCTATTGCAGGTTTATCGCAATTGATTATCAGCGGAACAGCATCCGAACGGTTTTGGCGAACACCTTTTTAAGTGAAAAGGCCTTTTTCACCTCCTTGATATCCTCGACGATAACTTCGCAACGATTACTGCACTCGGGGCATAAGGTAAGCGGTGTACGCCCCTTCAGGCCGATTCGATGGATGCAATTATTGCAAAACGTCTTTGAGCAAATCGTGCAGCGAAACAGCGCCTTCTCGTCCGAATGATAAAAACAACAGGGCGATCCGTCGGGCAGATGCGCCGGCGCAGCCTTGGGTTTGAAGTCGACCTCGGGCACTCTAACCTCGGGGGGCACGTCAAGTCGCATTCCAACTTGACCGATCCTGATTACAGACCCGGAACCGACGACGGCCTGAGTCACGGGTACATCATCAACAAACGTCCCATTCGTTGACTCCAAGTCGTGAAGCATAACCTCCGTACCTTCAACCACGATACGGCAATGAAAGGATGAAACGGAGGTATCCGATACTTGGATGCTGTTACCCGGATCACGTCCGAGTGTATTCTCACCTTCGCTGAGCTCGACGGGCTCCGACTCGAATCCTGCAAAAAATAATCGCGCCATTACATGTCAATCGTTGAAGTTTATTGATTATGAAGCCCATCTTAACGATGAATGAATGTATTTCAATTATAAATTTGATTTAATTAACAATTATTTATTATCAATATTCGGACTTATTCGGACTCTAAAGAAGCCGTTTCTTGCGCCGGCATCGGGGAGAGGGATCGCGGCGGGCCCGCCGTCACCGGTCACGGGGCTTGCGACAGTCTCCCATTCCCCGGTCAATGTTCCGGATGACGCCTCGATAAGATAATCCCTGCCGGGCGCAGTTATCCATTCCAGCATAGCGCGCGCCCCCGTTCCGCCGGCATCGTCGCGCCTGTGAACACGGAGTTTAAAAACCGAGCCGGTATCCGCCGGATCGGTACCGGCGATGAACTCGTTGTAATTACTCTCACCGTCGCCGTCCGGGTCGAGGTACGACACGGACGCCACATTGGAGACCGATCCAAAATACCTCAACCGCCAAGAATCGGGGATACCGTCATTCCATGAAGACTCGTCTCTGTTCGAGAAAGTAACGAGCCCGTTATTGACCGACTTGGGAAACACGGCGAGGCCGTTCGGCGATCCGGAGACATGCGTAAGCTCGATCCTGTACACCGAATCTTCGGGGGCATGCACGGGTATATCCATCAATAACGTCGCTATGTTTGCCTCGCCCATGATCCCATCGACGCCCGGATCGAGCCAGGCCGCGGCGTAATTCGCGGCGCCCACGCTATGCGTGAACTTGGGCGCACCCAGTCCGGGGCCGGGGATCAACCTAATCGGATTCTCGATCCGGGGCGCGCCGTCCAAGGGCGTTACATCGATATTCAGCAACAGCACCTTCAGCGGATAATCCCCATGCAAGTTCACCGTTATCGGGACACCGATTGTTGTGCCCGGCTCAACAGTACGATCGGCGGCGGTAAATTGCGCGAAAGGTTTCGCGTCAGCAGAGATACCCATTACACCGGTCATATCCTCCCGCGCGGGGAGATTGGGCAATCCGGGAAACACATTGGCGTTCGTCATCACGGCCTGCAGCGCGCCGTTTTCGTCCCGGTAACGCACCGCCCATTTAAGCGACTCGTCCAACGATCGCCTGAAGACAACAAACACGTCGTCGACCCGCAAAACACCGTCACCGGTTGTTGAATTATCTATGGCGTAATCGCCGCCGTCGGACGCATTGAACGAGCCGTCGGAGGAGTCCATTGCATCGAATAAATCACTCCCGGGCGGCGGGGTATGGGAATTATAAGCGGCGGACTGGAAGACCTGGAGGACGTCATTGTTTTTTAGGTAGCCATCGCCGAAGTCTCCGGCGTTGAACCACTTGAACGGCGCGACGTCTCCGGCGATATACGAGGGCGTACCTACTTCAATATGCTTAATCGAGTTCAGCGCCCCCTTCCCAAAACCGCTGTTTGTGGGCGCATGAATGTAGACGTCCTGACTTATCCCGTCGGAGGTAGCAGAGGGCCTTGTTATTTCAATTTCATATACATCCCCTGTCTGGGCCACCGCCGGTATCCGGAACGAGAAAGCGCCGACTATGACCTTGCCGTCCTTGCTTTCAAACAACGTATCGTGAGCGCGCGAGTATGTAACCAAATCTTGCTCGGTGGTATCGAACAGGTTGGTGAATCCGTAGCGTTCGAGCCATCCGGCCATGAGCAGATTTCTACTAACATTCGTGCTGAGCAGGTTTGTAAAGGTCAGCCCGAGCGGATCGTAGTACATGCCTGGTGGTATGGTTATAAGCACATCATCCACTTCCTTCATTAACATAGAATTAAAACTCAACAGCCCGCCGTCTATGGAGGGTGCGCCGTTGTAATTAGTCGCCGTCATTCCGAATTGCAGCGAATAAATCTCCTGATCCGGCAGGAGCGTCAGCGTGACGGGCGCCAGGAACCTCTGGCCGACCGCGCCGATGAAGTCACTCGACGCCTCACCGGATTGGAAGCCGAATGACATCTTGTTGAACTCCGCTTCAGAAATATAGAATGTCTTGGACTGAACTTTGCTTTCTTTGTATCCGTCCTTGTACGCGCGGACGCTCAAGACGTTAGTGGAGTTTTCCAAAGGCAGCATGATCGGCGTGCCGGTATACAATAGACTATTTACGCCATCCTTTTCGGGTGTCGTTCCGTCGGTCGTATACCACATTTGCGCGCCGGCGGTGGCGCATTGGAGTTCTACATTCATGGGATTTTCACCGATTATGGCGGGATTGGCCGTTTGGAATCTGAACTGCGCCGCGACCACATCGCTCGGCGGCCTGCCGCCCTGGAAGCTCCTCACCTTGATAGTATTGGTGGTGCTCAGCATGGAGAGAGTTGACGGCAATTCCTTCAGTCCGTCTTCGTACGGCGGCGGCGAAACACCGTTGTCGGGCGTCGGATTCGGCAAGTTCTGATCGTAGCTGTTTGTTATGGTATAATAAGTTTCGACGCCTTCGACGTCCTTGATAGCTATTACGACGTTATTATTGAAAACCGCGTTTGTGACGGGAACGAGCGTTGTTACAAGATCGCCGAAGTCGTCCTTTTCGAAGACCACATACCCGATTTGCGGGGTTGGTACCGGCCCTTGGATCGGTGTTATCTGTAGTTGCCTGACGGCGTGATTGAGGGTGTCTACTACGAGCAATGCGCCGTACGGACTCATCGCCATACCGACGGGTGAATCGAAGCGCGCCTGCGCGGCCGCGCCGTTGACAAGCCCGCGCTGTTCCGGCACACCGGCGTATGTCTCGAGCGAGTATGTGCCCACCTCCGGATTGAAAAACACGCGGCGCAGCGTATGGTTCCCCGTATCGGCGACCATCAACCCAAGGTTCTCGGCGTAAAGCAGGCCCCTAGGCGAGTTAAGCAAGCCTTCATCCGCAAAGTACCAATCGTTCGTGCCCGACTCACCCGTACTGCTGCCGGCAAACACTCCGGTAGTCCCGTTCGTATTCAGAACCCTTATCGTGTGGTTGCGTGTATCGGCGACATAAACGCGCCCCTCGGCGTCTACGGCTATATCGTTGGGCTCGTACAGCACATTCGTGAAAACGTCGATGGTGGTGACCAGATTGGATTCGATGTTTAAACGTCTGACGAGATGATTCTTTGAATCGGCGATCAGCACGGTACCGTCGGCATCCAACGCCAGGCCGGTCGGGTGATTAAACAGCGCATTGGTTCCCACCCCGTCGGCATACCCGGCTTGACCCGGCACACCCGCAACGGTGGTAACCAATCCGTAACTGTCCGGTTCAAGAGAGACGCGGCGTATAACCTGATTACCGGTATCCGCCACGACGATCGAGTCAGCGTCAGCGGTAAGAACGATCCCCTTCGGATTGCTGAACCGCGCCAGGATGCCCTTGGCGTCAGCTAAGCCGGCATACCCCTTGTATCCAGCGACATTGATGAGGCCGCCCTGGTTCGAGTCGTATTTTACGATCCTGTGATTTCCGCTGTCGCTGATGTAAAAATTATTTTCTCCATCATGAACAATATCATACGGCTCGAACAGGTTTTCCGAGATGAACGAATTCACCGTCGGTTGCGCCCGAAGACCTAGCGTCGAGACGAGGAACGTAATCAGCCAAAATGAAATCAGGTTACGCATACACGTATCTGTTTATAAGGTTTAATACTCAAAATGCCGTAATGTTTCAAAAACCCAGCTATCGAAGGCCGATTCAACAAAATTCAGCTAGGACAACCAAGATGCTAAAAAGGGGCGACCGCATAGGCCGCCCCTTCGAATTAACGTCTATTCTTCTACGACGATCCTGAAGAATCTCGCATCGTCCGATCCAGGCGGAACCGTGAATTCCATCATCCGCCCATTCCCCTGCAGGCCCTTGGAAACGGGCGCCCAGGATTCTCCGCCGAGGTCGGCGCAGCTTTCAATCCTGTAGCTTTTGCCCGGCGCGCCGTACCACTTCAACTTGAACCCCTCAGTCGAGAGGCCGTCCGCCCAGTCAGGCGCTGAATGAACACGGAGTGTCCCCGGATTCGTGCCGGCGGTGAATTCCTGAAGATTCGTCGCGCCGTCGGCGTCCGGATCGGCATCCGGTGCGGCAAGCGGATTATCCAGTTTTCCAAAGAAACTCTGTATCCACTCATCGGACACGCGTTGTTGCGGCAGTTGCGCGTCGGAACCGACCCAAACTCGGCTCGGGAACGACTCGAATTCGTACTGCGTCCAATCTCCCGGCGCACCGTCGACGTTCTCGAACCTGATCGTATAGAAGTCGCCGCCACCGGCCGTCTCAGGAACAACAAACTCGACGGCGCCGATCACATTGCTGCCGGACAAGCCTTGGTCAATCGGGTTCTGTACAAGCGACCACGCGCAGCCGGACTTGTTCAACGGCAGTTCCTGCACCACTATCGGTTCCGGTAAATAATCCGATGGAACGAACGTCGCCTGCGTTTGAAGTCCGGGCGCATCTGCGCCGGGTTCGACACTCACGAGGAGCTGGAACCCCGATACCGAGTATCCCTGCTTGGTGAATAGGATAACGGGCACGCTGACACGTTCGCCGGGCGCGGCGTTTTCGATCATTTCGGCGCCAAGCCAGGCATGAGTAAACCATGCGGCATCCGGATCGGATGCGCTCGCCTCCTCGGCGGGCGTGTTCGGCAATGCGTTTAATTCGGCGCGTTCAGCGCTTCTTCTTCCGTTATCGGACCACGACCGCGCCCAGTTATTCGTGTTCAATCTGAGTGAGCGTTGAAGTATCACCTGCCAGTCGAGGTACCGGATTTGACCGTCACCGCCGGCGGACATGTCGGTATCCAACGGAAACGCATCCATTGCGTCAAAGACGTCGGAGAATTGGAACGGCGTCCTCACGCCCATTGATGCGTAGAACGCGTTATTGACGTCGTTATTGCCCAGATTCCCGTTGCCGAAGTCGCCTGCGTTGTACCAGTTAGCGACTGCGCTGTCGCCGACCACATAGCTGAGGTTGGTAACATTAATCGTCCTCGCCGGCAAAGCGGTAAGGGGTACGGGCGTTTGCTGCGCATCCGACGTACCTGAGGGCTCGAGCACGTTCACGGTATACTTATCGCCCTCCTCTGCGTTGGGCGGTACGGGTACCGCAAGCATTGCGACTGTGCCGAAATCGGTAATCGAGAAGTTCGCATTAGTACCGATAAACGAAACAGCAAGCCCGCGTGTGGTAACGCCGTCGTTGGTTTGAGAATAACGGTTGGCCATGAACGAGGCCACGCCTCCGGCCACCGCGGGGGCCTCAACGCGTATGAAGTCATTCGTCGGATCGATGTTCAGCGTCCTGAATTGATTGAGGACGGCCGGTGTATTGGTATCCTCCGGCGTAATCTCGACCCTGAACTGTAGCGAGCGCAGGCTTTGAACTCCTACAGGACGAACCTGCACTGGGATGACAATAGTCGAGCCAATACCGGCATTGTAATCCTTGGCAATGCCGATTGAGCTTGTCTGCACGTCTTCGTACCGGAAGGTTCGCTGCACCACGCCGCTCGGCTTGTATCCTTCCTTGAATCCACGGGCGCGGAAATCGACATCGTTTGTGCTGGTCAGGACATTGAGCTGCTCGCCGGGCGCGTAGAGCGTGGCGTATTGCGCATCATTGGTTGGCGTCGTCCCGTCCGTCGTATACCAAAGCTCGGCGCCTTCTGTACCCACATCCATTGAAAACGACAATGGATCAGTGCCGAGAATAGATGGATTCGCCACCCGGAAATGGAATTGCGCGGTCACTACTTCACTCGGACGCCGGCCTTCCTGTGTACCGATCGCCTTGATCGTCACATCCGGACCGTGAACGGCGGGATCGACTATGCTGGGCGGCAGTGACGACGCGCCGTCCTGGTAGCTCGGCGGACTGAAGTCGGAGGTCGACGGGCTGGGCACATCTTCAGGTTCATCGCCGATCGTGTAATAGGTTTGAGTCCCCTCTTCACCTTGGATAGCCACGGTAATATCGTTTTCATAAGTGGAATTGGTGACGGGGATCAATGTAGTGACAATATCTCCAAAATTATTGGTAGCCATTATGACGCGCCCGATTACCGGCTCGGCCACCGGCCCCTGCGGCGCCGTCACCTGAATGATTCGCAGGGCGTCGGCGCCCAGGTCGGCGAGGATATAGTTGCCGTTGTTGTCGCGCGCCAGGCCGATGGGTGTTTCGAATCCCGCGTTTTGCGTATCGGCGTAAGTGCTTACAGACCAGGTACCGGCCGAATTGGAGTTCACCTGCCTGATGACCTTATTGCCGGTATCGCTTACCAGAAGTCCGGTTTTACCGCCGACCCAAATCAAACCGCGCGGCGAATTCAATAACGCGGATGTCCCGGGCGTGGCGTCCTCGTAGCCGCTCTGATAGCTCGTACCGCTGCCGGCTATGAGAACCGGCGTCCCATTCGTCGACATCACGATGGAGTGATTCCCAGTGTCCGCAATGAAGACGCGGCCTTGCTCATCAACCGCCACATCCGAAGGTCTGTATAAATCATTGGTAACGACCGTGGTCACATTTGTCGTGGTCAAGTCCACTTTCCTGACTATGTGATTCAGCATGTCGGCAACGTACACTGCGTCTTCGGACGCGCTATACGCCAGACCCGCCGGTGAGTTGAACACGGCTGCCGCGCCTATGCCGTCGGCATACCCCGGCTCGCCTGTTGCGCTGCCGGCAAGGTGATTCAGTGTGCCGTCGGCGCTTAGCATCACGAGCCGGTTGTTACCGGAATCCGATACAACTATACCGCCCGGGACTGCGACTATTCCCTGCGGATTAAACATACCGGTTGCGAAGTTCGTGAGTACACCCGTGCCGGGATCGTACATCGCAACCCGATTGTTCGCACTATCGGTAACGTAATACTTGTTATTTGAATCAACGGTTACGCCGAAAGGCTCCGCTAACCCACTTGTTACTAGAGTTCCAACCGTCTGCGCCTTGACACCGAGCGACGCAGCAAGCAGAACCGTACCGAATATAAGCGTTTTCATATTCATAGGATTGGCGTATTTTGGTTTTTTAACATAAAATCTGTTTCTGTTCAATCACCGAATGAAGGTGATCTCCGTTTTTATTGTTCAATTTTCCTTACCCTGAAAAATCCTGAGCTCGTGTTAGTAATTCCATTGGTTATCACGACCGGCGCGTTCGAGCCTGTAATTTCATCCAACGATACCGACCAGTCGCCCGAAGTTAAATCCTCGCAAACCTCTAAAACGTAATCCGTATTCGTTACGCCGTACCATCGCAGACTCTGTGTTCGACCGGGTGTAAGCGAGCTTGACGCATCCTCGAGCGCCTCCCGAGTTATGCGCAATCGCAGCTCCACCGGATCGGTCTGCTGCGCGTATTCGTCAAGATTCGACACCCCATCGAAATCCGGATCGGCCTCGGGCGCTGCGCATGGATTCAATAAATATCCGAAGTACCTCTCGCGCCACTGTTCGGAAATGAAGGCCTGCGGCGCTGAAAAGGTGGATTCCACTTTGACGCCGGCCGAGAGCGTCTCGAAGTCGTACTGCGTCTGCATATCCGCCGCGCCGTCTGCATTGAGCATATTCACCGAATAGATATCGCCGGACACGGCGTTCGACGGCACCGCAAACCGAATAACACCGAGCGCGTTGCTCCCCTGCAGGCCGCCCTCGAACCCCCCGATATTCCATGCCGCGGAGATGCTATTTGCCCCCGCCGGACCGGAGCGCGAAGGCGATGGTATGCCGTCGGCCTCGATAAAACCCGGCTGCGCAGTCAGTCCCGGCGCGTTACCGGTTGCGGTCACGGAAACAAGAAACTGCATGCCGGACAAGCTGCAACCGGGTTTGACATTCACGAATAACGGCACGTCCACGTACTCGCCGGAACTCGCCTCGTCCACTTGAATAATCCCTGCAAACACCTCGTACTCGACGGGAGAAACATCTTGGATCGCCGGCGCTTGAGCGGATGAAACGTCTGAATAACCGCTTGCCGGATACGCGGATATCGAGCCGTTCGCCTCCCTTTGCCTATACCAGTTATCCTCGATAAGCCCCACCGATCGGAGCTGAATGATCTGCCAGTCCAGGTAACGGATCATGCCGTCACCGCCTGCGCCCCCTTGGGAATCTACAGGGAAGGCATCCATGGCGTCGAATATATCGCTGTAAATAAAAGGTGTTTTTATACCCAATGCGGCGTTATAGGCATTATTGACATCGTTGTTGAGCAGCCTTCCATCGCCGAAATCACCTGTATGATACCAGGCCGATACCTCCGTGTCGCCCACGAGGTATGAGAGATTGGTGACGGTGACCGATGCGGCGGGCATCGGTTTCAATGGCACGTCGGTGACGCCGTCGGATGTTCCGGACGGATAAGCCACGGACACGCTGTATTTATCGCCTTCGCGGGCGGTTACCGGCACCGGCGCCTTCAGCAGAGCAACTACGCCGAACCGGTCGATGCCGAAATCCGAATCCGCAGCAAAGGAAATCAGCATTCCACGTGTAGCGCCGATCTGATACGGCGTGTAAGAAAATTCCGCCTCATTCGCCGGATCGGTCGGGCCGACCATCTGGAAGAATTCATTGGTGTAATTAAACGATAAGGCGTCCAAGCCGGTCAAGGCCGGCGTAGCGCCGAGGGGTTCGACTTCAACCCTGAATTGGAGCGAGCCGAGTGTGGTACCCGGCTTGAGTTCGGCCACGACGGGGATAAGCATGACCGCGCCCACGCCGGCCTCGATGTCCGAGGGCACGCCGATACGATTTGTTTCAACGGCGAGACCGCCGGCCGGTTCGCTGCCTATGGCGCCCGCAAAGGCGCGAACCCTAAGCGAGCTAAGGTCGCGATCCTTCTCCCGCCACTGGATAACACCCATATTGTTCGTTAATTCGAGTTCGAGCGAGTTCGTCGTCGGCACAGTTCCATCGGTGGTATAAAAGATACGCGCATCGAAAAACACGTTTGAATTGGGATTCGTCACGGTCACGTCTCTGCCCATAGGGAAATATCCGCTTGCCGGTGTAATTTCCGGCGGTAACAACGCCGGCTCGGCGCCCAATTCCAATCCGGTCACTTCACGAACAATGTGGTAGTAGGTTTCGGTGACATAGAGACTCCCATTATCACCAATCCCGACACCCAAGGGTGACCTCGATTCGGCTACCGCAGGATCACCGTCCCACCAACCCTTGTATGAAGTCAGGTTATCGTATCCCCATGCGTCGGGCGCTATTCCGTAAACGGTGGATACCACGGCTTCGGCGTCTATCCGCCTGACCCTATGATTCTGGGTATCGGCAAGGATAAGCGATCCGTCCGGCGCGGACACGATATGCCCGGGTGAATTAAATTTGGCCTCAGCGCCCGGCCCGTCTCTGAACCCTTGCGTCCCCGGCACACCGGCGATAAGGGTTATGCCGCCCGTGTCCGGGTACAATGAATAAACGGCGTGCGTTCCCGCATCCGCCACCGCGAGGCATCCGCTGTTCATGACCGCCAATCCGTTCGGCTTGCTGAATCCTGTTGTAACCGTGGAAATCGAGGAATCGTAGATATTGTATCTCTCGACCGCACCGCCTTCTTCGGCAATATAGAGAAAGGCTTCACCGTCGAACGCCATAGCGGTCGGTTTATCCAATCCGGTAAGCGCTTCTATAACCTCGCCGAAGCGGTCGCGTTTCAGCAAGGAACCGATGCCGTACTCGAGTACATAGAGTTCACTGTATAAATCGTTGGTACGGACTATAGCCACGTCAATCGGTTCGTAGAGGCCGACAATAACCGTCGACGTCCAATTCCCCGCCACATCGAGGCGACGCACGGCGTTGTTATTGCGATCGGCCACATAAAGGTATCCCTGGTCATCGACGGCGCAACCGGACGGACGGTTGAACTGCGCCTGCTGCAAGGTGTCACCGTCGGCAAAACCCGAATACGAACCGCCGGCCGATAGCGGCCCGCCGCCGAGTGTTTGGACATTAACCTGGCCGGCGGCATTCGTCCCAAATAAGCAGATAAAAACGAGCAAAATCGACCAACGCGCAATCACGGCCGGGATCAAGCGTTCCCGTGTCGCTGCTGCGTGCGATCGGTTGAAAGGTAATATTGTCAGGCCCGCCTTCATCGTTTCTTCGTTAATATGTCAATTCTGCTCGCTTAACGGTTTACTCCAGTCGAACGGTTTACCTCTATCCCACGGTGACGGTAATTCCTCGCTGTCATATCTGTACTCCGATTCAAGAAAACGGCTTGAAGGCAATTGTTGGAAATCGGTGTCCTCTATAATGGTTGGAGTCACAAATATAAGCAGGTTCTGCTTGATCCTCTCTTTTGTGTCATGCCTAAAGAGCCTACCAAACAGCGGCAGGTCGCCCAGGACGGGGACTTTCTTATAGCCCTCGGTCTTCGTATCGCTTATCAGCCCTCCCATGACCAGGGTGTTTCCGCTCGGGATGAGCACGTGCGTATCGATACGGCGGATGGCATAAATATTCGCCACATTCAACTGCCCCTGTATCGTCTGCTGGTCTTTGCCGTCGATATTCGACACCTCGGGTGTAACCTTCAATGCAATCTTGTTCGTCCCAGAAATTCTGGGGGTTACCTCCAGAATAGTACCTAAATTCGTATAATTCACTTGAGAGCCACCGGGCACATTGGCCGCACCGGGTGTTATCTCAAAAATAGGATACGCCCGGGTAACGGACAATTCAGCGGGTTGATTGTCCAACGTCACCGTCCGCGGCGTGGAAATAACACGAGTCTCACTATCCTGGTTAAGAAAAGAAAGCACGGCGTTGAGGCCGTCCGCATTGAGAAAACCTATACTCGGCGTGAATCCGCTTAATGTATTCCAGCTCGCGCCGAGTGGACTGAACACCTGGCTGCCGCCTGTCTGGCCGCCGTCGCCCCCCCCTTCTCCGCCGGAGGAACCGCCGAATGAGCTTGTAAAGGAGGTCATCGTGGACGAATCTTCTCTGGTGGTTATCGTACGGCCGCTGGGCAGAACCGTTGTGGTCTCTTCTCCCGGCCTCATTGTCGTTGAAGAGCCGGAGATCATACCATTGCCGAATGTAAGACGTTGTCCTTCCAATGTCCCCGACCAGTCGACACCTTTTATCGACTTCGGATTATGCGATGTCTCCAACAACCGCGCCTCGATCAGCACCTGCCGCGTCGGCGCGTCGAGCTCGGACAACAGATTTGTTACAGCGGCATATTCACGATCTGTACTTACAACTATTATCTTGCTGCTCCTTAGGTCGGGGATAATTTGACTCCTATCATCGGTGAGTGTGGGGTTGAGTATCTCCACTATATTGGTCGGGCTGGCATACCCGAGCCGGATTACATGGGTCTTCAGCGGCTCTCTCTTGGAAGCGTTCGTTATTTTGGAAATCTTCGTCCTCGGATCTATTTCCACCATCAACCCATGGTTATCCAGGAGGGCGGTAAGCGCCTGATCCGGGGTAACGTTTTCGAAGCGGACGGATACCTTTGTCTGCTCAAACACGCTCGGCCCGTTCGTGGTGCGAGTTAGTTGTGGATCAAACTGGATATTCATGTCCGCCTGCCTGGCCAGTAGCCGTATCGCATCCATGATCGGCGCGTCGGAAAGAACTAGAAGCGATTCAGGGGCCTGCCCGCTGATCACCAGGGAATCTTCGGAGATATCTTCGTAAGTGCGAACTACTCCTTCGGATTCATCCTCGCCCGCACCTGTTTCGCCGGCCACCGCGGCGGGCGTGTCAACCTCCTCCGGCGTCCCCTCGATCCGGGACACAGGTTCTCCTGACTCCAAAAGGGACTCGGCATTCGTAGCAGTATTGGATGAAGCTGCGGCGCTTTCCGTTGGCCCGGCCGCGAAAACCGATGTCGGCATGAGCTGGGACGCCGCGGCAATAATTGCAACGAGGAACATCCGTGCGCCCGTCTGTCCAATGAAACATATCGCCGCATCGGGACGGGAGCGCGCTTTATTTATTATTTTGGAGAACAACCGCATATGGCATGTTACTCGTAAATACTTAACTCCACCGGTATCGACTCACCTTCGACTTCCAAAACGATCGACGATTCGCGAATATCGCTGCACTTGATATGGAGTTCTCCTTCTTCGGTACGCACATTCCCCTCGAATCCGATCGTTACAATCTTATCATTTATCAAGGCGCGGGCCGGTTCACCCTCGACCATAAAAATGCCCCTCAGCTTCAAGGCCGTCGACGGCGGCGGTTTTGGTTTTTCCGTGTCCGCGGCCTTTTCCGATGCCGGAAGACGACGAACGGAGTTAGGGAAAAACGGATCGGCCCCTTTCCTGAAATCATCGACGAATACCGACTTCGGGAATTCCACATTCATGTCGATAACCGACATTTCCTCCTCTTTTCCTGTTTCCGTTTTGTCTTCGCTCTCATCATCAGCCTGGGCTGAAACCGAAGGGACACTACACAAGGCAAGCATATACAACACAAGTGTCAACAATACATACATTAAAACTGTTTTACCGGCAAACATTATTATTCCGTAGTTCCGGCCGGCGCCGTAGTCGGGACTGGCTTAACCAACGCTGCAATGTCCATAGTAAACGATAATCTTTCGCCCTGACTCGAGGTCTCCGTACCGCCTCCCGGTGTTATACTCAAATTCTCGATACGCATGAAACGAAATGTGTTTTCGAAATCAGCGATAAACCTACCCAGATCATGGTAAAAGGCGTTCCCGCGAATTGTGAAAAAGGGGGTATCCATATAACGCAAGTACCCTCTATATGTTGTGTTTTCTTTGAACGATCTGCCGGTACGACAATGGGGCAGTCATCACAGCCTGTTCCATAAGACGATAGAATAGCATGCCTCGTGATCGAGATGTG